>JAGROY010000301.1 GCA_020439995.1 Verrucomicrobiia bacterium
GATCGCTACTTGCGTAAACCCTGCCGTGATGCCCGTGATGCCGCCAAAGCCGACAGGAGATCCTCCGCCTACACTTACTCCCCACGCACAGCCCTCCGATGAAACCATGCGAGAACGCCGGACCAACAATACCTTGCCGGCTCCCCTAACGGCATTCAGCCAACGTTCGGAATTGACATGTCTTGCCTGAATCTGTCATCGCTAGTGTTGTGAAATCAGTAACTTATAACGATGCAGAACTCTACCGGCGGTTGCGAGCGGAGGTGCTAGGCGATACGAGACTGCGGGAGGAAGGCGAGATGTTCCTGTCGCTTCCTCCATCGGAGCTGGAACTGCAGAGCCGCTGGTTTGCGGGCGACTTTGGCAGGGATTTCGTGACCACTTGCGGGCAACCGGTGCGGATCGTGCAGTTCGGACACTGGAATCATTCGGCGGGCCCGGATTTTACGGATGCGGTGGTTTTGTTAGGGAACGGCGAGCCGGTGCGCGGCAGCATCGAGCTGGACACAAACCTCCGCGACTGGGAGCACCACGGGCACGGCGAGAACCGGGCCTATCGCAATGTGGTGCTCCACTTGTTCATCGACCACCACGGCGGCGGGCAGTTCTTCACGCGGACGGATGATCACGTCCAGGTGCCGCAGGTGCAGCTGGATTTGTCGACGCTCAGTGCCAGGCCGACCGGGATCGTGCCTGAAGCGCGGAGTGGCCGTTGCTCCGCTCCGCTTCAGGAAATGGCGGCATCTAAGATCAACGAATTACTCACGTCGGCAGCGCGGTTTCGGCTGAAGACAAAAGGGCGGCGTCTGCGGCGGATTGCTGAGATACATGGTGAGTCGGAAATGCTGTATCAGGCGTTTGCAGAGGCTTTTGGCTATCGGAGGAATCGACTTCCGATGACGGTGCTGGCGCAACGCCTGCCGCTGAGTGGACTGCGTGCGCATCCCGACACGGGTGAAGCGTTGTTGTTCGGACTGGCGGGATTTCTCGAAACGCGGGTCTTTGAGGATGCTTCTGACGAAACGCGGAGCTACCTGCGCGGCCTATGGGAAACGTGGTGGAAGCACCGGGCGGAATTTCAGGGCATCGATCTGGGCTGGCGGTTTTCCGGCAGTCGTCCGGTGAATCATCCGCAGCGGCGGGTGGCGGCGCTGGCCTGCCTGGTGCGTGAATCACAACGCGTGTTCCGGCATCTCTGGGAATCGGCTGCGGCATCATTTGACCGCAAGGCATTTGTCAAAGTGTTAGGCAGCCTGGGGCACACGTACTGGGACAATCACTACACGCTCACTTCAAAGCAGGCTGCCAGGCCGATGGCCCTGGTAGGGGGAACGCGCAGCAAGGAGATTCTGGCAAACATCGCCTATCCGCTGGTAGTTCCGCACAATGAGGCGGCATGGGATGGCTACTGCGCGCTGCGCGGAACACTGGAAAATGAAAAGTCGCGCCGGGCCGTTATCCGCCTGATGGGGCGCCGACCGGACGCGGCCGAATTCACCGGCTTTGTCTACCAGCAGCAGGCGCTGCTGCAGGTCTACGACGATTTCTGCATGGACGATGAGAGCGATTGCGACGACTGCCTGTTCCCCGAGCAGCTGCGCACCTGGTGACCTTGGTAAGTAATGGGTGATCAGGTGTGCTGCCTGGCCCGGATTTGCTCCACGTCTTTGTCGCGGCCATACATGACGGTGACGTCGCCCACTTCGATGAGATCCTCCGGACCTGGTGCCCCTTTGAAGCTGCCATCCGCCTTGTTGATGCCAAGCACGATGATCCCCATATCGGCGGGGCGTGATTGTCGGAGTGTTAGACCCGCAAGCCTGCAGTCGGACTCGATCTCCATTTCCGAAATTGCGTAGCCCGCCCGCACCCGGAGCAGCAGTTCGTAGTCGAGCGCGTGCACCACACCTGCCCGCTCCAGTGATACCCGGATGGCGTGATCAAGTGCACGATTGAGCAGGCCGATGCGCGTAAGGATGTAAATGAGAAAACCTCCGATGGCAATGAGGCCCACCATTTGCAGCACCTGCGTGGTCGTGGTGGTCTGCACAAAGGTCACGACCAACGTCGCCAGAGCTGAAGTAAGTCCGATATTCCCAGCCAGAATCAGATCGCGAATGATGCGGCGACGCACTGGGTGGTTCACGACCAGCTCTGCCTCAGAAGTAGTGAAACCGACGCCGAAGAAAGCGGAGTAGGATTGAAAACTCGCGGTATCCCTGTCGATCCCTGTCATCATCAGCGCGGCCGTGCCCACCCGCACGAGAACCAGCGAGACAGTAGCGATTAAGAACAGTGCGAGAAGGGCTCCCATTGGTTTGCTGTTTTTACTGTCTAGAATCTGCCGCGTCCAGAGAGGCGGCGCAGGAATCTTTTGCCAGCGCCATCCCTCGGGTGTTCTGGAGCAGGCTCGTAGAGGACGTCTTCGGCAGTTTCCTGAATGTTGAGGAAGGTCAGCTGCCTGGCCACTTCGGGATCTTCCGCTGCCTTCTGCACATCCGGCTCCAGGAGCAGTGATGCATGCTGGGAAAAGGCGACCGAGTTGCGCACCTCCTTGTCGTTGAGTACGCGTTGGATCTTTTCGTTGTCGAGCAGCTTTGCGATCTCCGGGTGCGAAGCCTTGAGACGCGCCCATGCATCGGAGTCGTTGTAGAGCACGAGCAACGATGCAAGTTGATGCCCGGCCTCGGTGGTAAAAGGATCGGTTTTCTTGAGCAAGTCACCGAACCAGCCGCGATCCAGTTCCTGACGCAATTGCGCGACCCACCCGATTTCCGCAGCAGGTGTGCCATCCTCCGCCCGAACAGCGGAATCGAGATGGCTCATCTCGGACATTGTTCCTGTAAGCCGCAGCACCGTAGCGATCACCCATACGAGAAAACTCGTGGGTGCCAGACTCAGTAACGATCCGACAAGACGTCCAGTAATCGTGCGCTCAGAACTGGATTCGGAAAGGCCCTGGTAAATTTTGTGCACGATCCCTTTGCCCCCCATCCACACCGCCCCGCCCCCGACGATGCTTGCGCCAAGAACGGTGTTTCCGCTCGGATGATCAATGATCCCACTCAGCCAGTCGCTGCCATTTTGAAAAATGAAGTAACCCGCAACTCCCCCAAGTGCCAGGCAGATCATCCCCCACACCTGTCGGAACACGCCTTTTACAAACGCCTTGATGGCAAACAGAAGCACCAGCGCCACCGCCAGCGTCTTGAAAGAGAGGTCAAGGGAAAGGAGGTCGTCCATGCGTCAGTCTATCCACGATTGTGCGATTCTCATCTGATAAGTTGTTGGCCAACCCGGGGAACCAAGCACATCCCCACTTGCCCTATCCCGTGTCGGCTGCGATCCTACCTAAGTCGATTCGCCTATGAGAACATTGCACTCCAACTGCGCTGGCATGCCACGCCGGGACTTTCTTCAAATCGGACTGGGAGCCATGGGTGGTCTCGGGCTCGGGACTCTGATGCAGGCGCGGGCGGCTACGGCAAAAGCAGCAGGAAAATCGCCCAATGATGTTCGCTGCATCCTGGTCTGGCTGGATGGCGGGCCCACGCATCACGAATCGTTCGATCCCAAACCGGACGCTCCAGCCGAAATTCGTGGCGACTTCAAACCCATCCGTACCAGCGTGCCGGGCGTGCATTTTTCCGAGGCGATCCCGCACATGGCGAAGATGGCTCACAAATTCACGGTCGTCCGCTCGATATGTCACAAGGATCCCAACCACGGCGGCGGCAACCATTACATGATGACCGGCGCACCCACTCCGGTGCCAGTCAACTGCGGGGCATTCGTCACCTTTCATCCGTCCTACGGGTCGATGGTGTCGCATGAGCGGGGCGTCACCGATGGCCTGCCTGCCTACGTCTCGCTGCCGCGTCAGTCGCGCTCAGGCGGGCCCAACTTTCTGGGAGCGGAACATGCGCCCTTCATCATCGAGGGAAATCCGAACAGTGACGGTTTCAAAGTGCGCGACGTCGTGCTGCCGCGCGGCATCAGTGAAGGGCGTGCGCGATCGAGGCGGGACATTCGTGCGTCGCTCGACCGCATGAAGCGCATTGCGGATGCGGTGGCCGAAGATCCCACCGTCGGTTTCGACAGCCACTACCAGCAGGGAATCAAGCTGATCACGTCTGACAAAGCGCAGGCTGCATTCGATATTTCAAGCGAGGACGCGAAGGTGCGCGAACGCTATGGACGAACGACGGTAGGCCAGCAGTTGCTCATGGCGCGGCGGCTCACAGAAGTGGGCGTGCCCTTTGTCACCGTTTACTACGGTGGTTGGGATCATCACGAAACGATATTCAAGTCTCTCGACAAGCACATGCCGCCCCTTGACCAGGGGATTGCAGCATTGCTCGGCGATCTCGACGACCGCGGGCAACTCGACACTACGATGGTGATTGTGTTAGGGGAATTCGGCCGCACTCCCAAGATCAACGAGCGCGGCGGCCGCGACCACTGGCCCCATGCCATGTCAGTGCTCATGGCGGGCGCGGGCATCCCCGGAGGGCAAATCGTGGGAGCCACTGATCGCAATGGTGCCTACGCCTCGGACAACATTTACGCTCCCGAGGACTTCGCCGCTTCGCTCTATACCAAGATGGGTATCGACCATCGCCAGATCCTTCACGACAAAGCCGGACGCCCGGTGCCGCTGGTGAAAGGCGGGAAGTTGATCGGCGAGTTGTTCAGTTAGGGACGACTCGTCTCTGAGAAGCGGTGGTATGAAAAGTATCAGCCCGACCGGCTCTGAAGAAACCCCCGAAACTTCAGATTCACCGGTCAGGCTGCGATCACTTGGATCAACGACTTACTCAGCAACCGCCGTGCCAAGTCTCCGATGTGGCGATTTCGGGATCTCCGCGGCGTTCTCCCATACAGCGATGCGCAGAATGGCACCGAATGTGGTCAAATCGGGACAGCCACGGGATGACTTGCGACCGTAAGCCTGTTCTTCCCGGGTATTTCTATTGATTCTCACCGTGATCACGGACACCATTGCAACCTTGTCTCCCAAGGTATAGGAGATGGTCACTGACATGCAACCCGTTGAAATCAAGGCATACGTAGCCAAATGCATCGCTACCTTGCGCGAGCGAGGAATGCGGCGTACCCGGGCGCTGGAACTCGTGATTGAGGAAATGGCGACCGCTGGCAAACCCGTCACTATTCACGAACTGGCGACCAAACCTGCCCTGGAGCAACAGTGCGACCAGGCGACGGTCTACCGCCTGGTGATCAAACTCCTGGAACAAGGCCTCGTCCGCAAGCTTGGTCTGCACGAGCGCTCGGCTTACTTTGCCCTGCTCATTCCCGGCGAGCACCACGACTATCTAGTGTGCACCGAGTGCGGTGCCATCAAGAGCATCGACATGAGTTGCCCGGTGAAGAAGTTGGAAAAGGACATCATGAAATCCTCCGGCTTCAGTCAGGTGTATCACGAACTCGAATTCTACGGCGTCTGCCCGAAATGCGCTTGATTCAATGAATATCGACAGAAGCTCAGCAGGGGTTTCGCGAGATGGATGTTAGGGAGAATGAAGGTGGCGTGAAACGACAAAAGCGAGGAGCCGTGGCGCCAGCCCAGGGTCATGGATAACAACTGCTACACTGCTAGTCTTCTTCGTTGGATGCACCGCCTCCGACTTTGAATGCAGTCATAATTCCCAATAGGCCAAAGACGATGTCCAGGACGCCAATGCTTTCTTTGATCCCATTCGCGACGATGGCATTGGTGTCGATTCCAGCGTTTTCTTCGAAGCTGTTTTCCCAATCGCTGATAGATTGACCTGCGGCCAGTTTATCCAACTGGGGGATGGTATCTGATTTGAAGTATTCCAGCTCTTCTTCTTGAACATCGTCTGGCGTTTCCGCATCTGAGAAATGATGCTCTACGATGAATGTTGAATATTCGGATTCTTCTCCTTTGATTTCCTTGAATGCAACTGCGTCACCTTTCCACTCCTCGTAGGACGATTGCTTGATTCCATCGAGTTCCTTGTTCAATGCAAAGTGAACGGCCAGACCTTTTCCCAGCACAATACTGGCGAGGGCGACGGTGGCACACATGATGCCGTTGCCGACGCCGTCGCCGCCAAACTTTGTGGAGAGATACCCGACGAGGAACCCAAGTCCCCACGCGACATACCCAATCTCAAAGTTCAGAAAGTAACTGATCGCTGCCCAGATCAGAGCCCCAACGAGCCCTCCCACCAATGCTCCTGCTATACTCGATATTTTCATTTGAGCGATTCATATGCTCATTCTGTGTTCCTTGTAAAGCACGTTAGTGAGGGCAGTGAGGGCCATTCAGCAATCTTTAAACACAGGTCCAGGGTAATAGTTGGAATGCTGCCGCTGCACTCCTTCAGCATTCACATCGCCGGTGGCGTGGGCCGAGTTGCGAAACCGCACTACTCGAAATCTTCCCCAGTCTTGCGGTAGCAACAGATTTCGCCGTCGCCGTAGTAGGCCAGGAAGACGGCACCTTCTGCGGCAAGGGCATCAAACAGCTGGAGCATGAATTCCTGCTCCGTCGGCCATGGGTAGACGAAAAAGAGGTCGATTTCATCCGTGGTGTAAGGCATCCCTTCATACGAGGGAGCGAAAAATTCACCGTCCCCGCCGAAGAAATGTTCCGGGCGCACCAGCTCTTCGCCGCCCATGCCACCGTAGGATTCGAATCCCTCGGGAATGTAACTGCCTTCGATAATGCGCGCATCGATACCGCTGTCTTCCGCCAGAGCGCGGGAAGCATCTACCAGCGTTGGTTCGATTTCGATGCCGTACGCCTCGTACCCTAACAATGCAGCCATGCACGTTCCCAATCCCAGGCCACTGCCCCATTCACAATAGACTCTGCCCAGCGGCAGATCACGTTCAGTGACCTCTGCCAGCGCCGCGTAGAGCAGCTCCGGGTCACTGGGAATAAATTTCGGTGTGCGCTTATTGCGCTCGGTATCGAAGAGCACATCGATACGACGATTCGCCTCTTCCAGATAGCTGGCCACCGCGTCCGGCAGCTCAAAGCCGGAAGTCGTCGGCAGATCCAGTTCGATCTCTTCTACTGCCATCTAAGAGAATTGGATGGCCCGTTCTGGTATGCGGGGTTCATTGATTAGCTGTGTGAGTCCTGCTGCAATACCTACGAATAAATCGGCTGCCGACAATCAGAATGGTTGACCCGAGAACGAAAAACAACGGCATGGAGAACGGTCTCGCAACGAACGAAGGAGAGAGTAAATAAAGCCAGATAGCGAGCCCTGCTACAACGACGCCCCAGCGCACCGCCGCCCTGTCCGTCAGCCAGGCTGCAATTCCCGCCGCCACGAAGAGGCAGAAGATCCAAATGGATCCGTAGTAAATCGTAACTCCCAAATGTAACTCACGCGGAAATCTCCCCATCGAGCGGGCAATGGCAGCCATTAGATTCCACGAACCCAAAAACGCAGCCGTCTGCAAAACGACGACCAGGAGCGCTTTAAATAGCGACGGCATCCCATCAACTCATTTCACCGTAAGCCGGTACAATGCTGAGTCCGTCCGCAGAAATAATGCTCCTGGCACAGCGGCGGGGGTGGCGAAGATTTTACCGCTCAGCTCACTTTTCGCCAGGATCTCAAAACCGGTGCCGGGCTTGACCACTGTGGTTTCGCCTTCGCGACTGAAGAAGTAGAGCTTGCCATCGGCGTAGAGGGGCGCGGCGCTGTAGTTGCCGCTGGCGATGCGTTCGCGGTAGTGGCGTTCGCCGGTTTTTGCATCGAGGCATGTCACCAGTCCACCTTGATCGCTGGCGAAATAGAGTTCATTCCCGACGAGGACAGGCGCTGGCGTGGTCGGCACGTTGCGTTCGTAGCGCCATGCAATTTTCGGCGCAGAGGATCCATCGTATGTGATGCCGAGAATCTCTGACTTCATAAATCCAGTGGAAAGAAAGAGCATACCATCGCCGATGATGGGCGGGGCCACATTGGAGAACCCCAGCTTTTCGTAACTGAGCTTCCACAGTTCGCTTCCCGTCGCTGGATCGTAGCTATAGAGCCAGTCGGCCCCGGGCGAGATCAATTGCGGGCCGCCGGGGTACCCGGCGATCACTGGTGTGGCGTAGGCTTTCTTGAGCTGGGGATTCGGGTCCAATTTTCCACTGCGCTCCGTCTTCCATGCGAGCTTGCCGGTTGCGGTTTCGAGCGCCGCGACGAATTGCACATCGCTGCCATCGCAGTGGAAGATCACCTTGTCCTTCCACAATACAGGAGAACTGCCCGGTCCGTTTTCATGCATCAGCTTCAGCTCGCGATTGCGCCATAGCACCTCGGCCTTTGCAGTGTCGACGCAGACGGTGCCGAACGTTCCGAAATGACAATACAGCCTGCCCTCTTCGATCACTGGTGTTGGAGAAGCGTAGCTGTTCAGCTGGTGCACCCACTGCGGATCCTGCTCGACCATGAGTGATACTTTGTGCAGCAGCCCGCCCGTCTCCAGGTCGACGCACAGAGCCAGGAACTCTACCTCACCGAGCAGGGTGAGAGGTTGTCCACCAGTGTTTGCCGCAAGCCGGCTCTTCGCTTCCTCTTCAGAGGTTTCAGTCTCGATCGCTGCCGTCATCCAGACCTGCTTTCCCCAGATCACCGGCGACGACCAGCCGCGCCCGGGCAGCTCGGTTTTCCAGGCAACATGCTCCGTCTCACTCCAGCGTTCGGGCAAACCTGTGATCGCAGGATCCGCATGACCTTGCACATTTGCCCCGCGCCAGTGGGTCCAGTTGAAAGTGGAAGGAAATGCTGCCTCCTCCGCTTGACTGGATCGCATGTTGAACATCGAAGCCAGTATGATGAGCCCGACGAGAATCATTTCCCTGAATTTTTGAATACCCATGAGATTGCCAGTCTAAGCCATGCCCGTTCGTTGTCACGTCTCTACCCTCGTTGGCTCGTTGGGCTGCACGCTTGCTGGGCATTCGGACATTAAAAAGACGCGCCCGGAAATCAATCCCCGGCGCGTCGGTGTGATTTTTCGCTTTGGGGGAAACTAGTCCAGCACTGCAACAGCACCCGTCTCAAGCGAGTAGACACCGCCAACGATCTTGATTTTCCCCTCTTTCTCCAGCTTCGCGAGAACTTCGCTGCGCTTGCGGATATCCGCTACTGTCTGGCGAACGTTTTGTTCAACGACCTCGCCGACGAACTCTTCGTTCTTCGAAGTCCTCCCCTCGGCGTCGTGGCCTTTCACAGCCTTGATCGCCGGAGTGATGTTTTCCAGCAATCCGGTCAGGTTGCCCATTTCCACATGGTCGCAAGCTCCGTTCACAGCACCGCAGGCCTCGTGACCGAGAACCATGATTACCTTCACCCCCGACACAGCCGCAGCAAATTCCATTGAACCAAGCTGGTCGCAGTTCTCAATGTTTCCGGCTACCCGTCCAACGAAAATATCGCCCAGTTGCTGGTCAAAGACCTGTTCCACTGGGACTCGCGAATCGATGCAGGAGAGAATATAGGCCTTCGGATACTGGCCTTTTGTCGCCGCCTTTATTCTGGCCTTTACGTTGGGTTCACTCAACTTCCCTGAAACGAAATTCTGATTACCCTTGGCAAGATCAGCGAGCACCGCAGTCGGCGTAAGCGCGTCCTGAGCGGCCTTGGTTACGGGGAGGTTGGCATCGTCGGCCAGACATGGCTGGATCGCGACTCCAAAAGCAGCTGCGCAGATAATGGAACGTAATTGCATGGTTTCAAATGAGTTATTTAATGGTTACTTAATGCAGGCACTGTGCCTGTTAAACTCTACGCACGACCATGCCTTTGTTATCACGTCATTTAAGTCCTGTTATTCATGTCCCCTATTTTTGGAAACTTTTCCCCTTCATGCAAAGTGTGATCGGTGACCACCGGCTAGGGCTCACGCCGCGACCACTGCTCCAGATCGCTGGCCGTGGCCTCCATGAGCCGCACGGCTTCCTGCAGCCGTTCCTCATGGTTTTGGTGAGAATCTGTCAGCTGCCCCAGCACGGCTTCGAGCTGTACCAGTCCGAAACGCACCACTGCCGTCTTCAGTTTGTGCTGGAGGCTGCGGATTTTTTCAATGGTCTCCTCCCCTGCAGGAATCTTTTGCAGCGAGGCCAGAGTCTCAGCCGCTGCCCGGAACTCGCCCGCCATCGTCGCAGCAAGCGCCTTTGATCGCGCGGGATCGTCGAGGTGCAGAGAAAGCAACTCGTCCTCAAAGCTGCGCCTTGTGTGCTTTGAAATCGCGCCGAACAGTTCCTCCGCCGAAAAAGGCTTCAGCACCACTGCGACCATGCCAACCTCCAGACAGCGCCGCGCAGCTTTGTCAGAGGATTGGGCGGTCACTGCGATCAGCGGGGTGGATGGATGAGAAACGCGCAGGGCATCGGCCAACTCGTAGCCAGTCATGTCAGGCAGCTGGAGATCCAGAAGAATCAGATCAAAGGATTGCTGTTCGAGCACCTCGAGCGCCTCCGCACCGGTGCCCGCGCAGGTGAGATCGGTGCCAGTGCCTTCGAGCGTCAATGCCATCACCTGCTGATTCGAGGCCACGTCCTCGACATAAAGAATGCGGAGTTTGTCCTGAATCGCGGGCTGGGTTTTCGTGCTTGAGCCAGCTGCTGCAGGCATCACTCGTGTCGCGCGTGCATAAGGGAGCCGCACTGTGAATGACGTTCCCTGACCGATCTTGCTTTCCAAAGTCAGTTCGCCGTTCTGCTGTTCGACGAGTTGCTTCGATACCGTCAAGCCCAGGCCCGATCCGGGTTCGGCGGGATGGCTGCCTGACTTTAAGGAAACGAACGGCTTGAATATCTCGGCCTGATCCTGGCTTGCGATTCCCGCGCCGGTGTCACTCACGGTACAGCTGAGGCAGCCGTCCGCATGCTCCACGGAAACCCTGACACTCCCCTCATCGGTAAACTTCACTGCATTGCCCACCAGGTTGTTGATGATCTGGCGAAAGCGCACGGCATCTCCGCTTACCATCAGTTTCTCCGGTGCGTCCACCGTGAGCTCCAGCTGCTTTGCCATCGAATACGGCCGGAACGATTGCCCCACCTCTCTCACTAAACCCGCTGCGTCAAAATCGTCGACTGTGTAGTCAATGACACCCTCCCGCAGGCGCGTGTAGTCCAGAGCAGTATTCAGCAGCGTCATGAGGTTCGTTGCCGACGATCGCAGGGACGCAAGAATGGGCAACTGATGGGCGGACGGCTGGTTGGTTTCCAGTGCGCGAATCAGCCCGACCACCGCGTTCATCGGGGTGCGAATTTCGTGGCTCATGACCGCCAGGAATTCCTCCTTCGATGCATTTGCCTCCTCGGCCTCCCGCCGCGATGCCTCAAGGTGCTCAACCTGCTCCCGCACCTTGCCCGCCATCTCCCGGAAGCGCTCGATCGCCATGCCCACCTCATCTTTGCCCGCCTCAGGCAGCGGCTCCGGCACCCCACTGGCATCGAACTCACGCAGCGCGGAGGACAAACGCCGGAGCTGGCTGGTGAACGGCAGTGACACCAGAAACGCCACGCCAATGCCCGCCAATGCGGCAAGCGCGGTCGCCCACAGCGCACGCTGGTGGGAGTTCCGCAACGCCGGGTACCAGGCCTCGCCAGGCAGGGAAACGAGCAGGGTGATGGTACGCACTGGTGACGCCATCAGGTCGACCCGCGTGGCAAGCGCAAGCTCGCCACCGGAACTTCCATCGCGCAGCCAGCTGCCTTTTTCCGTAACAGAGTCCGCCGTCTTCAGCTCGGGATATTCATCGTCCGGGCGCAGCCCGCTACCCAGATCCGCAGCAAAGGTAGCGCCAGCATCCGGGTGCAGCAGGTAGTTGGCTGCGGAGTCGAACAACCGGACATTGGCGGCAGGCGACGCCAGCTGGCGCACCTCCTCAAACACCGGGCGCATGTCCGCATTGATCACCAGAATCGCAGCACCCTCAGCAGCACCGCCGATCTTGACCGCAGCGCGCATAGTCGGAATGTGAGGCTCCGTGATGCGGCCAAAGTCACGGTTGAGGTTGATCTCCGAAAGATAAATTTCACCCGGCACCAGAGCCAGCGCATCTTGAAAGTAGGATCGATCTGCCTTGCTCTGCAGCCGCTCCCGGGGTGTCGCCTGCGGTCCGCTTTCGGTGCGATCAATCCTTACCAGCTCCTGCCCTTCTTCGCCCGGATTCGTCGACAGCAACCGCATTTGCACATAGGCCGCCTTGCCAGTCAGCATCGAGCGAAACTCACCTTCCAGCAGTTGCCGCCAGCGTCCCTCTTCGTCCGTGTTCCTCTTGTTAAGAAACTCGAACACCAGCGGCGATTCCGCGCAAGATCGCGCGTCGCCCTCAAACCCTTCCACCCATGCTTCCAGCTTCACCCGGATTTCACTCGCATCCTGGCCAATCTCCTGACGCAGGCTGTCGCGCAGGCGCTGGTCCGCATCCCGGTGCATGAACCAACTCGAAAGCCCAACCGCAGCCCCGAGTGAAATCGCCCACGCTGCAGCCAGCCGGGTAGCCAGCGACCTTCTCCAATGGCTCACGTGGCTGGCATGGCTCCCATGGATGCGTTTCGAACCAGAAGGTGTCATTTTTGAAAACAGGCGGTGCAGCCGATAAAATGAGTTAATCTTGAACCGCTTGCGTCTGCTTTCTAACAAAACAATAAAGATTTTGTCAATTCCGCATATTCAATCAACTACAGGATGATCAGGGGAATGCTCGAACAGAAATCTCCGCCAGGAATCATCGCCCGGGCGAAACGGGAAATCAAACTGCTGGAAGCCCTGAGCGATCTGAACGATCAGGAAGATTGACAGCTGATCCTGGCCATCGCTAGACTGGACAAATGGGAGGAGCCATTGGCAAAGTGACAGCGATCGGAGCTCTTGCAGCGCTTGGGTTCATTGGGGGTAAGTGGGCCAGGCCTTCCAGCGGAGTCGAGCTGTCAGAGATCAAGCCCACGTCTGAGGTTGCGGTGCCGGACTGGCACGTTGGAAAGGCGACGGTGGAAGCTCTTGATGTGCTTGAGTGGAGCGAGGAATTACCACTTCCTGCATTTGATCTCAAGCTGGCTGAGGCACTGGAGACGATGCCAATCGCGAATCTTCGATCACTGGCCCAGCAATACCGAGACATCGCATGGCGGCAATACGGAACGAGCGTTTTTCCCGGTTACGATCGTGTGCATGATGCGCTCATTCGCCGCGCGCCATGGATCGCGGTGGAAGATCTGCTGGCAGGTGCCGAGTGGGAGCGTGCGATCTTGCGCGGCGATGACGATGACCTTGATCTCGAAGGACTCCTGTCCACGGCGTTGGCGTCGCTCTACCAATCGGAACCTGAGCGGGTGCTTGCTGTTTTCGGTAATCTGAAAAGCCGCTGGGTCATTGAGGACACCTCGATCTTTCAAAAATTTGACGGCCAGGCTTTGCTTGAAGCGATGGCGGCGGCCCGGGAGTCTCCCGCAGGTCAGGCGCTGGATGACGCCGAGCCCCAACTTTTCCTAAGCCGGATGGGTGAAGCGAAGGAAGGGATCTTTGCGCAGTTGGTGAAGGATGATCCCGACGCAGCGCTTGAAACTGCGCTCGCAGATCAAGACGAACGTACAAGAACTGGAAGAATCTGGACGATTTTGAATGCCGCTACAGATCCTCTTCCGTTGGCGAAGAAATTGCTTGAAGCTGGTGCTCTGGAAATTTCGCAACTCGGTAGGTTTCTACCTGAGCAGGCGTTGAATTGGGCTCGGGCTCGACCAGAAGGCGACAAGGAAGCGACCGCGGTGGCGAAAGACGTTGCGCTCGGGGTGTTCAACACCAGCGATGATTACCGCTTCGTAAGTGCTCGGAAAATTCTTGAAGAATTCCTAGGGACGACGGAATCGACTCGTTTCGTCGAACGCTACTGGGAATATCGGAGTCCAACGGACCTTGCTTCCTTGAAAGCACTGCCCCGATCAGAGGCTGGCATGCGGGGCTTTGAAACGTGGGTGGATTACGAGAAGGATCCACAGATGTTCAGGAGTGTTGCCACTACCACGGATGTTCTTTCGGATCTCCCTCCCACCGCCAGTGGCATACAGAAGTCGCTTCGATTTGCCGCGAGATGGGCAGCATTGCCGGGTGAAGGGGAAGTTGCGAGTGAATGGGCGAATCAAATTGCGGCATCGGGTATGCGTGCTCAGGCGGTGGAGAATGCGGTCTCTTCGTGGGCGGAATTCGACCCTGCCGCTGCTGCATCCTGGGCCCTCCGCCTTGAACCACTGGAACTCAGAGCCAGGGCATTGAACGGAGCGATTCAAAAGTTAGGCACGGTGGATCCTGACATTGCCCGGCAGATGCTCCAGCAGTCACAGCTGCCAGTCGAAATGGTGAAACGCTTCAGTAACCTGGATTCCATCGGCAGTCATGAGTAGGCAAAACTTCAACCCATGTTGGAGCATCGCAGGAGGCATCGCGTTTGTCGCAATGTTCGTCGTCGGCTATCGAACCGAGCCAAAGCATCTAACAACAGCGGCGGCTTCGGGAGAAATTTCTCCTGCCGAGCATCGGACACCGGAAGTGGTGACGGTCGATGAACTGGCAGGTTTCGGCCGTGGGCGTGTTTTCTCGTTTCCACTCTACCTGCGTCTTCAATCGATGGACGAGTGGCAGGTGTTTGAACTCGCGATGCAGTTCACGTCGGCAGCTGAGGCATACATGTTCTCTTATGACGGACGATTTCAAGCGCTAGTCCGCAGGCTTGCTGAAGCTTCTCCGGACAAAGTGATGGCGCTCTGCTTGTCCCTGGATGGCGAACACGCTGCTACGCGTGCTCGTGCACTGGAGATCGCGGGATCAGTGTTGGGGATGAACCTTCCAGAGCGGGTATTGTCCTTCCTACCCGACGCCCCGCAGGATAGGATCGATTTCCTCAAAGGCGTTGTGGAAGGGATTCCCGAAAGCGCGCTGGACACACTGACTGCGCATCTCGAAAGTGAGGCATCGCCAGAACTCAGGAAGCGTCTCAACGAAAGGCTTGCCGGGCCATCACTCCTGTCGATTGCGCTCACGGATCCCGATCATGCCGCTACCAGGATCCGAGACATCGAAGATGAAGGTGAACGACGACAGACGTTCAGCCGACTGCTTCAGGAACTGGGTTCCGTAGATTTTCCGAAGGCTATCAGATTGCTCTTATCGAATGAGGATTTCGAGTGGGGATACGATCTTCCTGTGGTGGGGGCATTCCGGCAGGACCCTCGGGCAACCTTATCCGAGCTGTTGAAACTGCGATCTTCCACGGCTCGCGACAAGTCGCTCGCCTTGCTGCTGGAAGCGCCCACTGGTGTCAGCGTGGCCGTAGCAAATCAGGTGGCTGCTGAGATTGCCGATGCGGGAGTTCGGCAAAACGCAGTGCTGGAATTTGCAAAGCGGCTGGGAGAGACGGATGAGGCTGCGGCTATCGAGTTCGCTGGGCAGCATGGAACCCAGGTTGAATTGGAGGAGAGCTTGGCCGCAATAAAGTTGAGTCAGCTGGCGCGGAACAAGCCTCTGGATGCGCTTAGCGCAGCAGCAAAGCTAGGAGGGGATGTTGAGATGATTCTCGCGCAGGTTTCTTATCGACTGGACGGCTTCGAGCGGGAAGTGATCGACATCGTCGAGCCCACTCCAGACGCTCCACATAGCGAGGCATTGTCAAATTTGCTCCGAACATGGGCTACGCGCGATCCAGAGGCAGCGTTGGCCGCTGTGAGCGACGACAGGTTGAAGGCCTACAGGGGTGAAATCTGGAGTTCCGCCGCTGGCACCCAGCCACTGGAGACGATTGAAGCTGCACTCGAAGCGGGCGATGCAAACGTCGCGAAGGTGGCCATCGAAACTGGAATCATTGCCCTGGCCCGGGAGGACTCTGCTACAGCGCTGGCGGTTTTCGGAACCGTAATCGAGGATCCAGTGCATACTTCATTACTCTCAAGCCGCATTGTTGAGAAAGTTGCCTCTGCCCTGGTTCGCGACGTTTCGATTCAAGACGCCCTAAGCTGGACGACGACGTTGCCCGAACGATTGTCCAAGCCCGCAATGAGAAGCGTCTTCGATACTGGCATGCAGCAGGATTTTGGTGTTGTTAGTGACTTGGTGCATCGGCTTCCTCCAGGCGCTGCCCGAAATCAAGGAATGTTGCGTATAGCCACCGCCACAATCGAGGCCGATCCTGTCTTTGCCTTCGATACCTTGCTCCAGGTTCCAGAAGCGGATCGTGAGAAAAGACACTTCGACCAGTTGTTCAAGTTCTGGCGTGAGATTGATTCGGGGGCAGCGAACGCAGCTGCTGCGAGTGTGGGGATAACGCGTTGAGTGTGCGCGAAGAATTGGCCCATGCCGTTTCATGCAAGAACCAACGATGGCGCTCTCGGGCACGGTCGCCACTCGCCCAGGTGGAGAAAGTGATCTCTTTTCCCGGATTCCGAAATCGTGCGGTGCGAATGCTGCACAATTCCCAGCGCTCACCTGAGGCGCGCGATACGACCGTCTGCGCCCGCAGCCCAGATCGCGTTCAATCCTCCTCCCACGCTCAGCGTGTGGAAACCTTGATCCCCGAAAGCGGCCCAGGTCTTCCCGTCGTCACGGGACACATTGCAACCGTCTGGGCCTGCGACGATGACCAGATTCGAATCGGGAACGCAGCGAACGCAGGATCGAAATGAGAAGACGGATGGACGGTCGTCGCCTGTGCCGTGAAGCAATGCCCATGAACTGCCACCGTCCGATGTCCAGAGAGCGTTTCGCTCGCCTGCGGCTTCTTTTGTGTAGTCACCTCCTACCGCGAAGCCGTGCTGGGTATCCTTGAATGCGATGGAAAAGATCCCCGTCGATGGTTCTCCTGCGATCATTGGCGTGTCCGCTCTCGCCCAAGTCTTTCCGAAGTCAGTTGAATGGAATACCCGCGCGGCGACGCCACCCGTTCCGACCCATACGTGCCCGCCCGGTGCCACAGCCAGATGTGTTCCACTCGCCGCAAACGCATTTTCTCCCTCCTTCATCGCCGGGGTGGAATCGACCGGCTGCCACGTTGCTCCGCCATCGGCCGTTCGCAGGACTACGAGGCGTCCGTCCACTGGGTCGCCGGCGAGAATTCCGGTTTGCTCGTCCCAGAACGCCATGCCGTCGAAGAACCCATTCGGCGCTTTGTTCTGGAATACGAGGTTCCAGCTCTCGCCGCTGTCAGTGGTTCGGTAAATTTGCGACGCCTTGCCTTCGCCAACACTCATGGCGATACAGCGACTTGAATCGAATGCCTCAACGTCCCGGAACTCGACATCCTCAGCACCTGCCACGACAAAACGTTTCCACGTCTTGCCACCGTCAATCGTCCGGCCAATGGTGCCCTTCGCGGTTCCGAACCAGCAAACCTTTTCATCGACGGCGCACAGGGCACGAATCGATGTTTCAACGCCGCAGTCTTGAGCCTCCCATTTCCACATTGGTTCTTTAGCGGGGCATGAGGCGCTCGCTAACAAAAAGGCGATGGCTGCAAAGTTGCTTAAACTCTTTGTCGATAGCTCCGTGATCATGTTTAGCGAGTCTGGTGAGGTGGAATCCGCCATTGCAGGCGCAGGCGGATTCGGTTAGCCTTACCTCATGCCGACTCTGGTCGTCCAGCATCCTGAATTAGAATCGAGCGTGCGTTACCGGATCCCGACGGATCTCGACGTCATGGATGACCACGCTTTTTATGACTGGTGTCAGGAAAATGATGGGCTGCGCATCGAAAGATCGGCGCTCGGAGAAATCGAAATCATGGCACCTTCCGGATGGGAGACCGGCTCCCGCAATAATCAAATAGCCCGTCAACTGGGCAACTGGGCAGCACAAGACGGAGGGGGATTCGCCTGTGACTCCTCCACTGGATACATCCTGCCGAATCGCGCCGAGCGCAGTCCAGACGCATCGTGGATCTTAAAAGAGCGGGTCGAAACGGTTCCAAAAGACCAGCGTGAGAAATTCCTGCCGCTGTGCCCCGACTTTGTGATCGAACTGCTATCGCCCAGTGACTCGATGGCCCGCCATCAGAGTAAAATGGAGGAATTCATCGCGAATGGCGCAAGTCTGGGCTGGCTCATCGATCCCTTTGAAAAACAAGTCCACATCTACCGCCCTGGCGCTGATCCTGAAATTTTGGAACGCCCGGCTACTGTGTGCGGAGAAGGATTGATGGCTGGTTTCACGCTCGATCTGGAACTCATCTTCGCACGCGACTAGGCCCAAGTGACGTCCAAAAATCCAGAACCAGCTACGTCGGGATCTCTCGTCCCTATGAAGTGTCTGGTGGTCGATGACGATCCGCTGACGTGTGACACCGTGGAGAGCTACCTTCACCGCATCGGCGGGATCGACTACTGTATCAAAGTGACTGATGGCACCACCGCGCTGCATCTGCTGGCAGCGGAGGCGTTCGATGCCGTGTTTCTCGACCTGGAACTCCCGGGGATCGATGGCGTCTCGCTTTTGAAAGCCCTGCCGCGGAAGACACCGGTGGTGGTCATCAGTGCGAGCACTGCCTTTGGCGCAGACAGCTATGGATTCGACGTCGTCGATTATCTGGTCAAGCCGCTGGACTTCGGCCGCTTCGCCAAGGCCGTGATCAAGTTGAGAAATTTCCAGCCCGGGGCTCCCGGTCGCCCGGATCAAATGACGTCGCTGTTTCTGCGTGATGGCTCGACCATTCAACGCATTGATCTGGCGAAGCTTACCCACATTGAAGCGCAGGCGAACTATTCGCGCTTTCTGTTCGAAAATGGGGAAAGTGTCATGGGTCTGGTGGCGCTGCGGAAGCTCGAGGAAATGCTGCCCGACCAGTTCATCCGCATCCATCGCTCGTACATCATCAATGTCACCAGTATCCGGCAGATCGACGGTGCACAGCTCAGCGTGGGCAATGTCACATTGCCGGTGGGGCAGTCGTATCGCAACAGTCTGCTGGAGAAGCTCAAGGTCATCAACTGAGTCGGCAAGAATACCGTTCGTCCAGCCCTGGCATGGATTCATGGACTCAGGAGGGCCATTCGTCCATTCGCGCGTGACGACGTGGCGGGATCGTTGATGGTTACCGCCCCCCGCTTACAAACGAGCTAATAACCCCACTTTTCTTATGTATTGGCGTAATCCACTCCCCAGTCTATCAGCAACCGCAGTCCTCTTTCTGGTCGCCTTCCTCGGTTCATCGCCTTTGGCATCCGCCCAGCAGGTGCCCGGCAAAGACAAGGAAATGCACAAACCCTCAGCCGCCTACAAGTGGCTTGATATCGTCCTTGAAGCCTGTGCCCGCGATGTGGAACGAGTCGGCGCGATGCCCACCATCCTGTCACGGCAAATGGCGATCCCGATGACCGCAATGTTCGACGCCTGGGCCGCCTATGACGATACGGCAGTCGGCACCATGCACGGCAACAAGCTCCGCCGACCAAAAGCCGAGCGCACGGTTGCAAACAAGGAAACTGCCATCGCCTATGCGGTGTATCGCACCTCCGTCGATCAGCTGCCGCATTTTAAGGACTACCTCACGGAGGAAATGACGCGGATGGGATACGATCCAAACAATGAGTCGATGGATCAGGCGACCCCGGTCGGCATCGGCAACTACGTGGCAAAAACGCTTCTGGAAATTCGCCACAAAGACGGTGCCAACCAGCTCGGCGACGAACACGGCAGCATGGGCGAGCCATACTCCGACTACACGATGTATCGCCCAGTTAATCCTGACAACAAGATCATCGATCCCGATCGCTGGCAGCCTATCCCGTTTGACGATGGCAAAGGTGGCACCTTCACTCCCGGCTTCCTCACCGCACATTGGTACCGTGTGAAGCCTTTCGGCCTTGAGAGCGCGGACCAGTTCCGCCCGGGCCCTCCGCCACTGGTCGGGGAAAATCAGCTACTCAAGGAAGTCATGGAGTGCATCGACTTCAATGCCAGTCTGACACCGGAGCAGAAGGCCCTGGTGGAATTCATGCGTGACGGCCCCCGCTCCACGGGTCAGAGCGGTCACTGGCTCCGCTTCTCCATGGCGGTATCGCAGCGGGACAGAAACGATCTCGACCGCGATGTGAAAATGTACTTCGCCGTGGCCAACACCGCCCTCGATGCCTTCATTGCAGCGTGGGATGCGAAGCGCTACTACGACAGCTCACGCCCATGGACGCTGATTCACTACTACTTTGAAGGAAAGACCATCCAGGCATGGGCCGGACCAGGGAAAGGTGTGATGGCCATGCCCGGCGAGAAGTGGCACCCCTACTCCCCCACCACTTTCGTAACTCCCCCGTTCCCCGGTTATGTATCGGGACACAGTGCCGTGAGCGGAGCCTGCGCAGAGATGTTGAAACTGTTCACAGGCAGTGACAAGTGTGGTTTCTTCGAGCCACGCCACGCTGGCGAACTTACCGAGCAGGGGTTCTCGTGCAGCAAGATGCAACAACTCGATGGCCGCCCGCTCGCAGAAATTTTGGGCGATGCCCACGCCAGTTGTGATATCACCCTGCAGCTTCCCACCTTCACCGAAGCTGCCGAGATGGCGGGCATTTCACGCGTAATGGGCGGCTATCATATCCAGTCCGACAACATCGCCGGCCTGAAGCTTGGCCGCGACGTGGCAGGTCATCTATGGCCAAAGGTGCAGAAATACATCGACGGCACTGCCGAAGTATCTGCGAATTAGCGCGCAGAAGAGATACGCCAAAGCATTTCTCTGGCAAAGGGAAGCCCTTCCAGGGCTTCCCTTTTTTTTTGCATTTTACGAGGACGGATCAGGATGATTTGCCCGAACTTCCGGTATCGCCTTTGACAATTACAATACCAGCGAGAGGCATTCAGGGTTGACCGCCCCCCTCAACGCGTATATCCCCAAGCTGTGGTGTTTTCTTTGATCAATCGATCCGAATTACTTCTGCGATGTCTGCTCTGAGCCCAGTTTGCTCGGACGGCGGTCGTCGTCCAGAACTAGCAATAGCACCCCGGCGGGTGCTGAAGGGTTTGTATGCACTGGCACAGTGGCACGAAATTTCTCGGCCATTTCTCTCCAAGACTCTGTCGTCTGCGCTCGTGCATGCCGTAATCCCGCCACATCATCCAAACCAATAACCTACCTATGAACTGCTCACTACTGCTGCACGCCGCAGCCTCCACATTACTCGCTCTGACCGCCGCAAAAGCGGGCGTCGAAGAAGCTCCCGTCATCGCTGATCCTGCAGGCCTTACCACCACGTCAGAATCATTCGCAGATTGGCTCTGGGGGCTTCCCATATTGATCGATGATCCAAATGCTGGCTTCATCCAAAAGCTCGCGATCACTGGCCGCTACCATGGCCAGGCCTGGTTCGTCGATTCAGATCAAGGCGAAGGCAGTGACTGGGAAAACCGCCGTTTGTGGGTCGGAGCGGACATGACATTCCTGAAAAAATTCCGAGTGAAAGCGGATGTTGTGCTCGACGCGGAAAACTGGGATCCCGCTTACAGCAATCTCTATGAGGCCTACGCAAGCTACAAGCACAACGATGCGTTTACGTTTAACTTCGGACGCCGTGAGCCTATTCTTACGCAGGAATTCCACTCATCAAAGACCATCCTCACCCTAGAGCGCTCCCTGTTAGTAAACACCCTGCATCCCGAGAACATTGCGGGCTGGTGGGCAAATGGCAGCTTCGGTGATGGCTGGCAGTATGACTTGGGACTCTACTCGGGCACGCTGGACAAGGAACTGGGCTCATTCGATGCCGGGTGGGTCTACATGGCCAGCCTCGGCTACGATTTTGCCAAGCTCGCTGGAACGGGAAAATCACTGCTCCGACTCGACTACCTTGGCAATGATGGCGACGCGGGTAACAATCAAGCCAAGCCCTACGAGCACTCAGTCTCCCTAAACTACACTGGAGAATACGGAAAATTCGGGATGATCACTGACGTGATGTTCGGCTCCGGTCTGGACAGCACCAGCGATGTCTGGGGCCTGGTACTCATGCCCACTTACAACATCTCTGAAAAGCTGCAGTTGGTCGGTCGCTACCAATTTGCCAATTCCGAAGACCCCAACGGCCTCAACTTGCAACGCCGCTACGAACGTCAGGCTGATGCGCTTCCCGGCACCCGCGGTGACCAGTACCAGGCGTTCTATGCAGGGATTAACTACTACATCCACCAGCACAAACTCAAGGTGATGACCGGCATCGAATACTCGATGATGGACGATGCCGCGAATGATGGCGGCGAATTCGACGGCTGGTCAGGATTTGCCGGACTTCGTTTGTATTTCTAATTCCTTCCGCCATCCTGCAATCAGAACGAACCAATCGACATTATGAAAAAGAGACAATTCCTGGCCGCTGCAATGGCGCTGCCCTTCGCCATCTTCACAACCAGCTGCGAAAAGAAAGACGCGTCCGGAACAGAAACGGATGGTGCGACCGCTGCTTCCGCAGAAGGTGCTGCCGCACAGCCGCTGCGCTTTTCCGCTATCCCTGACATGAACACCACCGAACAAACGGTGAAATTCAAGAAGCTCGCAGATTATCTGGCCGATACCCTCGGCGTGAAGACGGAGTTCATCCCTGCTGCAGACTATGATGCATCGGTATCCAAGTTTGTGAATGGCGAGATCCACCTCGCGTGGTTCGGCGGACTTACCGGCGTGCAGGCCCGCGCTGAAGTGGACGGCGCCCAGGCGATCGCACAAGGCACCGAAGATCCAGAGTATTTTTCCTACTTCATCGCCAATGTCGACACAGGTCTGGAGCCGTCTGACGACTTCCCTGCAGGAATCAAGGATCTGAAGTTCACCTTCGGCAGCCAGAAGTCGACTTCCGGTCGGCTCATGCCTGAGTTCTTCATCCGCAAAGAAACTGGCTCTGGCCCGGACGACTGGTTCAGCCAGCCGGTCGGTTACTCCGGCGCCCACGACAAGACGGCAAAGCTGGTCGAGGCGGGAACCTGGCAGGCGGGCGTCCTGAGTTACACCACTTACGACAAGATGGTGGCGGAAGGGAATCTCGATCCGGCAATCTGCAAGATCATCTGGAAGACACCCAATTACGCCGACTACAATTGGACTGCGCACCCGGATCTCGAAACGATCTTTGGTGAAGGCTTCATCACAAAGCTACAGAAAGCGCTCATCGACATCGACGACCCGGAGCTGCTCCAGACCCTCCAGCGTAGTGGAATGGTCGAGGCGAAGAACTCCGATTTCGAGGGTATCGCCGATGTGGCGACCGCTCTTGGATTGCTCAACTAGTTTCTATCAATGTCAGTCCCGGCGAGCGGCCCCGAAGCGGCCTTTGAGCTTCATGACGCCGGGTGCCGCTACGGCAAGCTGGACGCACTTGTTCCCACCACCCTGCGCATCGCTTCCGGCGACTGCGTGGGGTTGGTGGGCCCCAGCGGCAGCGGCAAGACCACACTGCTGCGGCTGCTCAACGCAACCGTGCAGCCGACCTCAGGCAGTGTAAGTGCGCTCGGCCAGCGCATCGATTCCCTTTCCTCCAGGTCGTTACGTGCCGTGCGCTCCCGCATTGCCACCATTCCGCAGCACCTCGGGCTGGTGCCGAATTTGCGAGTCTGGCAGAACGTCGCAATCGGGCGCATCGGGCGGCGCAGATTCGCCGGGACGCTGAAGGATCTGTTGTTCCTGTCAAAGGACTCGCTGGCGGAAATCCACGAGTTGCTCGACCGCGTTGGCATTGAGGAAAAACTCTTCGCCCGCACCTCCCAGCTGTCCGGCGGACAAAGGCAACGCGTCGCTGTCGCCCGTGCACTCTTTCAAAAGCCGCAGGCCATCCTCGCCGATGAACCGGTATCCAGCGTAGACCCGGCCCGCGCTGCCAGCCTGGTAGCCCTCCTCAACGACCTGGCTAGAGAACGCGGACTCACGCTTGTGATCAGCCTGCACAATCTGGAACTGGCGCGCGAATTCCTGCCCCGGCTCGTCGGCCTGCGTAGTGGCCACATCCACTTTGACCAGGATTCGGCAGCGATCGACGACAAAATCTTCGAGAGTCTCTACCAATTGAGCGGCAGCGAAATGCTGGAAGACGAAGGAGGAGAACAACGGTGACGGCCAGTCTGCGCCAGCGATTCCTAGGCTCGCGGCGCGGCACGCTGCTGGGCATCGGCATCGCAGCCGCAATCTGCGCATGGTTGCTGGGCCTGGATCCACGCCGCCTGGTGGAAGGCAACTCGCTCAAGCTCGCCGGTGAGTTTCTCGCGGCGGCGTTTCGGCCCGCACTGGACTATGAAAGCCCAGTCGATGGCGCACCGCCATTCCTGCTCGTCGCCGTTCAGTCCGTGCTGATCACTCTGCGCTTCGCACTACTGGCGATGACCGTGGCCGTACCCTGCGCCATCATCCTGACATTCTTCTCAACCACAGCGTGGTGGCCAAATCGATCCGTGCCTCTGTGGCTCAAGGCGGCACTGCGCGGCACTTACATTGTCACACGCGCAGTCATTGCCTTCGCCCGCTCAATCCACGAGCTCATCTGGGGGCTGCTGTTCATCACGGCTGTCGGGCTTTCGAGCGAGGCCGGCGTCATCGCAGTCGCCATTCCATTTTCTGGAATTCTGGCGAAAATTTACGCCGAGATGCTCGAAGAACACGCGCGCGATTCCCAGGAGGCGCTGGAGGCGATCGGAGCCGGTAGTTTTCCCGCTTTCGTCTTCGGCCTCGTCCCGCGCGCCCTGCCAGACCTGGTATCCTACACGTTTTACCGCCTCGAGTGTGCCCTGCGCACCGCAGCTGTCTTTGGCTTCATCGGCATCGAGACGATCGGCTACCGCATCAAGCTGGCATCCGACGAATTCCACTACCGTGAAATTTGGACCTATCTTTACCTGTTGTTCGCCGCCATCGCCCTCATCGAATGGTGGGGCGCAAGCATTCGCAAACGCCTCCGCGATTGAATCACAAGATGACGCAAGCCACCGCCATCACAACCACCCAGAGGGCCGAACGCATTGCGCAGCTGCATCGCGCGCGGTCGAAATCGTGGTTTCTGCGCATCAGCCTTGTCATCATTGCCGCACTGGTGCTGTGGTCGTGGAGTGCAGGCGAGCTCTACCAGTCCTACCTCACACCGGCACAGAAGCAGGCCAATCTTGAGCGCTTTCTCAACAGAATGACACCGCTCCCCGTGCGCGACACTGGTGACTGGTCGCTCGCATTGCCGTGGGTGGGGAAGCAACTGGGCGAGGGTAAAGGCATCGAAGCCTCCATCCGCACGTTCTCTCTGGCTACCGTAGCGGCAGCACTTTCCGGCCTGTGCGCGCTCGCCTTGCTCCCAGGTGCGGCGCGCAATCTTGCCACCAGCGAGCCGCTCGGCATGACCAGCGGCTACCGTAAGGTTTCCAGGCCGCTCTGGTACATGGGCAATAAAATCACCCGTGCCCTGTTCGTCTTCACCAGAAGCCTTCCTGAATATGTGTTAGGGTTCCTGTTGATCTCCATCTTCGGGCCCGATCCCTGGGCACTCGTGCTCGCGCTGGCCATTCACAACTTCGGCATCCTCGGCAGACTCGGCGCGGAAGTCATCGAAAACGCGCCGCAGGAACCCGCCCAGACTGTCATGGTACACGGCGGCGGTCGGCTCGGAGCCTACCTCGCCGCACTGCTCCCCGAATCTTTCAATCGCATGGTCGTTTACTTCTTCTACCGCTGGGAAACCTGCGTCCGCGAGGCCACCGTCCTCGGTATGCTCGGTGTCATCTCTCTCGGCTACCTCGTCGTTGCCGCAAAGTCAGGCCGCGCCTTCGACCAAATGGTTTTCTTCGTCCTCCTTGGCGGCGCCATCGTCCTCATCGGTGACCTCATCTCCGGCCTCGTCCGGAGACTGCTTAGGTTTGAGAGGAAGTAATCCAGGGTTCCCAGCTGCAAGTTTGAGCCGCGAAGAGCTGGAGCGCCGAACCGCTACCCATACCGAGGATTGCACGGCGATTCGATGGCCGCGCAACTCCGGCAGCTATTAAATATCCCACTTTTTTCAATACAGGCGTGCTCTACCAGTCGGTATTCGGACTGGCGAAGGCCACGATACTAACTAACTGGCACAGAAGAAAAATGCGTTATGTTTTGGGTCTCCAAGTGGCCTGATATCGCTTCTCTGACCAACACCGACTGCAATTGCAACCGGCCCATCGTTTTGGTAGCGGCGGAAGCGACAAGGCTACTAACAGCTACCTCTGGTGTATCCTCTCAAGGCCCGCAGGGTTGACACGGTGCCTCGCTTGCCCCAAGATTGGACATGGAACCGGTCATTGTCCGGATTTTCGTAGGAATCCAGTCATTCGCGGAACAGCCTCGGAACCAACGGGACAACAATTCATGGTTCGCGAAATGGACTGTCCGCTTCCCAAAATTCGTCCATGAACATGAACGCTCCGTCTGTCATTTTGCGGTCGGGACTCTTTTTGGTCCACCTTATTCTTCTTCCGGGAATCAGTCGCCTTTCGGCTCAAGAGGCTTGGTCGCCGCTCGAGGCTTCGGGCTCGCCACGCTTTTCCCACCATGACTCCACTTACGACGGAAAGAACCAACGGATGGTGATCTGCGGGCGGTCAGATGGGAATCCCGGAAAGGTCGAGACCTGGTTCTATCTGCCGGACGGATCGTGGCAACCCGGCCCTGCGGCGGCATCCGCCTTTTCAAGCCCGTTTGGAAACGATGTCGAGGTTGCCTTTGACGAAGGAAGGGGAGTCGTGGTAATGTTCACTTCCGACGGAATCCGCACCGAGACTTGGGAGCTGAACGGGCTGGCCTGGAGCCTGAAGTCGCCGACTCACGGACCCATCGCGGCGATCGACGGGGCACTCATGAAGTTCTTCCCCCCTGAGGGCAAGGTCATGCTTGTCGGCGCAGCGGGGTTTCCTCAGCGGGACTCGCCAAGCGAGACGTGGTTCTGGGATGGGCAGGACTGGAGCCGTTCTGCCGCGGGTGAGCCCGTCGGTGCGGCCGGAGGCGGGATGGCCTACGACCGCGAGCGCGGCGAAATGGTGCTGGTCTCCATGATGTCGATGAACACCTGGCGTTTCAGGCAAGGCGCGTGGGTCCGGGCTTCGCCCGGCACCGTTCCTTCCCCAGGCGTATGGGTCTTCGGAATGGTTTACGACAGTTCCACAGCGAAGACCGTTCTCTTCGGAGGCGAAGGATTAACCGGCGGGCAACCGCCGGAGGCGGTCTATCCCACCGACACGTGGATTTGGGACGGAGACAACTGGTCGCGCAGCACGGTGGCGAACGCGCCACCGGCCACCATCGACTTCGCCATGTCTTGCTTTCCGGAACTCGGCGGACTCGTGATGCACGGAGGATGGGGCGAGGCGGACGGTTGGCAGCCCCGCGACAGCCTTTGGAAGCTGACACTCGATTCCGGCCCGCCGCCTGCCGTGGAGAACCTGAGGCTTCGGATCGAAGGGGCCCAGATCGTGCTGTCCTGGAATCCGGTCGCAGGTGCCCAGCGCTACTTTGTCCGCTCCACGGCTGATCCCGCCAAAGGCTTCACCGACGACCTGACAGGGAACTTTCTGGGATCCACCTGGCGCACGGCGGTCGCGGGACGCAAGCAAGCGTTCTTTTCCGTGGGCTACGAATAGCCCCGCGACATTTGCCGATCTGCCATCGTTCCAAAAACTCAACGAAATCCAAAACCATGTGGGAGAACCCAATAATCAGACCAACGGCCCGCGTCGCTGCACTGTGGATGGTCCTTCTCGCGCTTTCGGACAGGCCTTCCGCGTTTGGGGAAGAGGTTCTTTTCAGCGCCATTCCCCAGGGGATCAAAGTGCAGTCGGACGACCAAAGCTGGAACGATCTCCGCACCGGGAGCACCGCAATCTGGAGTCTCGAGACAAAAAGCTGGCGCCCGTGGGCGGACAACTACGCCCGGCTCGTTTCGGTGCATCCAGACGGACATCAGGTCTTCCACGGCGCCAGCAGACTGGGTGTGGTGCTGGACGACGTGCTGATGAGCAATGCGAGAGCACTCGAACTGTCTTCTATTCAGCGGTTCAATCCGGTTCCGCTCTGGTCGCCAACTGGCGACCGGATGGCGATCGGTAGCCAGGACGGCATCCACATTCTGGATTTGGACGGACTAGCGCTGGCCCTGTTGACGGCAAGTCACCGCGCATCCGAGTTCAGCCTGCAACTGGAGCATGCCGAAACCCTCGAGGAACTTCCCACGTCGGGTCGTCTCCTCGTCGTCCTTGCCGGCATTGGTCAAACCGGACGGGAAACGGTTCGTGTGAGGATCTTTGACCACGAAGGGAATGCCATCGTCGACAAAGGCGAATCGGAATTGACCACCGGACTCAAGCTCGCCGCCATCAGGGAGACACTCGATTCGGGTACCGAAGCCTCGGAACTCACTTCGGCGAAGCGCGCGGAACTGACCGCCGACGCCCTGAACCTGGCGACTTACCGCACTGTCTTTCCCGACTTCAATCTTCTCGACTACAAAGACGACTTCACGTGGTCTCCCAGCGGGTCGAAGCTCGCCTTCACCGGGAACTACACGACCTTCGCACCAGAAGCGTCCTTTGTCCCCGATACCCTGAACGCCATATATGTGGTCGATGTCGAGACTGGAAGGCACGAACTGATGGTTCGGCCAGAGTGGAAGTATTACGATGGCAGACCCTGGGAAAATCCGATCCAGCGAATCGAGTGCACCTTTCCCAACGGGCAGACGTCGGAAAGGACGATTGACACGAGTCTGCCCGGGGTCGATGTCGAGTCGGCCGTGGAAGGTTGGGAACAGCGGGAAGGAATCACCTGCGTGGTCTTCCCCCGCGAGATCGTGACCCCCAGGATTTCGGAGTGGAATCAAATTTCCCGGCCAAAGTGGTCGCCGACCGGCAATCAGATTGCGGCGGACTTCGAGCGGCACCTGGATATCTACCTGGCGAATCCCGACGAGTTCGACACCTCCGGCGGGAATGTCTCGCCGAGAATCACTGTGGAGCGGAACGTCGTGGTCTTCGAGCCGGGGTCGTCAGGGATCGGCACCGCCTCCTTGCGTCGCCTGACCACGGACGAGAATCCCTACAACGCGACCAGCTTCGTGCCCAATTGGTACACGAACACCGTCGGATGCTGGTCGCCTGACGGGACGCGGATCGCCTTCAACAGGGGTTATGTCGGAGTCGGCGGGCTGGAAATCTACGATCAGATCGGCACTTACGTCTCCTTCGCGGACGGCTTGGTTCCCCAGCTGGGAGGCGACCGGATCAAGGACCGGGGAGGCGCCGATCTCTGGGTCGATCTGGATCCCAGCCCGGTGCGGCTCACGGTCGAGATTCCGACGCCTCTGGTCAACGCGGGGGACACCGCGACGGCTTTGGTCAGGGTCCGCCTGGTCGCGACGGAGCCGCACACGACGGTGAGCTTCGTCGACGCGCTCCTGAAGGAAGTGGCGGCTGTGGACGGCGGCGCGGTGGCTGGAGTCGTGTCGCTGGACGGGGCCGACGAGGATGCGGTGCCGGATCCCTTCGTCCTCAGTTCCGACAACCCTGAAGAGCAGTTTCCGGTGCAGGTGACCGTCGTCAAGCCGGGGATTGCCCGGCTGCAGAGCCGGATCGACGTGACGGATCCCGAAGATGAGACCCAGCGAATCGTGGCGAACAAGGCACTGGCGGTCAGTCCGCTCAAGGTCTCGCTGAAGGCGCTGCCCCTGGTGAACGGGAAGCCGATCAGGAACATGATCCGCAACGAGGAGACGGGCGCAATCACCGACGAGGAGGGTAACCGAATCGAGCCGAAGATCGAAGTCACCATCGAGAACACCGGCGACCGCCCAGTGCGTGCGTTCCTCCAAAGCGTCAGCCCCAGGGCCCGCGACCGAAGCCCTTCGCCGGGGCGCGTCCGCGTCATTGACGAAGGCCAGGCGTTTCCCTACGAACTGCAGGGAATACTGGGAATCGGACAAAGCAAGAGTCTGGTCTACCCGCTGGAAATCGCGGACGACGGACGCTTCGACTTCGTGGCCTTCGCAACCGCCGCCTACCTCAACCAGAATGCCGACCCCGAGGGCACCACGCTAAAGACGATCAAGCGCGACGCTCCCATCGCGGTCGGCGAGCCCTATCCGCTGGAGGTCGAGATCGTGCTCGGCGGAGGCAATACCATCCGCTCGGTGCGGAACGGCACTGCCGCGATCGCGCCCGGCTCGAGCCTCAATCTCGTCGCCACCATCCGCAACCTGACCTCGAACTCCACCATCAAATTCCGGGGTCTGGACGCGACGAACGAGTTCAACGCGTTCGGGGGGGCCTTCACGACCGAACCGGTCTGCCCCCCCACCGCCAGCTTCCATGAACTCGATCCCTACAGCTCGGTCGTTCTCCCGGCGGAGATCAAGACCCTCGCGGAGGGCAATGGCTTCGGAATCGTCGAGTGGAAGTTTCCCGAGGAGGGCGATATCGTCGACGACCTGACGGGCAAGTCCGTGGAGCTGCTTCCCGACGATGTCATCATGACCAGCGAGGTCACCGGGTGGGAGGACGACCCGTGGCGTCTCCGCGTCGTCCAGAACAACCAGCAGCCGATCCAGGACTTTGACATCACCGCAGGAGAGGCTGTCGGTCAGTTCAGCTACTACTTCATGACGGCGATCGGCGAATGGACCTACGGGAGTCTTGATTCGATCGGGGGCATTGGAAGGTGGGGCGGCAGGGCCAGCGTCGACTTCACGGCGGCGGCCCAGGAACTGGGAGACGGAGTGGTGGCCGTCGCGGCCATGTGCGAGCAGGTTTCGAACACCTGGTCGAAAATGTCCGAGGCCAAGCGCATCGAGTTTCTCGAATCGATCGTGCCTGACGTGCAGAACCGTGCCCTCATCATTTCGGATCTGGGCAGGGTTCCCATTCCTTTCGATCCATTCGATTCCATCGCCGCTTTCGAGTTCACCAAGCAGGCGGTGTATCCGTTCTTCTCTGGAATCGAGGAGGCTTACGCCACCCAGGATTATCGAAAGCTTTGGGCTCTGGTCGGCTCTGCCAGCGGACACATCGCCATCGAGGTCGCCATGTGCGTGCTGCCCACGAAGTTCGCCACGCACACGAAGGCGGGGGAGATCGCCAAGCTGGCGGAGAACGCCGACAACCTGCGCGCGGCAAACTCGCAGCAACGGCTGCTGCGGGAACTGAACGGTCCAGTGACGAGAGAAGTCGCCCAACGCGCATGGGGCATCGGTGGCGAGGAACTGGACGCGGTGGAGTGGGTGCTGAGAAAGCTCAAGATGCGGGGCTACGCGCGGGAGCGCTCGACGCGGGCGACCGAATTGATCGAGAAGCTTAAGGTGGCCATTCGCAAGCCAGAGAAGATGAAGCCAAAGGGGATGAACGAGCTGGATCTGGAAATGCTGGGCGGTCGGGACGCCGCCCCCAAGGTTCGCGCTCATGACGGATCAAAGGTCGATCCCGAAGGAGTAACCGCCATTTTCGAGCCACCCTCCGACGACACCATCCGGCTGCAGATGAAGGCCCGGGGGAAGACCGAGGACGAGATCGAACTGGTGCTGGAGAAGGCCAAGTCCCGCCGCGAGGAGTTCGCCGAGCACGAGGAGAAGTTCCGCAAGTGGAAGGAAGAGGGCTTCGACGTGAGCTTTAATTACAGGGACAATGGTGTTACCCCGCCCCGTGGCGAGCCGACCGTGAAGCGAAAGTTCACTTATGATGAGATCGAGCTGGGCGACGGGAGGAAGATGTACGTTCCCAAGATGGTCACTGACGAAGGAGGCGAGATTTACAAGCTGATCACCGGCGACATCGACTGGATTCACTTCTGCTTCGCCGACGGCAGTCCGCTGGATTCCGCTTCGGCCCGGCGTCTCTACCGCATTCTCCAGGGGTTCGGGCTCCAGCATGGCGAGACCTTCGCCTGGATCCGCGACGGACAGACCCTCTTCAAGTCGAAGGCCAACCAACTGAAGGAATACGTCTTGGGGAACGGGCTCGCGGAAAAGGCCTTGCTCGAAGTCGGCGGGGAATCGCTCCGCGCCGCCCGCATCATGGAGGAGTTTACCCGCTTCGCGGCCGAGGGCCGACGCCACCTCGTCTACTTCGACAACGGCACCAAGGCGCTCATGCGGCTCGTGCAGAACGCCGACTCCCTTGACCGGACCTTTTCCATCCTGGACCGGGTATTCTCGGCCCGCCGGGTGATCATTCCCTCGATCTGGCTCGATCGACTCAACGAAGGATTCGAGGAACAGGAACTGGACTGGACCTTTAGCGGATCGGCAGACGCCGACGTGGTTTCCCTGAACGGAGAAACCGTTCAGCGCTGGGACGGCACGCAATGGATCGCCTACGCTCCGCCCGCCGGCGGAATCATCGAACTGAGTCCCATGACATTGCTGGAGGCGGAAGTCGGCGCAGGAGACACGCGCCTCCCCATCGTCCCGTCGGAGGACTTGTATCCGGACCAGGCGCTCGCGGCCAAGTTCCAACCGGGGGACCAGATTGTCCTCGCGCCCGGGGAGCCCATTCAGGAAATCCACTCGGTCATGGCGCTCGGCTCCCTGATTCTGGGCGAGCCACTTGCTCACGACTTTCCGGCCGGAACGATCGTGGCCCTCGTACCTGGATCAAGGATGGCAGGGGAAACCGATTCCGATGGTGACGGGTTCAGCGACGAGCAGGAGAGAAGCCTGGGCACAAACCCATTCGACCCGAACTCCTACTTCCGCGTAACCTCCATGGACTACCGCAAGCCCGGGGTGCTCGAACTCTCGTGGCCCTCGGTCGCCGGGAAAACCTATCTGGTCGAATACTCGGCTTCTCTGGAGGAAGGCTCCTGGAAGACACTGCGGCTGGTGCCCGGTGCCGGCCCGTCCACGACGGTCACGTTTCTCCAGTCCCTCGTCGGCAGCGGGAAAGTGCGCTACTATCGCGTTCGCACTGGCCAGTGACCGGTCGGAATCCCGAGTCGTGCCGTGCCGAAAGGTGCGCACCGCAGGACGCTTCCAACTATCTCTCCGACCGGCGTCTTTCTGGAACAGGTCGGCCTTGGCCCTTTGAACGGCCGGATCCCACGTCGCCACCGGAGACTGGAATGGTGACGGCAAGCCGGATCTCGCGTTCACAGGCGTGGGATTCAGAACACCGCAACTTTACATTCTGACTGGAAACGGAGACGGCACGTTCGGCAGGGGAGCTACGTTCGATTTGCCTGGAGTGCGGCTCGACGGTCTCGATGCCCCCAACTTTTCCGGCAGCGGGGGATTCCTCCCGATGCCGCCGATGCACGTTGGAGAGGAAGCGAACACCGTGGCGACCGGAGATCTGAACGGAGACGGAAAAACCGACCTCGCGGTCTCCCATTTCGGATCCTTGGGCACATACAACGGCTCGGTCAAGGTGGCCTGGGCAATGGTCAGTTTGCCAACGGGTGGCGCGGCGCGAACGGGGGCGGCACTTCGTTCGCCGCCGATGTGAACCTTGACGGCTGGGACGACATCGTCACGGCCACCGGCTCGGGTTATGTATCCGTTCAATTGAACCGGCTGGGAGAACTGGGCCTCGTTCTGCCGACACTTTCCCTCGTTCGCTCCAGAGACGCCATTGAATTCGACTGGCCAGCCGCCTTTCCGGACTACCGTCTCACGGAATCGTCGTCGCTGAAGCTCTGACTCCCGCTGTGCAGACGGTCACTGTTGTCGGAGCCTCGCTCAAGGCCGTCCTCGACGAACTTGTCGGAACGCGCTTGTTCCGGCTCGAACCCATCAGGTAGAGCTTGTGGACTGGACATTTTGTCCAGCCGTTCCAGTTTGGAGTGAACGACGCCGCAAGGCCATTTGCTTCCCGGGCTTCCCGGCCCTCGGGTTTTCGAGCTTTTTATGATTGATGGCGACAAGATTCCGAGGTTTCAATGGCGGCGGCTTTTCAGTATCAAGCATCAAGCTCATGAAGGCATTCAGTGTTCGTGTGACCGGACTGTTCCCTGGATCGGTCCGGGTTTTCCCCTGCATTGCGGAACCCATTGGTTCCTGGCCTCGACGCGAGCGTCGAGAGCGTCCGCTCCGACCGTCGGAATCGAGCAGATGCCGGGAGTGTGGCCCGCGCCAAGGCCGGCCGCCCGTCGGAGTCCGCGGGAACTCGTTCCCGCCGATGTCGCGAGTCCATGGCCGCGTGGCGATCCACTGCACGGCTTGGGTGGTAGTCGTGGCGGACTTCTTGTTCTCTGGGTGCGTTGCAGAAGCCCGGGAACCCCAACCATAACTCGCCATCCAGTCATGAAAACTCGACTCACCTGTTCACTTGGAGGAAGCCGATGGCCCGCAAGTATGGCCTGCGTGCTGCTGGCCTTCGGCGCGCTGAGGGCCGGGGACGCGTTCCGCATCACGCGGGTGGAACTGGTCGCCGACCGACTTGAGCTTTCCTGGGAGGGGGAGCCCGCGCTCGACTACTTCGAGGTGCAGAGATGGGACGGACGAACTCCCGAAGACTGGGAACCGATTCTCCTCACCGCGCATCGGGCGGTCAGCCTGGAACAGGAGGGGCTGCGGGGCTTGCTGCGGATCGCGGCCATCGAGCCGCCCGGCCCGCCGCGGCCGATTTCCGATGTCCGGCGTGGCGAGATCCTGGATGACGTGGCTGACAAGATAGCGGCACTTCCGGGCAATGACGCGGAAGCGGACGCCGTGGCTGCGGCCGCCATTTTGCGGAGCTATCCTGAGATCGAATCGGCGGGCATTTCATCTGGAGCAGCGGTCACCGCCCGGTTCCGGGACGGTCGGCCGTTGCTCATCATCAACGATCGCCCTCCCGCCGACCCCTCCGAGTTTGAGAACGGCGTCGATGCGGCGTTTTTCAATGGCGGGGACGTGGCCGGACTGGCGGACGACGTCGAGGGCGGCCGTGACGCCAGGGACGTTGGCGGGCGCTTCCCGCGGGACGTGCGCGGCACCACGGGACTTCCGGTTTCTCGGCGGGCGGTGCTCTTTCAGGCCAGAGGGATGGGGATTGCCTCGCCCATGCTCGGTGTGCTCATACCCGCTTTCGACAACGCAGGCTTCCAGGTGCAGGGCGGCGAAGCTTCACTCGCGAACTTTCTCGCCGTCTCAGGCCTTGGCAACGACATCGGCGTCCTTTATGTCGATACCCACGGCGGCATCCTGCGGAAGCCCGTCCACACCGGAGAACTCGAGACCGGCAACATCCGGATCGATCACGTGCCGGTGTTCGCCATCGCCACCTCGACGGTGGTCAACGCCTTGACCGAGGCCGTCTACCGCGACACGCTGTTTGCAGACGGCGAAATCGGCTACGCGCAGCTCGGACCCAGCGTCGTCAAGGGACTGAAGCGCGCCAAGTCGGAAACCTACTACTTCATCTCACCGGAATTCGTGCGCAAACGCTGGCGTTTCGGGCGCAACAGCCTGGTGTTTTTCGATACCTGCCACAGTGCGAGCGACGGAGCGTCCGCGTTCCGCGCTCTCTGTTTTGCGGCCGGCGCGGCGCTGTATGCCGGATGGACGGATTCCGTGCACGATGCCTGGGCGTTCAAGCGCACCACGCCTCCCTTCTTCGAACTCCTGCTGGGCGGCAGCCACATCTACCACACCGTGCCTCCCCAGCGGCCCTTCCACATTGAGGACGTCCTGGAGTATCTCGATGCCCGCGACCTGCGCGTCGACCGGACGCCGAAGTTCCCCGGCGCCCGCTTCACTTGCTTCGGCGGTTCCGCTGCCAACGGCTCGTTCCGGATCCTCAATCCCAGCATCGAGTATAGCTATGTTTCGGAGTTCAACGAGCTGGTGACGGTCAACGGGAATTTCGATCCCGAGGCGCCCGCCACCGTACGCGTCGAGGGCGGCGCCACCACCGAGATTCCAGCAACGGTAGAAACCCGCTCCAGACTCACGTTTCCGCTGTCGGCGGAAGGGTCGCCCTCCGCAGGCAACGTCACCGTCATTCAGCACGGACGGGAGAGCAACACCGTTCCATTGAGCGAGTGGACGGTCGATGCCACACTCGTGAAGCATTTCTCTCCGACCATCGAAACCCCTTCGGCGACCATGGAGTTCCAGTTGCGCTTCCGGGCCGACGTGCACGAATATCGCCGCATGCCGTTCACGGAGCCGCTCCCCTTCGCCGCAGGCTCCCGGATCGCGCGGGGCACTATTGGTCGCGTGGTCAGCGCCTCCGGCACCTATCATTACCCAGGGGAGAATCAGGGCACGCTCGACTGGAGCCTCGATGCCCCGGTGGACGTCCCGTTCGCAAACTTGGGTGGCAATCTGACCGTCGGAGCGGACCGTTCCGTCACCATCGATGCCTCGCTCCGCGCGGGCAACGTGATGACGGTCACCCAGCGCAGCGCCAGTGGTCAGGTCGTGCAGGTGTCCCAGCGGGAACCGGGCACCGGGGTCTTCCCGCCGGGGGAATCGACACTCGATCCCGCGACCTACCGGATCAATGCCGGAACGGGCTCCGCGTCCGGAGACGGCGGAACTTTCGAATGGAAGAATGCCGAGCCCCGCTTCCCGCCCACTGGCGATTTCGCCCGGTGAACGGGCCGCAGGAGATACTCCAATGCAGGGCAACCCACACCAAAATCTTCATTCTTACCGCAAGACAATCCACCTAAGGCCGATGAAAAAAACCATTTGCAGAATCTTTAGGCCAGTGGCGATCCTGGCGGTTTCGACTGTGTTCTCAGGGTGCGAAGAAGATTTCTACCCAGACGAGTTTTCGGACTACGTGGAATTCTTCTGCGATAATTCTAAGGAGGAGATCTACTACATACGGAGGCGAATAGGAAGCGATGGAAAACCTGTTACTCAGTTCAAGCAGATCAACGTCGTAGCTTTTGGTCAACAAAACGGTTTAATCTTGGGAAAAGGCCAGGTCGCCCTGAGTGGCCCGTCCCTGTCGGCTCTCTTGAAATTACTGTGCCCCGACCGCCAGCTAGCGGGACGAAGCCCGCGCGATGAGACTGAAACCTCCGAGCCGAGCGACGCCGTGTATGGCGACTTCAACGGCGACGATCTGCCGGATTTAGCCACCTGCAACCGCGGCACGGACAATGTCGCGGTGTGGCTGGCCCTGTCTCCGGAGACCGACGCGGAACGCGTGATCTATCCGTGCGGCGCGGAGCCGGTGGCCGTGCACGCGGCGGATGTCGATGGCGACGAGGTGCTGGACCTGATAACGGCGAACGAAGGGCGGGACGGGTTGGGTAGCCTTTCGTTGTTGCGCGGCCAGCCCGACGGCTCGTTCGGCGCGGCGGAGACCATCCCGGCGGACGGCATCTACGACTTGGCTACCGGCGACTTCAACGGCGACGGCCTCCCCGACTTGGCTTACAACGTCTACCGCGACGACGACGGGGAAGCGGTGGCAGTGCGGCTGGGCACGGGCGGCGGCGCCTTCGCGGACGAACTCCTGTTCCCCGCGCCCGGCAGCGGAGGGAACCTCCTGGTGGCCAGTCTCAATCCGAAGGTGGACGGGCATCCGGACATCGTGACCTCGAACACGGTACTGCTCGGGAAGGGCGACGGCACCTTCGAGGCCCCTGTGGCCTTCACCAAGGGTGCTTCCGTGGTGGAGGCGGGCGACCTGAACGGCGACGGCCAGCCCGACCTTGTTGCGGCAGTGCGCCTTAATCGCACGCTTGTAGTGCGGCTCGGCCATGGCGATGGAACCTTTGAGCCGGCGGACTACTACGAGACCGGATTCGCCGACCAGATCGTGTTCGCCGATCTCGATGCCGATGGCGACACGGACCTGCTGGTCACCCAGCTATCGGGCTTCGGTCCGCCCCAGATCTACGACAACATTGGCGGTGGTCGACTGAGCGGTGTTGCCGCCCTGCCCGCTGTGGCGGACTTGTCGAAAGGACTCGGGGCGGATGATGTGGTGGTGGCTGAGGTGACGGGCGACGGGTTGCCGGACCTCATCGTGGCTAGCAGCGCCAACAATTGGCCCACCGTCGTGCTGCCCGGCCTGGGAGATGGCCGGTTCGGAGAGCGGCAGGAGATTCCCGGTTTCGCCGCCAGCCGCCTCGTCACGGGCGACTGGAACGGCGATGGTGTGACGGATCTGGCAGCGGGAGGGCAGCTCAACTCCCTGCAGCCGCAGCAGTTTCTCGTCGCCCTCGGCGTGGCAGGCGGCGGCTTCGGACCGGTCACGCGCCTGGCCCTGCCGGGAACGACCGCCACCGACGGGAGCGTCAACGCCCTGCTCGCCGCCGACTTCGATGGCGACGGGTTCGCCGACGTGGCCATCACGAGTCCGAGCCTCGACTCGGTCTCGGTGCTGCGGGGCGATGGCGCGGGCGGCTTCGTCCCCCAGTCGCCGACGGTGGCGGGTCCGTCCCCGAACGATATGGTGGCGGCGGATTTCGACGGAGACGGCAAGCTCGACCTGGCGGTCAGTTGCGGCGGCAAATTAGGCGCGGTCAATGGCTCGCTCGTGGTGCTCCGGGGCCTGGGAGATGGCGCTTTCGCCGCGCCGGTCGCGTTCCGGGAGAATGTGGAGCCCGATTCGATCGCGACGGCGGACTTCAATCGCGACGGCCATCCCGACTTGGCGGCCACCCTGCAGGTCGCGCTTTTCGATTGGGATGTGGAGATCTATCTCGGGGATGGCGATGGCGCCTTCCAGCTTCCGAAGGCGCTGAGCCCGGACGACTATCCCATCAGCCGGGTCTTCGTGGGCGATGCGGACCGGGACGGCAAGCCCGACCTCGGCTGCAGGATCAGCGGCCGGGCGACGCTCTTCCGCGGGCTAGGCGATGGAACCTTCGTCGAGGTCGGAGGGCGAAGCCTTGGCGCGGCTCGGGTGCGCGTGGCGGACTTCGATCTCGACGGCTGGCCCGATCTCGTGGCCTCGGGCCAGGGCTATGCCGTAGCCCTGCGCAATCCGCTTACGAACGACCTCGTCCGGCCCCTGCTCTCGATCCGCCGCCACCTCGACAAATTGGCCTTGTCCTGGCCGACGATCTTTCCAGACTGGACGCTGCGGGAGTCCGCCACCCTGCGGCCGCCATGGCAGCCCTCCGCGAGGGAAGCGTCCGCCATCGACGGTCAGTTCGAAGTCCTCGTCGATCCGACCGCCGTCCCGAGCACCCATTTCCGGCTTGAGCCTGGGGAACCCTCTCCGTGATGCCCCCCGCGAGACCCGAAACGATACCCAGTTGCTGTCCTGGCCCGGAAGATGCAGCGCTCGTCCGCATCGTCACTCGGCTCGGCTGGGTATGGCACGACTCTGCCCTTCTACCGATTTCCTAACCTGACAACCGCATCGTTCATGAACCCACGCCACTCACCCCAATCACTCGGCATCTTGGCCGCTACTTGCGCCGCTCTTTTAAGCCTCCCGCCGCTCCATGCCGACGTGATCAACAACGCCACCACCGGCGACGACGAACCGGCGTTGGAAATCACCGTCCCCGCCGGGCAGGAGGCGGAGACCACGCTGGACGCGGGATCGACACTCACGACCTCCGGGGTCGGGTCGCCGGCGCTGATGCTCGACGCCGGTGACGGGGCGACGCTGAACGCCTATCCCAACGAATCCCGTTGAGCACTGCCGGCGTTGCGTCTCCGGGTATCTTTGGTACCGGAGGCGATGGAGCAATGCTGGGCGTAGGGCTTCAAGGCACCGCCACCAACTCATCGTCAATCACGACCGAGATGGATGACTCGCCTGGCGCTGTTTACCGGGTCGGCAGTGGGGGCAACGCGGTACACAGTCAAAATTCAACGGCAGGTGTGACAACCCAAGGCGGTAATTCACCCGGTATCGACTTCATCGGCAAGAATGCGGCAGAGTTTCAATTTATAGCTGTGACAGATTCGCCGGTGTCGACAGCGGGTGTGAATTCTCCCGCGGTCAAAGTCACTGCGGAAAGTACAGCCAGTTTCGAGGCGACTCTTGTGGGCGATTGCGATCTAAGGACGTTTGGCCCGAACTCTCCGGCGCTTTCGCTCGGCGAAGAAGTGGGAAGAGCTGGCGAAATCGTGGTCACTGCGTTCGGTGAATCGAACATGCTGACTGAGGGCACCCATTCGCCCGGAATTCTTATTGAACCCGTTTCTACAGCAAGTGTGCTCACCGGATTTACTTTTGGCTCAGGCCCTCAAACGAAGGGAAGTCACAGCCCCGGAATTCTGTTTTCTGGCCACGGCGATACGACCTCCGCAGAGTTCACTCCCGCCACAGATGAGCAAGGCAACCCACTGCCGGTGCGCAGCGAACTCTTCGTTTCGTTTTGCGCCTTCTCAACGGAAGGTGATGAATCGCCAGCGGTGTTCTGGGGTGGCGGAAATGGAGATGAACGCAAAATTACGATTGAAATAAACTCTTCAGGTGCGCTGCTGACCAGTGGAGATAGAAGCCCGGCGCTGGTTGTTCCGCCCCTCAATGCAATGGAGAGAAACGGGACGATCGGGAGCTTGCGGCAGGAGTTTAAGGTAGTCGGAGCGATAGACTCAGTCGGAAGTGTGCCGTTTATCACCTCCGGTGACGACTCGACAGCGTTCGACTTCGACCCCGCCGGAGCCACTGCGCCGGGTTCGACCTTGGAACTTCTCCTCCTAAACTGCCAACTGCTCACCTCGGGCGCGCGCTCGCACGGGTTGCGGTTGGCTGGAGCCGTCGCGCAGCCGGACGTCGAGAGCAACCTCGCCATGACCTACAGATCCGGCCCCTCCGGCGTCAGCGAAATTTCCGTCATCGGCGAGGGCAGCCATGGCATCCTCATAGCGGCGGGCGAGGTTTCCGGCAGCGGGGCGACGAAGTTTTCCATCGGCGCGGGGGCGCGGGTGTTTTCTCAGATGGAAACCGCGGTGTTCGAGGAACCGACTGCGGCGATGGATGCGACGATCCGCGTAGCGGGTGAGGTGGCCAGCGGTTCCCAGCAGGCCATTGACCTTGGCGCGGGCGATGACTCGCTGGTGCTGCTGCCAACGTTCGCCATCATCGGCGGCGTCTCGGCGGGCGGCGGCACGGACGCGCTGGTCTTCGATGGCGAAGCCGGAACCAGCGGGCTTTTCGACCTCGCTCCGACGGCTACCTACGGCCTCGACAACAGCTTCGAGCAGTTGCGCAAGACCGGTGCAGGCACGTGGACGCTGGCCAGCGCGGTCGCGGTGACTTCGCCAATCCGCAATGGCGGGGTGGACGGCGGCACCTTGTTGGTCAACGCCGGGCTACCCGCGCTCAACATGGAGGTCGGCATCGGCGGGACGCTCGGGGGCAACGGCATGATCGGCCGCTTGAACTGCGCGGGCACGCTCGCGCCGGGAACTTCCGCAGGGCGCTTCTCCGTCGGGGTCGACCTGTCGCTGGCCGCGACGGCACTGCTCGACCTCGAGATCGGCGGCACTGCACCCACGGCGCACGACCAGGTGCAGGTCGGCGGTCTTACGACGCTCGGCGGCGTGCTGCGTGTCGGATTGACCGACCGCTTCGAATCGGCCATCCAGAACAGCGACACCTTCAGGGTCGTCTCCGGCCCGGTGGCGCTCGGCGGCAGCTTCGCCAACGTGGCCAGTGGCCAGCGCCTCGTCACCGCCGACTGCTCCGGCAGCTTCCTCGTCGAATACGGCCCCGGCAGCCCGGCACCGTCGCATGTCGTCCTGAGCGACTACCAGCCGTTGGTCAGCGAAACCTACGCCGAGTGGGTCGCCCGCTTCCAGATCCCCGCATCCGACGCCGATCCCACCGACGACCCCAACGCCGACGGCCTGAGCAACCTCGAAGCCTACGCCCGCGGCATCCCGCCGCTCGGCGGGACCGACCCCGATTCCGGCTACCAACTCATCCGCACCCCCCACCGGCCTGCGCCTCATCCTCGAAGTGGCCACGAAGCAAGTCACCCTCACCGCCCAAACCAGCCCCGACCTGCAAACCTGGAGCCCCGGCCCCGACCCGACCACCACCGGCCCGACGACCATCTGGGACATCGCCGTCCCCGAGGGGAAAGAGGAAATCTATGCGCGGCTCGTCTTCTCGCTTCAACCGTAGGCAGAAGGAGCCAGTTTAAAGCATTCTTTACAGTGAACCCACATCCACAAAAAATGAATCGTTCCAAAATACACAATCGAATGCCGTTGCCTCGAATGCTCGCGCTCTTCACGTTCATGATTCTTCTCTTTACCGTCGGCCGCGCCCATTGCCAGTCGGTGTCCACAGATCAGTTCTCCTATGGCCCGGACGAGGCAATCGTTGTCGCTTTCTCCGGAGGGCCCGGCAACCCGAATGACCAGATTGCAATTTATGGCGAAAATGTCCTGCCCGGTGAAGATGACCCGCTTTATTGGCAGAATGTGAATGGGAGCAGCGAAGGTACGATCACCTTCTCAGGGGAGCTCAACCGTCCGGGCATCTATTTCGTCTTCTTTGTTTTGCAGGGTAGCGACGAAATCCTTGCAAGCCAGTATTTTGAAGTGGGCTGGAGCAGCGACCCGGATGCTTTCATCTACACCCAGTATTCCAATTACCTCCCCAACACCCCGATTTCAGTGACCTGGACAGGCGGAACTGGAAACGCTCTCGACCGAATCGCGATCTATCCGGATTTCATCGAACCGGGGAATGGAGAACCCACGCTCTGGCAATATGTGGGAGGCGGCCAGAGTCCCGGAGCTGGTTTGAGCGAAGGCACCGTGACGTTTCAGAACGGCCTGGATTCTGGCTATCGATTTCGGGTTTTTCTAATGGTAAACGACGGCCAAACAGTGCTGGCAGGTCGAGCCTTCTCACTCGCCCTACCGATTGAGACCCTCCTGCGAACCAATAAGCGCGTCTACGCTCCCGGAGAATCGATCACTGTCGAATTCCTCAACGGCTTCGGCGGTCCGAAGGATTGGATCGGAATCTATCCGGCCGGTGCAAACCCCGGCAATACTCCACCTCTGCTCCGCCAATACTCCGATGGAACACAGTCCGGCGATGTTGGCACAACGGAGGGATCGGTAGACTTTAACGCAGGTATCGCGGCCTTCGGCACCTACCAGGTCTTGTTCTTCTACGACGATACCTTCTCCAGGATCGCCGAAGAAACGATCTTCGTTCGTCAATCGGTGGAATCGCCATCGCTGCCAGCTTTAAATATTGCGCACCAAGCGAGCGAGATCACCGTGTGGTGGGAGCCCACCAAAGGGATAGCGTTAGAAATGGCCGACAATCTCATCAATCCCGAGTGGTTGCCCGTGGACGATGGAACGTCCAGCGTGACGGGATCGTGGACAGTCAATGTCTCGCCAGACGAGGACGCGCAGTTTTTCCGGCTACGATCGGCGGATTGATGCGTTGCACCCTGGGGGCGGACGCCTCGGCGATGCGTCCCTA
>JAGROY010000302.1 GCA_020439995.1 Verrucomicrobiia bacterium
GTGCAGGCTTTGTGCCGAAAAATCTACAGCTCGACTACGTTGATGAGTGCGTGAAAGTATCGAATGACGATGCCTTTGCGATGGCCCGGCGGCTTGCAAAGGAGGAGGGGCTGCTGGTGGGAATCAGTACCGGTGCCAATGTCCATGCTGCACTCGAGGTGGCTCGTCGCCCGGAGAATGCTGGCAAGCTCATCGTGACAATCGCCTGCTCAACGGGAGAGCGCTATTTGAGCACTGCCCTGGCCGATGATGCTCGTTCTCAGGTGGGCGGCTGAAGCCCCGATCTATAGAAGAAGCGCAAACGAGCCCCGCTACCAGAGCGTCTGGTATTACCCCTTTATTTAACGGTTGCCACTCCTTGCCGACTAAGGTAGATATTCCGACCCGCAGCCCGGGAGGGTGCGGCGTGCGCTCTTGCCCAATCCGATTGACCGACCAGAATGGCGAATAAAACCTCACAACCTGAAGCTCCTGTAGCATCCTTCGATCACGACCAGCAGACCAGTTCTTTTGAGCGTTTCCTTGAGGAAAACCTGAAGACTCTGCTCATTGGTGGTGCCGTCATCTTTGTTGGCGCGATCGGCTACCTTGTTTTCGATTATGTTTCGGCATCGAAAACTTCGAAAGAAGCGAACGCCTTTACCTCTGCGGACTCGGTGGATGAGTATAAGAGCGTGATTTCCTCCTACCCTTCGAGCCTTGCGGCGGGGAATGCCCAGTTGATGATTGGCAAAACCCTTGCCGAAGACGATGACAAGACGGACGAAGCGATTGCGGCGTTCCGTACCTTCATCGAAAGTTACGCAGATCATCCTCAACGCGATCAGGGTATGTTCCAGTTAGCATCCATGCTGATCAAGGCCGGGCAAAAGGCAGAGGCAGTCACCCAGCTCGATAAACTCTTGAGCGAATACCCAGACTCGTACCTGGCCCCGTATGCGAAGCTCTGCAAAGGCGATTTCGCTTTTTCAGACGGCGATAAAGATGCGGCCAAGAAGATTTACTCTGAAGTTCTGACCAAGTATGCGGGAACGGAGGCTTCGAGACTCGCGGATCAACGTTCCGATAGCCTCAAGCTCGACAAGCCGGATATCGTGGCACCCCGTCCCAAGCCGCTGCCGGAAGAAGCAATTCCAGCTCCTGTTCCCGGAATCGGAGAGCCATTTAGTATTGACCCCAACGCTGGTGATGCTCCGGTCGAAGGTGGCGGAAGCACAGTGGGGGATGAAGCGGCTACTGACGGTGACGACGCGGAAGCCCCGGCTTCCTAGTCGGGCGAGAAGGCCGATGTGATAGCCTTCTGCCCGTTCGGATCTGCCCATTCGGTTCGGCAAGTGGGTAGTCAATACCAACGATTCAATGAGAGCAGTTCCAAAATTCACCTTTGGCGTTGGCGATCGCTTCGGCCAGAGTGCTGCCGCACAATTACAATCGTTTATCCGCGCAAAAGCAGCCGGAGTGGATTTGGTTCCCGTCTGGAACAAGTCGAATCGTGAGCACCTGATCGTTGGTTCCGATCCTTCTGCGACTCGTGCGGCTGCGGATCGCGCTGTCAAAGATCTTGGCTGGGAAGCTGAATACCTGCTGGACGCGGACCACATCAATTGTAGCACCGTCGACCGTTACATTCCTCACTGCGATTTTTTCACGCTCGATGTTGCGGATTCGATTGGCGAGCCTGCTGAGAGTGGTGCCATAGAAGCATTCGTCGACCGTCATTCAGAACTGATAGGGCAGTTTGGCATTAGGCGCGATGATGTGGAAAGAACTGCGAAACAGTTTCTTGGTGCGACCCAGAAAGCTGGTGAAATCTACCGCCATATCGTCGCTCAAAAGGGTGGGGAGGACGATTTCGTCACCGAGGTCTCGATGGACGAGACTGACAATCCGCAGTCTCCTGCGGAGATACTCATCATTCTTGCAGCGCTGGCAGACGAAAAGATTCCAGTGCAAACGTTCGCGCCAAAATTTACCGGCCGATTCAACAAAGGGGTCGACTACGATGGCGACCTCGCGCAGTTCGAGAAAGAATTCGATGCTAATCTTGTTGCGATTGCTCGCGCGATCGAAACCTACGGTTTGCCGAGTTCATTGAAGCTGTCAGTCCACTCTGGATCAGACAAGTTTTCGCTTTATCCGATCATCAAGCGCGCTGTCAAACGCACAGGTGCCGGGATTCACTTGAAGACTGCTGGAACTCACTGGCTGGAAGAAGTGATCGGACTGGCCGATGCCGGTGGCAGCGGGCTGGAACTTGCAAAAGAGATTTATGCCCAGGCCCTCGCGAGGCGGGAAGCTCTCTGTGAGCCATACGCCACAGTGATCGATATCGATTCCGCGAAGCTTCCGACCAGCGAAACCGTTGCCGGATGGAATTCGACACAGTTCACCGGTGCTTTGCGCCATGACCAGAGCAATCCCGCCTACAACCCGCACCTGCGCCAGCTCCTGCACGTTGGATTCAAAATTGCGGCACAACTGGGTGACACCTATACCGCCGCGTTGCATGAAAATGCCGAAACGGTAGCCAGGAACGTTGGCGAGAACTTGTACGACCGACACATTGTGCCGTTGTTCATTGACTAGGGCTAGGTTGTAGCGCTTGACCATTGAGCCTACCAGGCTTTCGCGCAGCCCCAATTCCAATGCTGTGCTTCTGCCAAAGCGGAGGTTGGGGCCTGCTCCGAGCGAGTTTTTTTGGCGGCTGAATCACCAGTTTCGAGGCCGAAAACGCCTACATGGGCTGCCCTTGAAAGCAGAATCTCATCTCCCTAAAAACGAACCGCCGGACTTGCTTCGGGCAAGTCCGGCGGCCGCATCAACCTCAACACATCTATGAAACTAAGCAACCATCACTGCGATTTTCGGACTCACAGTGAAAAGTCTCTCACCATGTTCTGACCACTACGGTACCGATTCGTTCAAAGTTTTCTTTCTCTCACAAAGCTTTTTATGGGCACAATCGTTCAATGACCCATAAATTATTGACTGTGAGCGAGTAGAGGATTCTGTCATGGAGCCTGCTGGAGCGTCCCTGCCAGAACTCGATTTCGGATGGAATCAGCTCGAATCCTCCCCAATTATCGGGGAGCGGCACTGGATTACCACCCTCTGGATACTTTTCCATCAGTTCTTTGTATTTTATTTCCAGTGAATTACGACTTTCGACGACCGTGCTCTGAGTCGAAGTGATGGCTCCGATCTGGCTGCCGTAAGGTCTGGAATGAAAATAGCGCTTCGATGCCTCCCTCGAACTTTTTTTTACCGTTCCGCGAATCGAAACCTGCCGTTCGAGCTCTTTCCAGAGAAATGTCACCGACGCCTGGGGGTTTTCTTCCAGTTCCCGGCCCTTTCGACTGCAGTAGTTGGTAAAAAAAATGAATCGCTCGCGCTCAAGCCCCTTGAGCAGCACGGTGCGGGTAGAGGGGGCGCCGCTTGGCCCCACTGTCGCCAAGGTCATCGCATTCGGTTCTGGGACTTCTGCGTTGCAGGCTTCAGCCATCCAGTTTTTGAACTGAACGAACGGGCTTTCGGCGACATCGGCTTTTGACAACGTGTGCCGCCGGTAGTCTTCCCGGAGGCTGTGCAGTTGCACTGACCCGGGAGACGATGCTGCATCTTTTGCTGGTTGTTCTTTACTCATGAGGTGGAACGTAATCTAAGAGTTGGTCACATGTATGGCGATTTAGAACAGGTTCTTTACCACGAAAGCACGATCTTCGCGAGGCTCGACGAGCTGGCGCGCGAGATCACCCGTCATTATAGCAATGTAAGAGGCGACCTTGTCGTTCTGGCGATTCTCGATGGGGGACTCATTTTCATGGCTGACCTGATGCGGCGCGTGAATCTTCCGCTGCAGTTTAGGACGCTGTCGGTATCGAGCTACTACGGAGGAACGGAGAGTTCCGGGGAGGTGAAGATTCTGGGAGAGCTGCCGGATGTGAAGGGAAAGCATGTTCTTCTCATGGACGACATTCTGGACAGTGGTCGAACGCTTGCCGCAGTGAAGAAGCGGGTGCAGGACGACTGTGATCCTGTCAGTGTCCAGATCTGTGTTTTGCTGCAGAAGAAAAAGCCCCGTGCGGAGGAAGTGAGTGCGGACTACGTGGCATTCGAGATCGAGGATGAGTTTGTGGTGGGCTACGGTCTCGACTATCAAGGGTGCTACCGAAACCTTCCAGTAATAGGAACTTTGAAAACTGAGCTGATCCTGCCTGAACATCGATGAGTGAAAACGACCGTGAATCAACAGTGCCTGCCTTGAAGGTTCTCTTCTTTTCATTACTGCAAGAGGCGGCAGGTGGCCAAAAGCAGATCGCCTGGCCAGTGGAACCGTCGGGAACGACGGTCGCTAGTTTGCTTGTTGAATTCTACGCCCGCTGGCCGGAATTGAAAGCCTGGGATGGGCAGATCCGGGTCGCGGTTGATCTCGAATACGTGGCCCGGGATCACCTGGTCAAGCCTGGGCAGGAGATGGCGCTCATGCCTCCCGTCCAAGGAGGGTAGTTACCAGATATACGATCTATGGCGCAGCACGTGCTTCAGAATGAAATGATCCTGGCTTCGGCAGGGGCTGGGAAGACCTACCAACTAACTGATCGGTACGTCGCATTGATGGCGCGTGGAGTCGAACCCGAGCGCATCATCGCGCTGACCTTTACAAGAAAAGCAGCAGGAGAGTTCTTCGATTCTATTTTAGTGAAGCTGGCCACTGCCGCAGCGTCGCCTGAAGGCGCACGTCTCCTGGCCACCAGTTTGCAGTTGGAGGAACTGACCCAGCTGGACTTTCAAGCGATGCTGCGCAAGCTGGCGAAGCGTCTGCATCTTCTCAGCCTAGGGACGCTGGACGGATTTTTCGTCAGCATCATCCGCAATTTTCCTTTTGAATTCGGCCTCGGTGGCGGCTTCGAAATTCTGGATGAGCACCTGATCTCGCTCGAAAAGGGGCGTGTCTACCGCAAGGTTTTTCAGCGCGCCCGCACGCGCCAGCAGGAACAGAGGGATTTTCTCGACGCGTTTAAATTGGCAACGTTCGGGAGTGAGGGCAGCACTTTGCTCAAAGACCTGAACCACTTTGTCGACGATCACCATGAGATTTTCCTGGGAGCGCCAGCCGCCAGTCAGTGGGGAAATCCTGATACGATTTGGCCGGACGGGAGCCAGTGGCTGGAGGAAGGGCACGCCTTGCCTTGCGATCTTGTTAGAGAAGCCGATGCCCTGCGGCACACGCTCGATTTCGGCAGCTTTAATCAGAAGCAGCAGGATCGGTGGGATGAGTTTTTGAATGAGCTGGAGACGTATTCGCCAGGCGTGCCTTTGCCATCAGCGATTTCTTATCTGCTGCCAAAATTGCTCGATGTGTATCCACAGCTAGAGGCCGGCGAGGCGATTCTAACAGTTTACAAAAAGCAAGTGTTGCAAGGCGATGCCTGCGCCATATTGGAGCGGATCGTGCGAGCGATTGTTGGTCGGGAGCTGGAGAACAAGCTGCGGCAGACCCGCGGCATCTGGATGGTGCTGAACCAGTATGAGCAGACCTACAGTCGGCTGGTCAGACGCCGGGGAAAGCTGACCTTTTATGACCTTCAGCTGGTTCTCGGGGGTGGGGAAAATCTTGAACACCAGCGACCGATGTTGACCCAGCGTCCTGGTACGCGCGAACGGCTTCGGATCGACTACCGACTTGATACCCGTTACGACCACTGGCTGCTTGATGAGTTTCAGGACACCAGCTACCTGCAGTGGAGCGTGATCGAAAATTTGATCGACGAGGCTGTGCAGGATCAATCCGGGCAGCGCAGTCTTTTCCAGGTGGGCGACCTCAAGCAGGCGATCTATGCCTGGCGTGGTGGAGACGTGACGTTGTTCGATGATATTCGCGACCACTACAATCGCGAGGGAGAAGAGGAGCGCATTATTCAGCGTCCATTGAATGATTCGTGGCGCTCCGGCCCTGCGGTTATCGAGATGGTGAACACCGTTTTTGGCAACGACCAGATGCTTCGCTACCTCCTTCCTTCCAGCGCGATCGATCGCTGGCGCTGGGGGCCACATGTGTCGCGCCATCCGGATCTCAACGGCTATTCCTGCTTTTTGCAGCCGACGAGTGATGCCTACGGAAACTCGGCAGACGATCAAACCGAGCGCCGTCTCGATCTCATGCTGGATATTCTGCGCGAAGTTGATCCGGCCCGCCGGGGACTGTCTTGTGCAGTGCTGGTGCAGACGAACAAGGCGGGCCAGCAGGTGGTCGACTGGATTCGCGCTCACAGTGACATTCAGGTGATCAGTGAATCGTTCGTGCGCATCGCCAAAGACAATCCCGCCAGTTCGGCATTGCTCGATCTCTTGCAGTTCGCCGCTCATCCGGGAGATACTTTCGCCTGGCAGCATTTGGCGATGACTCCGTTTGCCCAGGCAATGGACAGGCCTGGCTGGACGCGTGAAAAATTGATTTTTGAAATTCTGGATGAGGCGCACCGGCACGGATTCGAAAGTCTTGTTTCCACATGGAGTCAGCGACTGGAGGAATTTGTTCCCGGACTGGATGCCTTCAGTCGACGGCGTCTCGAAATGCTGGGTGAGGCGGCCCGTGGATTTGATAGTTCCGGTAGCCGGAGTATCTCGGATTTCATTGCGTTTGCCAGGGATTACGCCATTCGCGAACCAGCGAGCCAGGGCGTAGTGCAGGTGATGACGATTCATAAATCCAAAGGCCTGGGATTCGATGTCGTGCTGCTGCCGGATCTCGGTGGCCAGGCCCTGACAGTGATGCGTCGCGGGCTTGCTGTTCACCGGAATCCTGACAGATCGGTCAAATGGGTGATGAATCTGCCACAGAAAGCGATCGCCCGGGCGGACGAGCAGCTGGATCACTACCATAGCGAGAAAGAAGCCGAGGCTGCATACGAGGGGTTGTGCACTCTGTACGTGGCGATGACCCGTGCAAAGCAGGCCATGTACGTGATCGCCGACAAAGCACCAAAGCACGCCGCTCCGTCAGCGAATTATCCAAGGCTTCTGGAGAAAACCCTGGGCCGTGAGGGCGAGGATGTCACCTTCGGGGGCTCGACGGCACTGGCGATTTTTCAAAAGGGCGACCGCTACTGGATGGAGGCTGAGCATCCTGAGGAAAGCGATACTGCGGCTGATGAATCAGAGGTGGTACAGAAAGTGCAACGATCTGCATCACTTGCTCGCCCGCGCTACAGGCGGAGAACGCCGTCTGGATCGGAAAGCCAAACCCTGACAGCCACACAATTGTTCTCTCGAAAAGGTGCCTCCGCCCGGCAACATGGCACTGAGGTGCACGCGCTTTTTGAGCAGATCGAATGGTTCGACCGGGCATCCAAGGCAGCCGTGGTGGACTACGGCAAGGCGCACTCGATCACTCGTGCGGCTGTGGATGAGGCACTGGCGGCGCTGGACGAGCCACCGATCACACAGGCCCTTGAGCGTCCGGCAGCGGATGCGGAACTCTGGCGGGAGAAACGTTTCGAAGTCGTCCTCGATGGCGAGTGGTTGACAGGAACCTTCGATAGAGTCGTTGTCGAATCTGGAGGGAGTGCGAGGATTCTAGACTTCAAGACGGATACATTCGATGACGATCTGCCACTGACAGAGCAGCTCAAGGCAAAAGCTGCGCTGTATTCGGATCAACTCGCAATCTATCGCCGGGTGCTGGAACGAATGACTGGGATCCCGGTTTCCCACATTTCAAGTGCCCTGATCTTTACCAAACCAAAGCGAGTGTGGGAAGTCGGGCGGGCGTGAAGCGGGAACCTCTGGTCTCGGTCATGCTGCCCGCCAGGGATGCCGCTGATACATTGCAATCCGCAGCGGAAAGCTGCCTGCAGCAGACCTGGGCTGACCTTGAAATCCTGCTGATCGCGAACGATTCTACTCCGGGGACACTGGCAGTGATGAATGATCTTGCTGGGGCGGACAGGCGTGTCCGCATTCTCCATTCGCCGCCCAGAGCAGGCTTTATCACTGCTTTGAACTTGGGCTGGTATCAGGCTCGGGGCAGGTTTCTCGCGCGCATGGATGCGGACGACTTCAGCTATCCTGATCGCATCGCCAGGCAAGTGCAGTGCTTGAATGATAACGCGGAGCTGGCAGCGTGCGGCAGTCATGTCCGCATCATTCGGCGTGGAAGAGATGGAGAACACTTGCCGCCCCTGCAGGGATTCGCCGACTACGAGAAGTGGCTGAATTCGTTGACCACACCACAGTCGATTGCTGCCCAGCGTTTCATCGACAGCCCATTGTCCAATCCATCGGCCATGATCAGAAAGGAGGCAATGAAGCAGCTGGGAGGTTACCGTGTTGTCGACTGGGCGGAGGATTACGACTTCTGGTTGCGCATGATCGAGGCTGGCCTGCAAGTTGGAATCGTCCCCGAGGTTTTGCTCGACTGGTTCGACAGCGAGCTGCGCATGACCCGGAACGATGATCACTATAGCCAGCGTCGGTTCCTTCAGGCAAAGGCGCATTTTCTGGGACGGCTTGCCGTAGTCCGTGACCTTGGAGTCGGAATTTGTGGTGCCGGACCTATCGGTAAAAGACTCGCAAGATTGCTGAAGAAACAAGGTGTGCGAATCGCTGCATTTTATGACGTGAACGATCGCCGGATCGGCAATGTGATTCTGGGACGTCCGGTTTTAGGAGCCACCGCAATGCCGCCCTCGGGACAACAAGTGCTCATCGGCGCCGTGGGTGTCAGCGGCGCGAGAGACCTGATACGTGAACGTGTCGCGCCATTGGGCTATGAAGAGGGGCAGGACTTCTTCTGTGTGGCATGACCAGGGATCACGCAATTTAGATGTCCGATTGCGGCGGCGGCGCGGAGTATAGTAGTGTGCCTAACATGAGTGAGAGTTCACCGGATTTGAATGATCGAACATTGCTGGAATCCTACGTCAATCATGGCGATCAGGACGCATTTCGACGGCTGGTTGATCGCTATTCGGGTCTTGTTCATGGAGTGGGACTGCGGCGCACTGGCCGTCAGGACTGGGCGGATGAGATCACCCAATCGGTATTCACTGCTTTGGGCCGCAAGGCACCGTCGCTGATCAACGTCCGCTCGCTCGCTGGCTGGTTGCATCGCGCGGCGTCACTGCAGTCGATGCAGATGGCTCGTGATCATTCAACGCGCCTTCGCTATCACAGCATGTACAAAGATCAGTTGTCTAGCTAGTCAGGATGGTCAGGATGTGTGGGAAAGCGTCAGGCCGCATTTGGATGAGGCGCTAGAACAGCTATCGGCGATCGATCGCGATGTCTTGATGCTACACTATTTTGAAGGTTGGAGCTTCAAAGAAATTGCGGCGCGACTTGGGACAAAATCAGAAGCCGCGCAGAAACGCAGTGTTCGCGCGATAGTAAAGCTGACTCGATTGCTCCAGCGTCGGGGCATTGCTGTCCCGGCCGGGCTAATCATCGCCCAGCTCACTGCTGAGCTTTCAAACGGAGCAATCTCAGTTTCGACCTCGACTCTGGCATCAGCGGCGATTGCTGGTTCCTCAACGGTGCCTATCACCCAAACATTGATCATGAGTATGACCATTTTCAAAAAATCCGGCGTCGCAGGAACCATATTCGCAATCGTGCTCGGAGGGATGATCGGCCTCGGCACTACGATCGGGGTAGCACGTTTGATGGGGCCAATCCAAAGCCCTGGCCCCGAAGCCGTCGTCGTCGGATACTTAAACAGTGAGTCCAACGGGCTACAGACTGATTCTAATTCAGAGTCGGACTATGAGCAGCTAATCGCGGCATGGAAAGCGCTCATGCAGCAGTATTTTTCGACGACTGGGAGGGATGAACAATCAAGGGTGATGGCCGCCGCGCGGGCTCTGTTCGCTGCGGAACCAGAGGGGTTTTGGCTGGCACTCAAGCGCGGAGTGTTTCCTGTTTCCACACTCGCAACGCGTATCAGGATGATTGTTAACTTCGCGGAAGGAAGCAGCGGACTTGGCACTGCGGGGGCGGTCGTCGCTATGGAGTTCTTGGAAAGAGGGTATGCGAAGGGAGCTGAGGAGTTGGAGGGCGAGGAGGCAGGTGAATTTGCATATCTGGTTGAATTGGCTGCAAGAGATCACCCCGAGCGATGCGTTCGATGGATGGAAGAACAGGCGGATGGGAAGCTGGGTTATCGCATCAGCCGAAGCTGCTACAGCGTCATTCCCAAGATGCATGAGCACTTGCAGGAACGTATCGTGGCAGCCTATGAACAAGGAATTGCCACGCGGATCGCAAGTGGAGAGCCATTGTCTGCCGATGATGTGGGTGTGGTGGTCATGGCAAGGTCTCCAAATTTTCTGAATGGGAGCTATCGGACACTGGGGACGAGCGATCCTCGACCGTATTTCGATCGCATGTTTGAGGCGATTCTTCCGGGAGTGTCGTCGATGAAAGACAAGGAGAGATACGGCTATGCTATCGTAAACACCCGGCGATCACAACCGATCCCAAGTTTACTGGACAAGCTGGGGACAACCACATCTGCGGTCGAAAAGGACTATGTGCTGGCGGCGCTCGCTGGAGATAGAGAGCTTCGACAGAGTGTCAGGGCGAGTGGGGTTTCGCTCACAGAAGAGCAACGAGTGGATTTCGTGGCCCGGGATATTCTTGATTTTGTCAGTGAGCAGGTCAACTCAAGCGAATTCGGCTCCGGTCTTAAAGAGAAATTGACTGAGTGGAAGTCCCCTCAGGACTGGCCGGCTCCCAGTTCCAGCAAAGTTTACGCGAGTTCACGCTCGGATTCCAGCCTGTCGATCGCCCGTTCCTTATTACTCGAAAGTGATGACCTCGATAGAACACTCAGCCAGCTCGATCAGCTACCCGAGGGCTGGAGGGCACTCATTTTGACTGATGTCGTTAAATGGTGGGCCAATCACGATGTGGTCGCCGCATCGGGTGCGCTAGCGAAATTGGAAGATATCCCTGACACGGCGATCGTAGAGTTGATTGGCGAAATTGCGGGTGACCCCGAGAGCGCGACGGAGTGGGCCAGCTTGATCAAGGATCCAGAGCTTAGAGATCGCCTGCTAAACCAATCACGATGAGAGTTCCAACCTACAGGATCAGCTTTTCGGCAGCAATCATCGTCGGTATCGTCGCTGGAATATGGGCCGTTGAACGTTGGCCGTCGCTTCGTGGAGGAATGCAGTTCGACAGAGCTGCCACAGAGGACGAGCAGATGAATTATGAGATGCTCAAAGCAGTTTCGCCTGACGTGGAAACGCACCTTCGCAGGGAACCTGTCGCCGGGGAGTTTTCGATTGTGGCTTTTCGAAAGACGTATGATGGACTCGTTACTCTGGAGGCGCGCAACGCTTTCGTAGCGGATACCATCGAGGCGCTGTTACCTGGGCAGTGGGAACGTGCTCTGCAAGTCATCCTTGAAGAATCAAGATCAATGCCGGACTATCAGTTGCTGGCCCGCATTATAGAGGCAGGCGGAGATGAGGCTGTCATGAGGGCCGCAGAGTCTGAGATGATGTCCAAGTATACGTTGGGGCAAATCCTTCGGGAAGGGAACTTTCCCAGCAGAGATCTGCTAGTGGCTCAACTGGTAAGAGAGTCTGATATCTATCCGCTGGAGCTTGGGTTACTTATCGCCCAGGCCTATGATGGCAGGAATCCTGAGATGCTTAGGTCAACCGTTACCCAGTTCAGGGATCGATTCAGCAGTCTCGATTTCTGGCGGCTTGCGGAGGCTCTGGACGGTGCGAAACCAACGACTGGAAGTGTAAGAGACGTGCTCGCTGCCGTCAGGCCCTTGGCGAAGAACGAATTCATGGAGAGCATCGTGGGCGAGTTAGAAAGGCAACATGGAGGGCAGCGGTATGAGACCACCAGCGACAATCCTGAACTGGTTGGATTGTCAGAGATGAAGAGACATTTGTGGGAGGAGGCTGACACCCGCATCCAATCAGACGGAGCAGATGCCGCACTTACTTGGGCGAGGTCGCTTGAGAATCCGCAACTTCGAAAGGAGATCACCAGGCAAGTTTTATGGGATCGACTCGGCTTTGACGGGTTGCGTCCTGTCCTGCTCGCGCTGCGGAACGATCCACAGATCGCCAACCCGGAGTTGTTGAAGCAGGCGATCGGAATCAGTGAAGAGGGGTTGCGCAGAATCGATGCCGGGAAGGGTGGGGTTCCAAAGGCTGAGACGTTTGAAGAGATCAAAAGGATTGCCGGAGATAACCCGGAGGTGGCAGCCGTTGTAGAGCGCTATCGAAAGATGGCCGGGAAATGATTTGAGGGGGGCTGTCCGAGGTTAGTAGGGCATCTATGCCCTCTATGCCGTTCCTCTTGACGCATGATTGTGAATCAGCAAAGGTTCCCCTCTACAAAATGATCATATGAAGGTACCGGAAGTTTTGTCTACTGGATGCAGGGTGAGATTCCTGATTGGAGCACTGGGGCGCGGACTCAAAGAGCTGTGGATTGGACTCCTGTTCGTGGCAAGTGTCTGTGGTGCGAATGCAGCACCTGTGATTACCGAAATCATGTATCATCCTGTCGGGCATCCCGGTGAGGACACGCGCGAGGAATGGCTGGAAATTTACAACCCGGATGCATCGGTCGCCGATCTGAGTGGCTGGAAACTGGATCGCGGGATTCGGTTTGAATTTCCTCCTGATACGGCGCTGGAGTCGGGACAGTTTTTAGTGGTGGCCAGCAATGTCGATACGTTTACGGCGGCGCACCCTGATTTTGCCGGGCGTATTGTTGGTGGATGGAAAGGCAAGCTCGGCAACTCAGCGGACGCGGTCGAATTGGTGAATGCGGCGGGCGAAAGGGTTGACTTGCTCGACTACGCTACCCGTGGGGACTGGGCGCAGCGTTCTCTGGCAGACCTGGACGGCTCGTGGCGTGGTTGGATCTGGCTGAATCCTTCGGACGGCGAGGGGGCCTCGCTGGAGAAGATTCAGGCGATGCTGGGTGGGAGCTCAGGGCAGAACTGGCGCTCCAGTATTGCCGCCGGGGGGACTCCCGGCACCGCCAACAGTGTTGCTGAAATCGATATTGCCCCCGTGATCCAAAAGGTCACACACCAACCGATCATTCCCTCGCCAAACCAGACGGTAACGATCCGCGCGACCGTTTCCGATGACGCTGCGGGAGGTGCGGTGAAGGTAGTGCTGCACTGGCGTCCCGACGGCACGGAGCTGTTCACTTTGACCGAAATGGCCGACGGTGATGGCGATGGACGGTTCGAAGCCAGCGTGCCTGCGCACAGTGACACCACTGTCGTGGAGTATTACATCGAGGCTACGGATGCCGGAGGGCTCGCTCGCACCTGGCCGGCTCCGGCGCGCACGGTCTCTCCACAGGATCTCATCGATGGAGCGGAGCCAGCTTTCGGGAACGTAACCAATGCTCTGTATCAGGTCGATGCCAGCCACCTTCCAGACGAACCATGGCAACCTCGACACCATCCCCTCTACCGCATCATCATGACGGAAGCCGAGCGCGCCGACTTCGAGAGCTTGCAGAGGCAAAGCGGCTTCAATGGGCCGACATCAGAGTTCAATGCGACTTTCGTCAGTCAAGATGGAACCGGAATAAAAGTGCGGCAATCGTGCAGCATCCGCGACCGGGGTTACAGCAGTCGATTCCAGACACCCTACAGTTTTCACGTTGGTATCCCTGACGACACTCCATGGAATGGCAAAACGTCATTTCAACTCAACAGCCAGTATGCGCACAGCCAGGCTCTGGGCGCGCTGGTGTTTCAACTCGCGGGTTTGCCATCGATCGAGGTCGTTCCGGTGCAGGTATTTATCAATGGCGTCGATTCGGCAGTTTCGCGGCCTGGTTACAACGTGCCAGCGATAAAAGGTTACGGCCGCTACGTCCGAGCCGAGCCCGTCAACGGCGAGTGGATTGCGCGCCTGTTTCCTGATGATGCCGACGGTAACCTTTACCGAATGGATGATCACGCCCAACTGGGGCGCGGGCCACAGCTGGGCTACGGCGGTGAGACTGCGGATGGCTTTCGCGCCACCTATTTTAAGAAAACCAATGCTGACGCAGATGACTGGACGGACGTGATTGAGTTAGGAAAGGCGACTAGCAACGGCCCGGACCAAGGTTATCGCGAAGCACTTGAGCAGGAGCTGGACGTCGATCAATGGGTGCGTTATCTCGCGTGCAATGCGCTCATGGAAAATTTGGAGGGCGGCTTGCTGACTGGGCGCTCGGATGATTTTGCGATCTATCGCGGCGTCAAAGATCCCCGCTTCATCCTGCTGCCGCACGATCTTGACACCACCATGGGAATTGGTGAACGCGAGTCGGGAGGCACCGGTAGTCTCTACGGCAGCTATTCAAACCTGAAAGGGCTGCAGCGGTTCTTTACAGACTCTGAAATGCATTCGCTCTACCGGGCGAGTCTCGTCGACCTGGCCCAGACGGTGTTTACTTCGGATGTGCTCGATCCCGTAATCGATGATCTATTTACCGACTGGTTGCCAGATTCAGTAATCTCCAATGCAAAACGTTTTGTCAGACTCCGTCACGATCGGGTGCTCAGCAGGTTCAGCGTCGACACGAATTCCGTCGCCGTAGCTTTTTTACCAGAACTTGCAGATGGTGTGATCCAGGCCAACGGAGGCGATGTGCAGCTCAGTGGCAATCACCTGCCTGGGGTGAAATCGATTCTCGTCGATGGCAAGTTTGGCGGTGCCCGGGTGAATGGCAGTTTTCTGCTGCCGGAGTGGTGGCTTCTCGTGCCGGGGTTCCAGCCCGGGTTTCACGTGATGAATGTAGAATTCTATTCAGGCACCTCGGGTCAGGGAGAGCTAATGGAGCAGCAATTTGTGGATCTCTTCACTCCCGGCACTGTCACGATGGTAGAAGGCGGCTGGCCCGGTGGCGAATCGGTGGTCCGCTGGGATAAGTCCACCGATGCATGGCGAATTACTAAGAATTTCACCGTTCCAGAGGGTGGCACGCTTACGATCGATCCTGGTGTCAGCGTGTACTTTGACCGCAATGTCAGGTTGAGGGTGGCCTCAGGCGGGGTGCTGCGGGTACTGGGTGATCCTGAGGCGCGCGTAACGCTGACTCATTTCCCGGAAGCCGACGCGGTCGATGATCCTCTATTGCCCGGCACACAGCAGGCAGCGCCAAAGTGGGGCGGCATCTTGTTTGAAGATTCGATGAGCGCGGAGAATCTCATCCGCAATGCGGACTTTCTCAATGCGCAGCCCGGTGACAACCAGGGGTGCATCGGCGTGGTGCGCTCTGAGTGTGTGATTGAAGGCTGCACTTTCCGCGGTACCCACCGCCGCATGGTCTATGGTAAGAATTGCTCGATCACCGTCGATGGCTGCATCTTTCCCGATATGTTTGCGGCGAACGAGAATCCTGCTGCACTCGGGTTCGACAACGTGTCGGAGCAACTCAAGATCGAGTCGCCAGGCCTGACTCAGGAAGGTTTCCGAGATGGGCTGCCGATCGGAGGGTATCTGCGCGTCTATCGCAATCACTTCTACGGCAACAAAGGTCATAACGATGTGATGGACGTCGATAGCGGATTCCTCGGGCGCAGCCCGGTGCTTGACTGTCGCTACAATCACTTTCACGGCCACGTTGGCGACGAGCACATTGATCTGGGCGGCGATGCCTACATTGCCTCCAATATCTTCGAGAATGGCACCAAGGATCCGGTCAGCTCTGATCGCGGTTACTCAAACGCAATCTCATCCGGCGACCGGGGGAAGAACACGACCATCGTCGTTGCGCGCAATGTTTTCCACAGCGTGGATCACGCCGTGAACTGTAAAGCAGGGGCCGCTGTGATTTTCGAGCACAACACAAGCCTCGCATTCCACGACGACTACGAATACACCTCCGGCAACTTCCGTCAGAACGTGCTGACGTCGGCAGTAAATCTATTCATCACTGAAGATATCGCACCCACACGCGGAGACGGCGCTTATCTGGGATTCAATGTTTTCCATGGCTCCGACAGTGAGCAGGCAGGCTTTCCACGCTTGATCAGCGGAGCCGATCTGGCATCGACAGGACGCCCAACCAGTAAGATAGAGTTCTTCCACAACCTCATCGATCCGTTGCTCAAAGATGCAACAATAGGGCCACAGCACACTGGCGATATCTTTGCGACGGAGAATGGTGAGGGCAACATCAACGGAATCCCGTCAGTAAATACTAACATTGTCACTAAATGGTCGGAGTCGTCGCCTGCCCGAGGCGCGGCTGCATTCGGGCTCGACTACGGTCATACCATTCCCGAGTGGACTTACACTCGGCAATTGGGCAGCACGCCGAGATTTCTCATTGGCGGCCCTGGGATTTTTGCATACCGCTGGCGCATTGCCGATGCTACTGCCAGCGATTGGAGTGATCCGATCGATATCGGCAGTGGTCCGGGCTTCCCCCGCGATGTTCCCACCGTTCGGACCGCGATGCTTGATCTTTCGATGCTGGAACTGGAGTCGGGCAATCACGTGCTGGAAATCATCGGCCAGGATTTTGCCGGCAACTGGCAGCCGGAAGCGATCGCCACGAAGATCGAATGGACAACACGTGCGGCAGTCGGAGCGGTTCTGCTGTCCGAAGTCATGGCTGCAGGTGACGACTTCATTGAGTTGGCCAACATTGGCACGGAGACTGTCGACCTGAGCGGCTGGATTGTGAGCGAACGTTCGACTTCCGATGGTGGCTTTGTAATCCCAGCGGGAACATTGATAGAGCAGGGGAGCCCTGTTGCCTTTGCCAAAGCGGTTACAGGCATTGGTCTC
>JAGROY010000303.1:0-21582 GCA_020439995.1 Verrucomicrobiia bacterium
ACTGAGCCGCAGCCATATTGTCTCGCACCGAGCATACGATCAACATCATGGCGCGCGAAGCTGCCGTGGCGTCGTGGCTATTCGCCCAATCCTCACTGGCGGGGCAAACCTGGAACAGCGAGTCAGCAACGATTACTGGTCTCCCCGCGACGGTTCAGGTGGGTAGCACGGCGACGGTTTCTCTCAGCAGTCCAATGTCGCTAACGGGAGCAAGAATCACCTGGGAAGGCACCGCGATGGAACCTCGCCATGGCGGGACAAGCTTCACTTTTTCCCCTGATAAGCCGGGCTCAAGTCATATCGCTGCGGATATTCTTTTTCCAGACGGACGCCGCCTGAGTGCCCTGGAGGCATTCACTGCTACGGAACCCGTTGCTAATGAAATAGAAGCCTACCAGACAATCCCGATCGCTGAGAACTGGGACGCGATCGCCTGGTATGCTCTTGATGGCAACTACTCGGACAATCGGATGCAACAGGTGGATGTCACACCCGACAGCGGCAATGCGCAATTCGACGGGACGACCTTCCAGTGGCCCTCCCGTGCCAACGGCGAAGCACTGAACATCCATGGCCCCAACGACGGAGCCACCGCTCCGATTCTCGATGCCCTGCTCGACAATAATGTCGCCTCGGCATTCAGCGTCGAAGCCATGCTGTACGTGCGCAGCTTTCCGATCAACGGCTCAGTCGATTTCCTGCGACTCCACAAGACCAGCGACAACCAGCCAAGTCTGCGATTTGGCAGCAGCAGCGCAGGGCTGGAGATGTATGCGGGCTACAATCAAGCGCTGAATGATGCAACTCTACGCCCTCTGCTCACACTGAACACCTGGCATCACCTGAAGCTGCGACTGGATGCCTCCGGCTACACCTTCACGCTGGATGGCAATGTGATTCATACCAGCAGCTCGGGCGATTTCAATGTGTGGGGCAACTACAGCGGTGGCCGCCTTACCTTCGGTCACTTTGATGGCTGAATCGACGAAGTGGTCGTGAAGGCCGAGGGAGCACTCAGTGATCCGTTTCAAAATCTTCCCGGCACCGTGGTCGCTGACTATCCGTTCTCGGTGGACGGCAGTGATGCTACAGGCCAGCAGGCGGACATGATCGCAGCGGGAGGCGCGGATCTCTCGGCAGGTTTCCTCTGCTCCAGTGATCTCGGCCAATCCGCTTCGGTCAGCATTCCAACTACTGAAGTTTTTGACGCCGAACATTCCTGGGGGGTTTCGATAGAAGCCCGGCTTCGTATCGACAACTATCCCGCAACAGGCGGCACAGCGAAACTCCTCAGCCTGTTCCGCACTCCGCTGGCACGGCTGGAACTGCTGCGAAAGTCAGGCGCGAGCGGAGCATCGGTCGAGGGCGGCACCGCCGGAATATTCGCCACTCCAGCAATCCTGGCCCCGCATTTGACTCTTGGCTCATGGCATCAGGTGCGGCTGACATTGAACCAGAACTCTTACACTGTAACCATTGATGGAAACGAGATCGCCTCCATCCCGACTCCTGCTGGAGAACTGAACCGCTGGGCAACGGCAGGAAGTGCGATGCTGGTAGCAGGAAACTTCGACGGATGTATCGACGGCATTCGAATCACCCGCATCGAGCCGTCTACTCCTGGCACTCTCGCTGCACACTATGCATTTCAGGGAAACTACGCTGACAGCAGCGGCAACGGGCACCCGGATCTCGCGCCAGTCACAAATGGCACGCTCAATGGTGTGCTCCGTGTGCAAGATCTGAATGCACGTGCGCGCGTAGCGATTCCCATGGCAGACATCTACAATCCAGGAACGACGGAGGCCATCACCCTCCAGTCCCGCATCCTTGTCGATGAGTTTCGAAACCTCGGCGGCGCCGCAGGACTGAACCTCGTTTCTCTGATCCGATCTTCGAAGGCTCGGCTACTCTGTTATCAGAATACTGTCACTAACAACGCCACCATCTGGGGTGGGCAGGAGGGCACCGTTGCATCCGCGGCAACAATGGCGAATCATCTCACCGCCGACACTTGGCACGATCTCGCGATCCGGCTAGACCAGACTGGTTACACGGTGACCGTCGATGGAACTTCCGTTGCTTCGCTGTCTGCTCCAGACGCACTGGCCGAGTGGAACGTGAATCAAGACGCATTGCTGCTGGTGGGAAATTTCGACGGTTACGTTGACGAGGTTGCAATCAAGCGGACGGACTCAGGCATCGAATCCACCGTGGCCCACTACACTTTCGACTCTCTCAGCGACGCCGCATCACCACCGCATGCCGATATGGTTCTGTTAGACGGCGCTGAGCTGACTGGATTTGTCGAATTCGCAGACACCGGAGATGCGCTCACCGTCGATATTCCTAACATTGACCTCAACGACACTCCAGCCACGCAAGCCGTACACGTCTCGGCAGATCTTTACATCGATGCCCACAAAGCGGGTAACAATTCTCCATCTTTCCAAAGCGCTCACCTGCTCAGACTGGAGGCGAACTGGAACGCCAAGCTGTCCATTTTCAACGACAGCTATGCAGCATCACCTGGATTCGTCGGCGGCGCAGTGGAACTGGTTTCTCCCATCGACTTGGGTAGCGTATTGACCACTGGTAAGCTCCACACGATCGTCATGACGATCACCCCCACCCTGTATCGGGTATGGATCGACAATGTCCTGCTGCTGGAATTTCCCACCACGGACTTCACCAACTGGGATCGCAATGGAGGTGATCCGGGCAACTCTGGCACCGCAACGCTGGAGATCGGCAACTTTGAAGGATCCGTCGCGAACGTCCGCATCATCTCTGAATAAACTCAAATGAACCGCACTACGTGTATTTCTATCGCCGCCCTGGCGGCTGCGACATTGGCTGATGCTCAGTCGCTAACACCGACATTTACCGCTCTGGGCGACCTGCCGGGAGGACACTTTGAATCCATCGCAACCAGCATTTCTCCTGACGCAACGCAGGTTTTCGGGCAAAGCTCCGGCCTCAGTGGCTCCCAGCCGTTTATCTGGACCGCTGAAACAGGAATGGCAGCCATGGCTCCGAAAGCTCCCACCGAGGCAAACGAACCGATCACCATTTATTCCGCAAATGGCATGGTGATTGGCAATTTGGATACGATTGAAGATGGTCCGGCCGGAGTAAATAGGGTCACGGCCCCCACGTTTCAAGTCAGCGGCATGCGCCGCCAGCTGCTGACGAACTCGCCTGCCCAGTTCGAAATGACCGCCTCGCGTATGGGCAGCACTCATTTAGCGAACGCCGTATCTGGAAATGGCGCGTGGATCCTGACAGTGGCAGAAGATTCGACTTCGACCACCGGCTACCTGTGGCGAACTCAGCCGCTGGAGATTGCCAGAACAATGGGCGACCTCGACGGCTATGTCGATGTTACTGACGATGGAACAATCCTGGGATATTTCCAGAATTCAGGCAAAAGGGTAGCCGTCATCCTTCATGCAAATGGTGACGACGAGGTTCTGTCCGCGCTACCGCCCGGATGGTCAGCAGTGACCCCTTCGGCGATTTCGAATGATGCACAAATCGTCGTCGGACAGGCCACTGGAACCACGGGCACCAGACAAGCATTTCTGTGGAATCGCGACACTGGCTACCGCCTCGTTTCCAGCATTGCGCCAGATCACCCCGACTGGGAACTCATTCAGGCAGTCGATATTTCCGCCGATGGATCGACGCTCGTCGGCTATGGCCGCAATCCAGATGGACAAGCCGAAGCCTGGTTGATCACGCTACCACCCCTGACGCCATCGCCATTTCATCAATGGCTTGCACAGTATTCATTGGCGGGCAGCAGCATTTCAGAAGACACTGATGCCGATGGCAATGGCAATCTCATCGAATTCGTCTTCGGTTCCGATCCGTCCAAACCAGATAGCTTGCCCTGGATTGCTGATCTCGCGACTGCATTCGCGTCAGGTGATCGACTGTCGATCCCGATCCGCCCGGGAGCTTTGAAACTTGTGAACGTGGAGGTTGAAGCATCGTCGGATCTTAAAGTGTGGGAACCAGTGACAGCTCAAGTTGAAAACTCGGACGCGGTGCTCCAGATTGCATTCGGTACCCCTTCGGCCATGTCGCGGTTTGTCCGTCTGGCAGTTCAGCTACGGTGATTTTCTCGAGCCACCAATCTTGCCAAGGAAATAGACGAGACTCACGCCCAGCAGCAAAGCGCCCGTGATGGTCATGAAGTAATTGAACTGCACGAAGAAATCGACGCGAGTCGAGCCGCTGACGTAAAAGTCTTTGTAAACTTGGACAAAAATCGACCCCAGATACCCGGTCGCGTCAGCGATGTAGATCGCATAGACTGCGGTCGCGACCACGTTCGTGGCGGCGATCAATCGATCGAATAGAACAGAGCCGAACGGGACATATGTTAGATAGCCGCCAAGGCCAGTGGCGATGATCCACGCTTCTCCCCCGATCATTCCTTTCCGAAACATCCATGTGCCGCCCCCCAGGAGCAGGCAGCCAAAGATCATGATCGAATAAGCTCCGATAAAGCCCCAGCGATTGTTTCGAACCAGAAAAAGCAACGACAGGGTTCCCATTACTCCGAAGCCCACCCACAGTTCTGTAGTTGCCAGCAAAGTCGCCACGCTTCCCTTGTCGTAGCCCAGGCCAGTGAGAATATCAGGCATGTAATTGTCGCGATAGTCGCGATAGGCAGTGACGAAGAAGTAGGCGAGGAGCAACATCACGAGCCCTGCTCGAAACTGGCGAAAAAACGCCCATCGCTCAGCTTTGCTCATCGGTTTTCGCTCAGTCCGCTCCGCTTGATCTGCCAGACTAGGCTGTGGAATCTGATTCAACAGCCAGGCGGAGATGAAAAATGGGACGAGGAAAATCGCCCCAACGGCACAGGGCATCCAGAATTCAGAAATCCCATTGTTCAGGAGCATCTTGCCAATCGCTTTCACCACTCCGCTGGCGACGATGAATGCGCAACTGAGCCCGGCCAGCAGAATCTCTGAAGTGCGCCTCCCTTCCAGATACAGCACCACCATGCCCCACACCATTCCGAGCGGCAATCCATTCAAAAAGATCGCAACGAGCTTCAATGGAGGAGGCACTACAGCGAACAAAAGGAGCGCTGCCTCTGCGGCGAGAATCAGCCCCATCAGCCACCGAATGCGGCTTTCCGGTTTCGCTTCCGAGCAAAGCTTCGTTCCGATAACCTTGGACAGAAAGTAGCCAACGATCTGACTGATCACCAAAGCCGTTTTCATCTGCAGCTCTTTCTCTCCGAACACGAATCCCTGCCCGGTGTATGAGGCCGCGCTGAACGGCTTGCGGAATGCATACATGCAAAAGTAGGTCGAAAACGCAGCAAAAACCGCATATAATCCAAAAATCGGAGCCTGCGCATTCGAGAGCCAGCCGCGTATTCCGGTGAGGCTTTGGTCGTCAGGCGTAGTCATGGCTTTGAAATAGTCAGTTCAGCAGGCATTTCCTGGAAGCATTCATCGAGGATCGAAAGTGCCAGCTCCAGCTCATCATCCTCAATCGTCAGAGCAGGTGTGAGTGTAAGGATGCATCCCATGGTAATCTTAAAGCTAAGGCCTTTATCAAGTGCACGGTACATTATCCATTCGGCAGCATCGACTGCTTTGCTGTCGTCAGGAAGCTTCAAAACAACGCCGAGCATAAGGCCAATCCCCCGCACCTCGCGAATGATCGTGTAGCGTTTTTGTAACTCCCGCAGCTTTGCAATCGCCCCATTGCCCAGTTGCTGAACTCGCTGGAGAAAATTCTCAGCCTCAATGACATCGAGAGTAGCCAGCCCGGCGGCAGCAGCGACTGGATTCTTTTCGTGTGTGTAGTGCCCCAGAGCTCCGGCCTCGTAACGATCGAGCCCCTCACGGGCCAGCAGAGCCGCCAGCGGAAATACGCCTCCGCCCAGGCCTTTACCGATCACCAGCATGTCAGGAACGATACCGTAGTGCTCACAGGCAAACATCTTGCCCGTGCGGCCAAGGCAGGCTGGCACCTCATCGAGGATTAACAAAGCGCCATGACGATCACAGGCGGCACGAATCTTCTGCCAGTATTCCACGGGAGGGACAAATGGTGTCCAGCGAATGGTCTCGGCGATCACAGCACCCACGTCACCAGCCTCGCGCTCTAACACATACTCAAGATACTCGGCACTCTTCATTGCCCAATCGTCCGGCTCAAGATCGGGCCACGGACCTTCCATCGGGTCAGGGGGCGGCACGTGCTCAGTGCCTGGCAGCAGCGGCCCAACCCCTTTGCGAAACAAGGCCTCGCCGCCAACGGAAATCGCATCGAGCGAAGCGCCGTGGAAGGATTCCCAGAGGGACACGGTCTTGAATTTTCCGGTCACAATGCGCGCCAGCTTCAATGCCATGCCGATCGCACTGGTTCCTCCGGGAGCAAAAAGAACTTTATTGAGATCGCCAGGAGCAAGATCTGCGAGGCGCTTGGCGAGGGCGATTGCTGGCGGATTCGTGTAACGGCGGGTACAAAACGGGAGCGTATCGAGCTGCCGTTTGATAGCCTCAATCACATGCGAATTACCAAAACCTACTTGATGCACCGCATTGCCGTGAAAATCGAGATAGCGGCGGCCCTCAATGTCCTCGATCCACGCTCCTCCACACGACTGCATGACGTTCAAACAGGGCGTGGACAGGGACTGACGAAGGAAGTAGCGCTCATCGTCCGCCAGCAGCTGGCGGGTAGCTGCTCCGATATTGCGCAACTGCCAGGCGGTCCGCTGCGGGCTCAAATTAACATCGCCCTCGGACTGAAACGAAGGCGAATGCTCTGGCGTGACAACATTACTCATCGAGAGCTGAGACTGCCAGATGCCCCGCAGAAAGCGAGACGAAACATCACATCCTTAACTCCACCACCTTCACACGCGGCGGAAATAAACGACGGACGACGGTAGAATCGCGGGCCGCCCATCGCTCGGGAGGTGACCTGACATCGCAAACCAGTCCACGAGTACCCGGTTCAAAAAACGTGGCCGAAAGCTGCCCTAACCGAAGAGACTCATAAGAGTTTAGAGGCGACGCCAAAACAACGCCCTACCTGGGCAATAGGTAAACCTGAATGAACCCTGATGAGAAGGTGAAACGAGCCACCGAATCCCGCCACTGGACACACCACTCGGAAAAACCTGCAACGCTGCAACTAGCAGCCTTGCGCTACTTCTTAGCAGCTGCGCCGAGTTTAATTTTCGAGCGTAGCAGCTCTTTCTTTCTCTTCAGGTAGAGTTCGCGGCGACGGCGTTTGATAACTTTTCTGTGTTGCTGACCCATGGAAGTGGTGTTTTTAAAGAAGATGTTGACTGCCGGGACCCTTCCCAAGCTGGTGCCAATTAACGACGCTGCCAGTCGATATCAAGCGCAAAATTGCCCAGAAAAACACTTGCATACAGATCGGGCGACGCCTTTACTTCGGCAGCACCGGGAGTTGTTCTGCCTCGCCATCCCCCGTCCTCGCGATACTGAAGCAATGTGCTTCAGCGAATCCAAACCAACCTAATCGAACCGCGCCGCTGGTGAAATGGTGCTCAAGGCAAGCCTTGGGTTTAATCGGCTCAAAGCTTGTACCGTTAGTCGGGCACTGCAGTTTTTGCCAACGGTGTATTGGAAGTGGTGACACTCCGTTCACTGATTTTATTTTTTCAAAAAAGAATATCGACACCTTTCCCTCTCACGTGAAAAGGAATCTGCAGCTTCTGTGATCCGATTTTTGCGGAATCTGTAGAATTCGATCTGACGACTTTCCCAGAAGGCTGATGTGGCTGGATATATGGTACCAAAGCATTTTACGACGTGGCCTGTAGCCACCAAATGAGTCTCCCTAAGAACAGGCACCGATCTAGAAGCGTGCTGCACAATCGAATTTTTCAATGAGCGACGAAGAAAAGAAAAAGGCCCCGTCCGCAAAGGCTGCCAAAAAGAAGGTGGCGAAAAAAGCGGCGAAGAAGAAAGCGGTCGCGACCAAAAAAGTAGCGGCGAAAAAGAAAGCGGTCTCAAAGACTGCGTCCATCGCTCCCGCCAAGGCGGCTGCGAAGAAAGCCGCGAAAAAGGCGACCACCAGTAGTACGGCAGCCTCACCTGCGTCGAAGACAACGGCAAAGAAAGCTTCTAAACAGAAGACAGCGAGCGCAGCCACCGTCGACGATCGCCCCGCGAAGAAAAAGCAGAAGAAAACGTCGCCCCCTGCTATCGACGCACAGCCAGCAGCCATCTCCAGCGCTCCACCAGCCGAACGAAAGGAACAATCCCAGTCTTCCGATGGAGCCGCAGCGGCACCGATCGCACGCGCAGACCAAGCGCAAAATGACAGACCGGAGCGACGTAACGAAGGCAGTGACCAGCGAGAGCGCCGCAACGAAGAGTCTACCCCTCAACAAAGAGAAGGCGAAGGACGCGGACAGGATCAGCGCCGAGACGACAACCGCACCCGTGAAGATGGTCGCGACCGGCGAAATCATGGGAACCCAGCTGGTGGCGGAAATGATCGCGACCGCGACAACCGCGGAGGCCGAGGCCGCTTCGGAAAGAATGGTCGAGGAAGAAACCGCGGGAAGAATCGCAATCGCGGAGACCGCGACCGACCTCAACAAGACAGAGGGGAAAACAGAGATCGGGACAGAGAGCGCCCCACCGAAATTCCCACCGGCCCGCCGGAGGACGGTGAAGGCCTGCTGGAGATTTCGAGCAAAGGATTCGGCTTCCTGCGCCAGCGCCACCGCAATTTCGTACCGGCACCTACGGATATTTTTGTCACACCAGAAATGGTGCGCAATTTCGGCCTCCGTGATGGCCTCTGGCTGGATGGAGTTGTACGCCAGGGCGGTCGCGGGCCACAGCTAACAGAGATCACGAAGATCAACGGCAAGGATCCCTCGAAATACAAGAATCTGCCGATTTTTGAGGAGCTCAAAGCCATCAATCCAGACAAACGCTTGCTTCTTGAAACGACCTCTGAGCGTGCCACGATGCGCGTCATTGACATGATGACACCGATCGGTCGCGGCCAGCGCGGCCTGATCGTCGCACCACCGCGCACTGGAAAAACCACGATCCTTCACGACATGGCAGATGCCGTGCTCAAGAATCATCCTGGCATCCACTTGATCATCCTGCTCATCGACGAGCGGCCAGAGGAAGTCACTGAATTTGCCCGGAGCTTTCCACAAGCGGAAGTGATGGCCAGCTCCAACGACAGCGATGTCAAAGCACACATCCGCATGGCAGAACTGGCGATCGAGCGGGCAAAGCGCCTGGTCGAAGCGGGTGAACACGTCTTCATCCTTCTGGATTCCATCACAAGGCTCGCCCGTGCCTCCAACCGCGCAGTCAAGGGCGGCGGACGCGCGATGTCAGGAGGCATCGATGCCCGCGCGCTCGAACTACCGCGCCGTTTGTTCGCTGCGGCCCGCAATACTCGGGATGCAGGGTCACTTACCATCGTGGCCACTGCGCTCATCGAAACCAACAACCGTGGCGACGATCTCATCTTTCAGGAGTTCAAAGGAACCGGAAATATGGAGGTGGTTCTTGACCGCCAGATCAGCCAGCAATACATTTATCCCTCCGTGGACATCTTCCGCTCTGGCACCCGCCGTGAGGAACTCCTGCTTCCCGCACACCAGCTTGAGAAGATCTTTCTCATCCGCCGTGGCCTCGCCGGGCATAAGCCGGTCGAGGCCATCCAACGGTTGCTCTACTTCATCGAGAAGTTTCCCAGCAATGCGCAGATGCTCCTCGAAATCAAACCGGATCGATGAAGAATTCCGAACCGGAGCCTGACTTCATCGAAGTAGATGAAGTGATCATGCCCGATCGGGAAGGGAAAGGAAACACGAAGAGCAGGATCAAAGGCAATGCCCGCAAAGATCCTGTCTCCGGTTCCAGCAAGAGTGGACAATCCAATCAACCAGAGATTCCGCGCAGTCCGATCGCGAAGCTCCTGTCATTCATTCTCGATGAAGCCTTCGTGATTCCCGGTACGAAGGTGCGTATTGGTCTCGATCCGATACTGGGACTGATTCCGGGCGGCGGCGAAGCTATCGCGTCGATCGCTGGCGCATTCATCATAGGAGAGGCCTATCGCAAAGGAGTCTCCATCAAGACCGTCGGTCACATGGCTGGAAACCTGCTGCTCAATGCTGGCGTGGGCGCGATTCCCGGCCTGGGCGATGCATTCTCGATATTTTTCAAATCGAACAAGAAGAACTACCAGATCCTCGACGACTTCCTCAAGAATCCCCCGCCAATGGGAAAACCACGCCGCCTCTGGCCGATCGTTGTCGGGCTCGGACTGGTTGCCCTGGCGATCAACATCGCGGTGTGGATGACTGTTTATTTTCTGTTTTCGACTTTGTTCAATTTCTAACAATGCTACAATCCGATCCAAACCTCACAGCAAGCTCCCTGGCACCGCTGACAGCCAAACTCTGGCAGGCATCAGACTCGAAAATTCGTCGCATCGCCCGCGAATATGATCACGGCAAGGGCTCCCCTGTTTTCACCTCGGCCGGCAAATACACGACTCGCGGCTGGACTGAGTGGACGCAGGGCTTTGAATTCGGATCTGCCATCCTCCAGTTCGATGCCACCGGTGACCAGTGGCACTTGGACTACGGGCGACGCAATACCTTGGAAAAAATGGCGCCGCACGTCAGCCACTTCGGCGTCCATGACCATGGATTCAACAATGTCAGCACCTACGGCAATCTGCTGAGACTGCTCAAGGAAAATCGCTACGAGAGCAACGAATGGGAAACAAACTTCCACGAGCTGGCGCTGAAAATCTCCGGTGCCTCTCAAGCCCGACGCTGGACGAGCACGGCAGATGGCGGCGGTTACATCTATTCGTTCAATGGTCCGCACTCCCTGTTCGTTGACACCATCCGATCTTGCCGCGCGCTGGCGGTGAGCTATCTGCTGGGACACCGGTACATGGACGAAGGCGATCGCGAAATTTCGCTGCTCGGACGGCTGATAGACCACGCCAAAGCAACTGCAAAATACTCGGTCTTCTACGGCGATGGCCGCGACAGTTACGACATCCGTGGGCGCACCGCCCACGAGTGCGTCTTCAACACCAACGATGGCCAGTTCCGCTGCCCGAATGCACAGCAGGGATTCTCCGGGTTCACGACGTGGACGCGAGGGCTCGCCTGGGCGATGGTCGGCTTTCCTGAGCAACTGGAATTTCTGAAATGCATCCCGGATTCCGAGCTGGAACCGTTCGGAGGGCGATCTGACATTGAAGAGATTCTGCTCAAAGCCGCTACGGCGACCTGCGATTTCTACATCGACAACACGCCAACTGATGGCATCCCCTACTGGGACACTGGCGCTCCAGAAATCCATAAACTCGGCAACTATCTTGACCGCCCTGCCGATCCTTACAACGACTATGAACCGGTCGATTCGTCTGCTGCTGCAATCGGCGCACAGGGACTTCTGCGTCTGGGCAACTATCTTGGAACAGACTCGGACGACGGCAAACGCTACTGGCAGGCAGGTCTCACTGTGTTAAAAACGCTTTTCTCCGAGCCCTATCTCAGCACCGATGAAAACCATCACGGCCTCATCGTCCACTCTATTTATCACCAGCCCAATGGCTGGGATTTCATCCCTGAAGGGAGTAAGATAGCCAATGGAGAATCCTCAATGTGGGGCGACTACCACGCGCGTGAAGTAGCTCTGTATGTGGACAGACTGGCAAATGGAAAAGACTACCACTTTTTCGATATTCGATAGGACAGCCCAGCAATTCAGCCGGTTGTGAGTTGCCGTAGCCGTGCCAGGCTTGCCGCAACTGCTTTCCCTTCCCGCTTGGATGTGCTAGACCTCGTGGATTGACTTGAATTTGATTCCGCTGCGCTGACCTCACGTGTCGCAGTCTACCATCTAGCTTTTAACGTGACGAACCATCTCTCAAAACTCGCCATTCACACGATCACCAATAAGCCGTGGTCTACTGAGCAGTGCATTGAGAACTACGCCCGGGCTGGTGTCAGTGGTATTACCTTCTGGCGCTACAGCTTCGAAGGTCGCTCCCCCGCAAATGTTGGACGCCAGGCTCGCGAAGCCGGGCTTGAGGTCGTCAGTGTCGCTCGCGGTGGTTTTTTCCCAGCAACCACCGCAGCTGGGCTGCAGCGGGCGATCGATGAGAATCGGAGAGCCATCGACGAAACTGCCGAAGTGGGCGCACCATCACTGGTACTGGTCTGTGGCGCCGTGCCCGGCCAGCCACTTCAGGCATCGCGGCAGCAAATACAAGACGGAATCGCCGAACTGCTGCCATACGCATCCGAGCGCAATGTCATCCTGGCGATCGAGCCACTGCATCCGATGTACGCGGACGATCGCTCGGCGGTGAACACGATGGCCCAGGCCAGCGATATTTGCGAAGCCCTGAACAGTCACCCCAACGTAAGCATCGCCTGCGACGTCTACCACACCTGGTGGGATCCAGACCTCGAACGCGAAATCACCCGGGCTGCAGCTTTTGGAAACTTCACAGCCTTCCACATTTGTGACTGGAAGACTCCCACCACAGACTTTCTTAACGATCGCGGGCTCATGGGAGAAGGCTGCATCGACATTCCCAGCATCCAGCAATGGGTCGCAGACTCGGGCTTCAATGGCCATCACGAAGTCGAGATTTTTTCCAACCGCTACTGGTCGATGGATCAAGACGAATACCTGAAGAGCATCCTGGATTCCTACCAGAAACTACGCGGCTCATAACCCAACAACACTCCCACACACTCCATGGAAATCCGCAGAATCGGCATCATCATGAACGGCGTCACCGGACGCATGGGCACAAATCAACATCTGGAGCGATCGATCACCGCTACCATCGAGCAAGGCGGCGTCCGGGTCAGTGACGACCTGACATTGATGCCAGATCCCATTCTCACTGGCCGCAGCGAGAACAAGCTCAAGGCTCTTGCCGAAAAGTATGGTCAGCGTGCAAACGGAAGGGCTTACAAGTACACTACAGATCTCCAGGGAGCTCTGGACGGAAAGTATGGCGCCTACGAGATTTTTTTCGATGCCTCGGGCACACTGCAACGCGCCAACTTCATCGAGATGGCCGTGAAGGCCGGCAAGGCAATCTATTGCGAGAAACCCACTGCCACAGAAGCAGCCGAAGCCCACCGTCTTGCTGACTTGGTGGAGAAGGCCGGACTCAAGAACGGCGTGGTTCAAGACAAACTCTGGCTGCCATCATTCCGCAAAGTGGCGATGCTTAAGGAGCTGGGATTCTTCGGCGAAATCCTGTCCGTCCGCGGTGAGTTCGGCTACTGGGTGTTCACCGGAATGGACATCGATCAACCGGCGCAGCGTCCGTCCTGGAACTACCGCGCCGAGGATGGTGGTGGAATCATGATCGATATGTTCTGCCACTGGCAGTATGTCATCTCAAACCTCTTCGGCCCGATCAAGAGCCTGGTGGCTCACGGCAACATTGATATCGATGAGCGCCGACACGAGGACGGCACCCCTTACAAATGCACAGCCGATGACTCTGCCTATGCAATGTTCCTGCTGGAGGACGGGACCATGTGCCAGTTTAACAGCTCGTGGTGTGTGCGCCCCCGTCGTGATGATCTCTTGACGGTGGAAATTCACGGAACCAAAGGCTCTGCCGTAGCCGGGCTCCGCGAAGTCTACACCCAGTCAGTTGCCAACACACCGAAACCGGTGTGGAATCCCGACATCCCCCAGCCAATCAATTTTTATGACGGCTGGGAACTGGTTCCCAACAACATTTCTTACGACAACGCCTTCAAAATTCAGTGGGAAATGTTCCTGCGGCACGTGGCACTCGACGAACCGTTCCGCTACTCGCTCCGCGAAGGAGCAAAAGGCGTGGAACTGGCCGAACTCGGCATGATCTCGTGGAAAGAGCGCCGCTGGGTGGACGTAGGATGATCTCGATCAACAATCATTTGTGGTAATCCTGCCGATAATTTTATAGGCTCCCGTCCTCGCGCATGCGACCCAATCTATGAACTCCAAATTTCTCGCCAGTCTCGCGCTCTTCGGAGCCTTTCTCACCATCGCCGCAGCGCAGGAATCACCGCCACCGGCGCCATTCGAAGAAAGATCCCTGGCTTACACCGGTGGCGAATATGAGAATGAGACCTTTCGCTACCTGCTCTTAAAGCCGGATGCCATTGAGGAGGGAAAGCAATATCCGCTGGTGCTCTTCCTGCACGGAGCTGGTGAACGCGGCGGTGACAATCGTATCCAGAAAGCGCATTTTCCAGTGCTCTTCACGGACGAGGCATTGCGCAAACGCTTCCCCTGCTTCCTTGTCGCACCGCAGTGCCGCACGGACAAACGCTGGACTCAAACATCCTGGGAGGACACCTCATCGCCCTCCTCCAAAGGGCCCACCACCGCTCAGATGGATGTCGCAGTCCAAGCCCTGCTCGACACTCTGGATGCGAATCCGATCGACCGATCCCGCATCTACCTGACAGGACTCTCCATGGGCGGCTATGGCAGCTGGGATCTTTCCGTTCGTATGCCAGACTGGTTCGCAGCCGTCGCTCCGATCTGCGGTGGTGGCGACACGGACCTCGCACATCGGTTAGTCACGACACCCGTCTGGGCCTATCATGGCGATGCTGATGGAGCAGTTCCGGTGCGCAGAAGCCGAGACATGATCGCGGCTATTCGCCAAAGCGGCGGGCTTCCCCGCTACACCGAAATTCCAGGACGCGGTCACGATTCATGGGTGCCTGCTTACAATGACGACCACAACAACCTGATAAACTGGATGTTCCAACAACGTCTTCCGTCCGTCGATCAACGCGCTATGGCAGGAGTTGAAGCGCTGGGTTCCGCTCACTCTCCTTTGGAAAAAGGCGAGCGAATTGTCTTCCTCGGCGATTCCCTCACCGCAGCCGGCGTCGGCCCGGACGGCTACATCACACTCCTGCGGCAGGAACTTGGTAGCCGACGCCCGGACCTCGACATCCAATTGATCGGCGCAGGCATCGGCGGCCATAAGGTGCCCGACATCCGCGCCCGCCTTGACCGTGATGTCCTGGCATTCGGACCTTCAGTCGTTTTCATTTTTATCGGTGTCAATGATGTCTGGCACACCATGATGGGAAAGGGCACCTCCGAAGCCGACTACGAAAACGGATTGAAAGATGTGATCGCCCGCTGTCAGAAAGCCGGCGCGCAGGTAGTCCTCGCCACTCCTCCGCTGATTGGGGAGAAACACCGCGGCCAGAACAAATTCGATGGGAAACTCGATGACTATGCCGACATCAGCCGCAAAGTGGCCACGCGCATGGGAGTTACCGTGTGTGATCTACGCGAATCGATGACCAGCTATCTGCGCATCTTCAATACCACCGGGGCCGAAACTGGAATCCTGACCACCGACGGCGTCCACTTCACCAAGAACGGCAACCGCTTCGTAGCCGACCACATAGCACAGTCGATCTATCAAGCACTCTCCGCAGCCCGCAGGTAAAGAAACAGAACCCCGCCGCCACGGGCGGAACTAGTTCTCTTTTTCCACGCGTTTCCCTTACTTCACTGGAGGCGGCTTGCGCACCGGATCGATTTCGTCGAGGGGCACGATCATTGGAATTTGCTCGTTGAGGGCTACCTTCCATTCGTCACGAATTTTGCGGAGGGATACCAGCTCAAGATTGGTTACCTGATTCCGATTATCGCGATGGGAGGTGCGCACCAGAATATGAGCCAGCTCATCTCCCTCCAGCGCGATGGAAAGCAATCGTAGCTCGAGGGTGTTGGCAATCAGGGTCAGCACCTCATTGGTGAGATCGTACTTCTCCTGCAATGCGGTATTGTAGGCGGCATAGAAATCTGCCGGAGACATTTTTGCGACTTCCTCCACATCCGCCTTCCCCAGCTTCTGCACCATTGCGGTTTCCTCCTCAACCGTTGTCCCTGGTCGTTTGATCCGCCTGACGTAGCTGTCGCGCAAATTTTCGAGCGAGTTCGGCTCGATCAGCTTTGCAGACGCCTCCCACTTTCGGGCCAATGCCAGACGCAGGTAATCCTGAACGACTTTTGCAGCCGGGTGTTTGGAAATTTGAGCGCTGGACTGCTGGGCGGAGGCCGCAGAGATCGCACTGCCCATGCAGAGCAGAACAAAAAATGTGGCGGTGTAGAAAGGGAGTTTTTTGGTCATTCTGAAAATGGACGGGCGCGATCGATCGATTCAATCTGCCCCTTGGTCGTATTTATGACCGATCGTATCCCAGCATGTTCAATTTGTCCACGCACAGGAATCCGCCAATGACCTTAACGGTTTCAGGAGCAAACAGGAGAAGCCTTGGATTTGGTGGAAGACGTTCAATCAAACCTCATTGACCGCACGACCGATGAGACGACTGGCCATGCTCTGGGTGCCGGTGTGCTCGAAGTAGTTCGTGGACACGTCCAAAAACGCGCCCAGGTAGTCGAGCTTGCTGTCTGCGCCCTCCACGTAATCGGCAAGTTTCCCGGCTACGCGACCGACGGACAGGTCATTGTCTGCAACGAATTTCCCCATCCAGCCGGTGACAGAATCAAAACCACCCCGAACGAATTCCAATTTGTCCCCGAGAACATTGCCCGGAATAAATTTTTCGATTCGCTTGAAGGTTTCGTTCTCGGCAAGGCGCTCAGGGCTCATGCCTCCGAGCCCATTCCGGGCCTTCTCAACAAAATCGGGGCCAAGCGGAATAAGGCCATCAAAACAGAGCAGCCCAGCCATCCGGATCTTGGATTCTCCACCGTATTCAGACAGTGCCTTCACAAAATCACTAAAGCTGTCGCCGGGAATTCCATTAATTTTGGTAAACGCAATGAGCTCAACGATCAGCTTCATCGACAAGTCGATTGTCTGTGTAGTGTCGGCTTTTGGTGTCAATTTGTCGAGGAACGAGAGCAGCTTGACTTTTTGACCGATCTTGTCGGCGAAGGCAGCAGCCCCCAGAGCCTTGTCCGCACGATCCACCAATTGGTAGAGATTCAATCCCGTCTGATACCCTTGCGCAGGATCAGAATACAGCTCGAGCGACTTGGTGCGCACTTCACTAAGGAATCCGGGGTCTGTTTCTCCGGTCACCTTTTTGACCATCGCATCGTAGCTGGTGATGTTGTCCCATTCTCCGGGAGCGACGAAGTCCAGAGACTTCAGTGCCAGAATCGTGATTCCAGAACTGGGCAGTTCGTCGACGTAATTGGCAATGGTTTTGCCCTCTTCATCGCGCTTGATCTGCGGATCTGCTACTGGCTTTTTTTTCCCGAAAAGAAAATCGAAGAATCCCATGGTATTTTTAAAGAGCTGAGGTTGGAGGAGAGAAGAGTGAACTATTTCGCCAGAGAGGAGAGTCCAGCGAGATCAAATTTTTGCAGCCATGCTTCACGATCGGCTGCCGAGAGCGCATCGGAAGTGGAGCGGACTTGCACCTGAAAGCGACCAGCAAGAACGGCCGTGCCCTTGCTGCCACGCGTAATCGAGGGGAAACCACCGATTTTCTTCGTCGCGGAGTTGTAGTTCGAAAGGACGTCGGCATTCCCCGCTTGATCGCTTACTGCCAGAGTTCCGAGTTCATCGCCGTCTTTCTCAAGTTTCGCTTCAGCGTAGCCGACCTTTTCTGAAGTGAACACGACATCATATTCACCCTCATCTTTAGGGAAGAACTTATTGAGAGCACCTCCTTCAACCTTGACCACTGCGGACGGAGTTGGGGAAGTAGCAGAGGTAGACTTGTCAGGGCCACGGTCACAAGAGACCAGAGCACAGGCGACGAGAGCACTGAAACCGACCGCCACAGGCGACCAGAGATGATTTAATTGCGAGATATGCATTGGATACGGGAGGCTAAGGGAAGTTTCGCTTACTAGCGCCACTGAAAAGAGAACGTGTCTTAAAATTCAGACAACGGCAGGACTAAAGAAGTCACAAAACCGTCCCCCTATTTTCCGGCCCCTGAGGCAAGGTGTTTTGCCGCGAATTGAAGGTATTGTTGCCAGTCAAAATCGGTGACATCATGTTTACCGGTGCGAATGTGGTATCCGATCGTCCCTTGAATGGGCTCGTTCACCTTCGGCATCTCCTTTTGCGGCAGCCCGTCAGTTCCCAATAGCCGGTAGACTGGATCTGCCGCGACACAGGCGAGAAATTCGCCATGGGGGTCCGCCCATTGGTCTTCCTCGGCACTTGCAACATAGAGCGGACGCGGCGCGATCAGGGCCAACAGCATGTGAGCATCGAAAGTCATTGCTGCCTCATTATCATTGTAGCGCTGAAAATTATCACAGAACCAATGTGGAAAGACGGTATTGATTCGTCCAACGGTTTCGCCGATTGCACGTTTTGAAAGAGCAGCTCCGCCGCACCCCGAATCATTCGAAATCACGAGAGCGAACCTTGGGTCCGAAGCACCCGCCCAAAGTGAAGTCTTGCCCAGGCGCGAGTGCCCGAAAACGGCAACGCGTTTTGCGTCGATGCCACGATCGTTTTGCTCGAGAAAATCGAGCACGCGGCTGAGGCCCCACGCCCAGCCCGCAATACTACCCCACTCGTCCGGTTTGGGAGCCGGAAACTGTGCGAAGATCCCATTCTTGAATCCGTCATCAAAATCCGGATCGACATCGCCGTAGTAAATGGTCACCAAAGCGAATCCGGCATCGACGATCCGCTCGACCGCCCAGCGGCTGGCCGATTTCCCGCGTTCGGCATCTTCTGCCTTTCGCTCCCCTTCACCTCCCCTTCCCCACACCGTCCCCAGCGCGATTCTCGGATCACTAATCACCGTGTGATTCCCACCAAAGTTGTAGCCGATGATTGCCGGAACTGCGGATATCGCACTCACATTCGCAGGTTGGATCATCAGTACCCTAACATCCTGCCCAGCGATCGTGAGTAGTGGCTGGGAAACCCGGGCACGACCGTCCAAGATTTCGAACGATGGAATATCCTCGGCAAAGGCAATTTTCTCCCCGCTGTATCTAGGAGCTTTGCCGAACATCTCACGCTCGATCAGACGGAATATCTCCGCACGCTTCTTTGCCCAATCGTCTGCACTGCCTACCCCCTCCAGTGGATCCGGCAAAACGTAGTCGGGTATCTTTGCCTCGTCGTAGTTCGGAACGAACTTTTCGGCTTGCGCGGACACCTCCGGGATCACGAAGTGGATATTGGCAGCGACTGCGGCGACGAGAAACGACGATGGGATTTTCATGGGGCCATGCTTAGTGCAAACGCATTCATTTGAAAGCCTTTTTCGAGCGCGGGTAACAAGACAGAAAGGAGGGTGCCGGGGATCGGGAGGGGCAAAAAAGGATCACACCGGTCAGGCGTGCCGCATCCGTGCTTTCGTGGCTTCAGGAGTGCCTGATCGTCCACTTTGAACTCCTCATCCTGGATTCTTCAGGAGCAATCTTCACTTGCGTGGCTCTGACTCGGCAGTACTGAATCTTATGCCATACAGTGAGAACCCATTCCGGCAGCAATTTGCCACTCGCCCTACTCCAGAGCCGTGCACAGTCGTCATCTTCGGAGCAACCGGAGATTTAACGCATCGCAAGCTGGTTCCGGCGCTTTACAGCATTGCGGCGGACGGCGAGTTGCCGCCCACCCTCAAGGTGGTGGGATTCGCGCGGCGCGACAAGGACGATGCGACATTTCGCAGTGAGCTTGAGCAGGCGAACCGCAAGCACTCGCGCGCGCCTCATGACGATGCACTGTGGGCGACGTTCAGTGAGAGCATCCACTACCATTGCAGCGAGTTTCAGGACGTAGATGGCTTCCGAGCGCTGGGCAAGCGACTGGATGCGATCGACCAGGAACGAGGATCGGGCAACCGGTTGTTTTACATTGCCTCGGCACCCGAGTTCTTCGATGACATTTTGCAGAACCTCCGGACATCGGGATTGAACAAAGCGCCCAAAGACAGCTGGGCACGCGTTGTCGTCGAAAAACCGTTCGGCACGGATCTTCCATCGGCGCAAAATCTCAACTCGATCGTCAGCAAAACATTTGCGGAGAAGGATACTTTTCGAATCGACCATTACCTGGGAAAAGAGACGGCGCAGAACATCATGGTACTGCGATTTGCCAATGCGATTTTCGAGCCGCTGTGGAACAATCGTTACATCGACTCGGTGCAGATCACCTGCGCGGAGAATCTTGGGATGGAGGGCGGGCGCGGCGGCTACTACGATAAATCCGGTGCGCTGCGTGACATGGTGCAAAACCACCTTCTACAACTACTGAGCCTGGTGGCAATGGAGCCACCGACCGACCTCTCCGCAGATGGCGTGCGTGATGAGAAAGTAAAGGTGATCCGCTCGCTGCGTCCGGTCAGCAAGGCGGACGTGGCTGAATATGTGGTGCGCGGGCAGTATGTGGAAGGAAGTGTCGATGGCAAAACGGTGCCTGGCTACCGCGAGGAAGACCGGGTGAATCCAGAATCGATGACCGAGAGTTATGTGGCGCTCAAGATTCACGTCGACACGTGGCGCTGGGAGGGCGTGCCCTTTTACGTGCGCATGGGAAAGCAGCTGCCGAAAAAGGCGACGGAAATCTCGGTGCACTTTCGCTTCCCGCCCAGTGTGCTGTTCAACAATATTCCAATGCAGGGAGATGTGCGTGGAAATGTGCTGGTCATGAGGATCCAGCCTGACGAAGGCATCTCCCTCCGGATGCTGTCTAAGATTCCAGGTGCAGCCTTGAGGATGGAACCGGTAAAGATGGACTTCAGCTACAGCACGTCCTTTGGCAAAGCGTCTCCCGAAGCCTACGAGCGGCTACTGCTGGATGCGATCGCGGGTGATGCGACGCTTTTTGCCCGTCGGGACGAGGTGGAGCAAGCGTGGAAGTTCATCGATCAGATCGAAAACGCCTGGCACCAGAATCCAACGCCACCTCCGATGACGACTTATCCAGCTGGCACATGGGGGCCACAAGAGGCAGACGATATGCTGGAGCGCGACGATCGGACCTGGAGAAGAATCTGAAGTCATCCACAGAGAATCAGATGCCACCTGACACTACACCCACCCTCAATGATACTTCCCTCGTTGCTCTGGGATCCCCCGTCGCTATTGAGGACATCGGAGCATCACTGAAGGCACTGTGGTCGGCGAACTCAGCTGACACCCGATGCTCACTGATCAATTTTGTCGTCTACAGCGAACGCGAAAACAGCCTGGGCCGCAATGCGGCGCTACTGGCGGATATCACTTCGGATCACGCGTGCCGGGCACTGGTCATCTCCGCGCAGCCAGCGACCGACGGCGGCGACGAAGCAGTAAAATCCTGGATCACCGCGCACTGCCACCTGGATCAGGCTGGCGGAAAGTCGATGTGCTCGGAGCAGATCGCTTTCCAGCTACGAGGCAATCCAGCCAAGCTGGTGCCCAATACGGTGCTGGCCCACCTTGACTCGGATCTGCCGCTCGCTCTCTGGTGGCAGGGCGATTTCTCGCCTGCTTTTCATCGCCACCTGACAAGCCGGATCGACCGCCTTGTCATCGACAGCGCTTCGTGGAAAGACCCGCAGCGTGAGTTTGC
>JAGROY010000303.1:21645-33869 GCA_020439995.1 Verrucomicrobiia bacterium
GTTGTTCGCCCATCGCCTTGCACTGGCCGCTTGCTTCGATACTCCGGAAACGCTCGCCAATTTGGATCGTATCGAACGTGTTACGATCCGGTACCACGCAGGCCAGCGGTTTACGGCAATGACATTTGCAGCGTGGATAGCGCTGAAAGCGGATTGGAAAGTGACCTCCACCTGCCTGGGGAATTCATTGGAGTTGGTCAATTTTAGCGGTCAGTCCGTTCAGTTGGAATTCCTGGAAATCGATGAAATATCCCCTTGTCCCGGAGTAGCAGGCGTCAACCTTTCAGGCCCTAACATCAATGCCTCACTCAGCATCGACGACAGCGGTCGCTACCTGCAAAGCAAGGTAGCCATTGGCGATCGCTCACCCCTCTCCTGCCTCACACCCATCCTGGCTCGCAGCGAAGCTTCACTGGTAAGCCAACGCTTGCGGCAGCCGGGCAACGACGCGCTCTACTTTCGCATTTGGAACATGCTGCGGCCCTGCCTGTAGCATGAGGGGCGAATCACTTTCCCTTTTTGCGACTCGCCTGATAGCGGGCAGTGATAGCCTCCTCATCACGGCAGTGGGTCATTGCATCGCCAAACGAAATGTAACCATGCACCAGCAGATGCGCTAGACTGTCATCAATCGTGTGCATTCCATCATGCGCACCGATCTGCATGAGACCGAGAATTTGCTCGAACTTTCTGTCGCGGATCACACTGCGAATCGCGTAGTTCGGAATCATGATTTCTGAAGCCATCACCCGCCCCGGTGAATCCGCCCTCTCAAGCAACCGCTGCGAAACGATCCCGATCAGGCAATTGGACAGCTGACTGATGATCTGCGGTTGCTGCTCTGGAGGAAAGACATCGATCATCCGGTCCAGCGACTTCGGGGCATCGATGGTGTGCAGAGTACTGATGACCAGGTGGCCAGTCTCGGCAGCAGTGACCGCTATACGGATCGTGTCCAAGTCCCGCATTTCGCTTACCAGAATGACGTCTGGATCCTGGCGGAGCGCACTCTTCAACGCGGCGGGAAATGAATGGGTATCCGTTCCGAGCTCCCGCTGCTTTACCAGTCCGTAGCTATGGTCAAAGACGTACTCAATAGGATCCTCGATCGAGACCATCACGCATGGCCGCACCTGGCTGATCTTTTTTGCCATCGCCGCCAGAGTCGTCGTTTTTCCCGCACCGGTCATGCCTGTCACCAGCACCAGCCCTTGAAGCTTGTTGCAGAGGCCGGCGACAGTCTCCCCGTGACCAAGATCTTCCAGATCTGGAATGATCTCCGGAATAAATCGAAAGGCGGCCTCGACATTGCTTCGACAAAAATGGGCATTCCCGCGGAAACGACCAATGCTATCGGCCTGAAGTGCGAAATCCAACTCCCACACGTCCTCCAGCGTCGCCCTCTGTGCTTCTGTTAGAACGGCGTAGACCAGTTCCTTGCAGCGCTGAGCAGTCAAGTCTTCGGTTCCCAGCGGCTGAAGCTTGCCATTGACCCGGGTTGCCGGAGGAGCCCCCACAGTCAAGTGGAGATCGGAACCGTTGCGGTCACGGGTTTCGCGAAGAAAATCGATGATGTCGTCTGCCATGGAAGAACTTGAATAAGAATAACGGGACCGACTAAACGATTCCTGCAATCACTTCCATAGCAAAAGCAAAACATCGTCGATGGCATTTACGGCTCAGCGAGTCATTTCGAAAAGTCCAGCGACGAAGGCTTTGTGAGCCCGGACTCTGTCGAAAAGACCGAACTCGGACGGAGTCTCAAATGTCAGAGTAGCTCCCCCTTGCTCGGCAAAAAGCATTACCGCCTCTGGCATTCCGTCCAGTTTAGGCACCCCACGGGTACGGCGGACGATCGCGCACTTTGCCTTGCGCCCTTCTATTGAAACACGCCACTCGCGGGGAATGAACTGTTCGCACTGCTGGAGCAAAGGCTCACCGTAGCTATGGCCGGCGCAGGGATTGAGTTCATATAGATAAATACCATTGGCGTCGTAGTCTTCATGCAGTGTTAGGGCGACCGGAAAACGGAAGTCCTCAATGAACTTCCGCCAGGCCGTGATGAGTGGATGGCTTTCATCGTGAAATTGCCGATTTAGATCGAGGCCTTCATGATTGTGGCGCGTGTTGTTCACCAGTCCCCACGGGTTCAGGCACGGGAAAAGCATCAAGGGGCGATGGGCCATTTGTTCTACATTCTCTTCGGCCCATTCCAGCAATCCTGCCACAGCTGCCGGCTCGTCTCCGTGGCATCCTGCACTCACGTAGAGTGGAGCACCGCCCCCCATTGCCCGCGATTTCAAGCCGTAGACCCGATACCCCCCTTGTTCAGCGATCACTTCGATGCGCAGTTTTGCCGCTTTTGCGACCGCCTTCCACCGGCGGACGATTTCTGCATAGTCGTGCGCGCGGTGGCTAGACTGGTAGCAGTTCGCATCGATCACTGAAGAGGTTGGAAGACGTTTTCTCATTGCCTGAGGGCGTGAGTCTAAAGTTGCCCTCGACGCCACGCAACATGGGGATCACGCGCATCCACATACATTGTAATATTATAATTACATTAAATATTGCTTTTATGAATATATCGCTTATTTTTCGGCTGCTATAGAAAATAGTCCCTAAATATGAAGCTTTCAGGAATCGGTTACATGATGGCAGGATCACTGGGAGTCATCTTCTTCACGACGATGGCGCTTGAGCGATTTGAAGACCGGCTGATGCTCGAGAATGGTGCCGACGAAGCGCTTTGGACGATCACGGGAAAAGTAGAAGAGGCTAAGGAGTCCTCAGGCATTCGGCATGATCTCGTTGTCCGACTGGATAGCGACACCATGAGTTTTGTCGGCGGAGAAGTTTACCCCAGACTCTACCAGTTTGGAAACGGCACCGCCGAGCGTTTAAAGCCAGGTACATTTGTCACTGTGCAAGTTGAGCGCGAACGGTTCATGAAAAAGCGCATCGAGGCCCAACGGGGTGGGTCGAATGAGATCCAGATTGCATCTCTCAGCAGCCCCAAGGAAAATTTGCTGCTTCTGGACAACTACCTCCAATGGCGGAAGCGAGACAGCTTGAACGGACTTTTTCTAATGCCCTGCCTGGCACTTGGATCACTGATCATTGTCGCGCTCGGCTGGAATCATCGCAAAGAAAGGATCAAGCGGGTTCCACTCAAGCTCAGTAGTGCCGCAAGGATTCGCACGTAAAAGCGTTTGCAATTCCCTTGTGCTCATTTTCTTTGGTAAACTGAATTGTTTGCACAACGGAAGGAATCTGGTAAGACACTAGAGGCGCTTGAGCCAGTCTCCTACCATGTCCGATTCTTACGATGCAGAACAGCCAGAGTTACCATTAGTTTCATTGCGGAACATTTCGCTTGCCCAAGGCGGGCGGATTTTCTTGCGGCGACTCAGCTGGGATATTTATGCTGGCGACCACTGGGTGGTAAGGGGAGACAACGGCACCGGAAAAACGACCCTGCTGCGAGTCCTTTCCGGCGAGCTATGGCCGGCTCCCGGACACGATGAGCGACGCCTTTTTGGCTTTGCTGGCGAGCTGGACTCGAGCCCCCTCTCCGCTGAAGGACGATTCTCCTATGTTGGCCCGGAGCTTCAAAACCTGCCTGTTCGGCAGGAGTCCAACTTGACCGGGCTTGAGATGATCGCCTCCGGGCTTGAGGATACTGTGTATCTACACAAAGACCTTAGCCCCAAGGAGGCAAAACGGCTGAAGCGAATCGTCCGCCTGCTAGGCATAAAGCGACTGGTCGGAAAGCTCTTTGTTGAGTTATCGCAGGGTGAAAAGCGCAAGATCCTTCTCGCTCGGGCTCTGATGAAGGATCCCGACATCATTCTCCTCGACGAGTTTACTGATGGCCTCGATCAGGAATCTGTAACAGAGGTCGAGGGCCTGCTAGCAGATGCTGCCAGCGAGATGCGCGCGACCATCATCCTCACTAGCCACAGAGAGGACATGCCACTTTCCCAGTGGTGGCGTTCGCTGGAGCTGGGTGAAGGCACTGGATGGGAGATCAATCCGGGGCAATTCAAACCGAAGCCACTCAAGGAAATTTTTGCCGGCTTTAAGGAACGAAAAAGTCCACCGCCGCCGCCGGAGGAACCAAAGCCCATCGCAACCGTGGAAGGCGCTGTCAGCATAGGCGGAACAACGATCCTCAAAAAAGTCGACTGGACGATTTACACGGGCCAGCACTGGACGATCGGCGGGCCGAATGGCTCAGGCAAGACAACGCTGCTTCGGGCGATTTATGGCGATTTCGTGTCAAGCGGCAAACAGGAATGGTTCGGTCGGGACACGGTCACCGTGCAGGAAGCCCGGCGTCGGATAGGATTTTTCCATCCGGAAATGCACGCCCTTTTTCCTGAGGAGCTCAGCGGAGCACGCATCATCCTATCAGGGTTCCACGACACCATCGGCCAGGTATCAGCTCCCTCTGATCGCGAAAAACTGCTCACCGTGCGCATCGCCCGCAAGCTTGGAATTGAAGACCTACTGCGCAAGCGCTTTGGGGAACTTTCCTACGGGCAGACGAGGAAGCTGCTACTCGCCCGTGCACTTGTAAAAGCACCTCGCCTGCTGGTGCTTGATGAACCTACGGATGGTCTCGATGCCGCTTCCCGGGAATTATTCTGGAACGAAGTTCAGTGGCAAATGGAACGCGGCACAACCGTAGTAGTAGCCTCCCACCGCCGTGACGACGTCCCCCGCTGGATCGAATGGGGACTCGACCTCCGAGGAGGCAAGATCGAACGCTGGCTCCGACGCAAAGTATAAACGGCAGGCCCGATTTTTGGGAATTGACCTTGGAGTACCGAGAACAACATACTTCCCTTCCATGACAACACGTCGAAACTTTCTTATCGCAGGGAGCGCTGCACTGGCAGGGCCAGCGATCCTTCGCTCTTCAGTTCTTGCCGATGACAAAACGCCACCACCGAGTGAGCGGGTTACGATGGGATTCATTGGTGTCGGCGGCCAGGGTAGCGGGAATTTGGGAGCCTTTCTGAACGATCCGCGCGTCCAGGTCGTTGCCATTTGCGATGTCGACAAGAACCACCTCGCCCGCGGGCTTGAGATGGCCAAGCTTCCTCCCGAAGCAGGATACGGTGACTGGCGGGAGCTGATCGCGCGGGATGACATTGATGCCGTGATGATCGCGACACCCGACCATTGGCACGCCATCATTACTACCGCAGCAGCCCGGGCAGGCAAAGACATCTACTGCGAGAAGCCGCTGGCAAGCTCGATCGGAGAAGGCCGACACGTCAGCAATGTGATCAAGGAGACAAAGCGCGTGCTGCAATGCGGCACTTGGCGGCGCTCCAGCATTCACACGCGAATGGGCTGTGAGTGGGTGCGCAACGGATACGTTGGCACGTTGGGGAAAATCGAAGTCGCGGTGCCAGGAGTCTTTGGCATTCAGGGAGATTATACCGGATCAGAACCTGCCACCGAGCCACCGGTGGAGCTGGACTACGCAATGTGGCAAGGCCCGTCGAAGCCCTTGCCCTACCGCGCTGGCTCCGTCCATTTTAACTTCCGCTGGGTAAATCAATACGCGCCCGGCTACATCACTGACTGGGGCGCGCACTTTCTCGATGTGGCCCAGTGGGGCAATGGCACCGACGACACAGCTCCCATCGAAGTCGAGGCTGCAGACGTAAAGTCCCGCAGCAACAGTTACTACGATGCACCTGAGCAGTTCCGCATCGACTACAAGTATGCGAACGGAGTCAAGATGACGATGATCTCCACCGATAATGCGGAACTGTGGGGAACCAAATTTATCGGCAGCGAGGGCTCCGTGTTCAGTGAGAACACCAAACTCATCACTGAGCCCAAATCTCTGCGCACCGTCAAGCTGAAGGACAGCGACCTCAAGCTCTACGATTCGCCACAGCACCACCGGAACTTCATCGACTGCGTTCTCTCACGAAAGCTGGAGACTGCCGCAACTGCTGAGGCTGCTCACCGTGCAGCTACCTGCTGTCACATTGCGGCAATCGCGGCTACTCTGAAGCGTCCCCTTAAATTTGATCCCATCGCAGAAACATTTGACGATCCAGCTGCCAACGCCTACCTCATGCCCAAAATGAACGGAGGGTGGAAGCTCAGCTAAAACACCCAACTCAAATCTATGGATCCCGAGGACATTCACAAAGGTCGGATTTACACTTGGTCGGTTTTGGTGACCGAGTGCTTCATAGGTTTGATCGTGATGATGGTCTTAGCCAAGGCGGACCCTGGCACCTTCTTAAGCGCTGAAGAGCAGAAGGCACTGGCACCGGATATCCTGGAGATGGCTCGCGCAGATTGGAAACAATCACTCAGCGCCACCAACACAGCAAATGTGGGCGGTCCGATTTATTTTGTATTAATTACCGGATTCTCTCTGGCGCTGCTTGGGGGCAACTGGGGCGTGCGTCTCGCCTATGGAGGGTTCCTGCTTTTACTTGCGCTTGTCACAGGTGCCGCTCCGTGGATCTCCCCGCATCGAGCGGTTCTTGAGCCATCCACTGTGGCAATCATTTGCTGTTCCCTGTTCGCACTTCTACATGCGGTGGGCGGTGTGATTATGCTTTTTTTCAAGCCTGTTCAACTGTTCCTTCACCCGCGCCGCATGCTGTTCTCGGCACCGCCGCAGATGCGCTAAAACGGAATCTCATCGAATTCTCGACGTTTCCGATGTTCGCTGGAAATGGTGTCCGGGTTGGATCGGCAGCGGTGAAACTGAAGGCGGAGGACAATATGGCAATCGCCGGCGGAATTCATCCGGTGGTACCAGAGGCCAGGAAGGAGCGCCTCGGACAATGGCTGTGGTGCTTCACCAATCCGGTGTGAACCTGGCCGTAGTGACGCCCGATATCCTCATGATCACCTGGCCTGAGACATTCTCGATTCAGCAGTCACAGAAATCGGCGAAGCAACCGGAATCGCTGATCCAATGTTCTGATCAACTGCACCCACACCCACCACGCTCCAAGCACGATGCCAATCCACGGCGATGGGGGCTGACCTTGGCTTCACGATGCGCGCGCAAAGGGGCATCGTCGATGCGGTGAAGCAGGCACATTCCAAACCAACCCATTCATTGCTCCACCAGCCCGGCAAACACAGCCGAAGTCACTGGAGGCTCGTCCGGCATCGGAGCATCCGAATCCAGATACTGCTCGCAGAGATCAAAGAACTCGCGGCTGCCAGTAGATCTGCGGATGCCGTTGAGAAGCGCGTCGCCTTTACTCAGTCCTGTCGCGATGAAATTCATGTAGCGCTTCATCATCGTCGTGTGTTGAAGGTCGGTTGCCTCCGGATCTTCCGCCCGAGTAGTTGAATGCAGCGCACGAATGTATCCTAGAAGATCGCGAAGGCTGGGAGCATGGCCAGCTTCATCTGAACTCGCAGCAGACCTGCACTGGGCAAAAATCCATGGATTCCGAATTGCACCACGCCCGATCATCAACGCTGCGGCCCCGGTCTCCGCAAGCGTTTTCCCTGCCATGCGGACCGAGACGATATTCCCATTCGCGACCACAGGACAGTCGAGAGCATCGACTGCTTTTCGAATTTCCGCGTAGTGGATGGGCGATTTGTATTTCTCCTTTACCGTCCTTCCGTGGATGGTGAGCGCGTCAATCGGATGCTTTGCAAAAACCTCGAGCAAGCGGTCAAATTCGGTGTAACAATCGTAGCCCACTCTTGTTTTCACAGTGAAAGGCACCTCGATCGCGTCACGCAACGCAGCCAGGATAGCGTCCACCTTACCCGGATTTCGCAACAGGCCCCCACCAGCATCTTTGCGACAGACAATGGGAGCCGGACAGCCAAGGTTTAAATCGATGCCGGCGATGGGATGCCTCTGTAGCTCGCGGGCGGTTCGAATGAGATGCGGGATGTCTTGCCCGATCATCTGAGCAATCGCAGGACGGCCAGTGGGATTTTCGTCAAGAGCTTTGAGAATATGTCGCTCCGGCTTGGAATTCAGGTGCACCCGGAAGTATTCCGTGAAGTAGATGTCCGGACCACCGTAGGGATGAATGACCGTCCAGAACGGCAGGTCCGTGACATCCTGCATAGGTGCCAGAATCAGACCCGGGCGATCCACAGGCAGCAGGTTGCGAAAACCAAAACCATGGCGGCTTGGCTGTGGAGGGGGCGATGGGATAGTGCTGGGACTTGCAGACATGCAGATGCAGGGCTACCAAACCACATGAGACGCAAAGAGAAAAGCCGCCTGATGACGATTTTGATCGTTCTGGCACTGGCGGGACTGAGCATGCTTGGCAAGAAGCTTGGCTGGATTGACGAATCAGGTGACTTCCGTCCAGGAGGAGACAGCTCCATTCCCACGATCTCCTCGAAACCTGCAGCAAAAGAGTCGCTTGGAAAATTCCAAATCCTGCGTGGGTGCGTGATCGCGGAAGACAGGAACAATGACGGTGACAGCTTCCGGATCCGGCACGGCAGTGATGAATATGTGCTGCGGCTCTACTTCGTTGACTGTCCAGAGAAACGCCGCCACCAGTACAATGGCAAGCGCATCCATGAGCAGGCGGAATATTTTAAGATTAGCGATGATGCTGCAATCAAGACTGGAATCGCTGCCAAAGAATTCACGATGAAACTGCTTGGGAAAGGGCCATTCGAGGTGGCGACGAAATGGGAACGCGTTTTTGACAGCGAACGTTTTTACGGCTTTGTCATGCTCCCGTCCGATGGCGGCAAGAGTGCCGGCACGCGATACCTCTGTGAGGACTTGATCGCCGGTGGACTCGGACGCATTCACACGAAAGGCACTGACTTGCCGACGGGCACCCCTTGGCGCAAGTTTCGTGATGAACTGAGAGGCGTGGAAGCCCGCGCAAAATCTGCCCGCAAGGGGGGCTGGGGCCAACGCTGACAGCTTGAAGAAGAATGATGAAAATCGAACACGTCGCTATCGCGTTCCTAGTGTGTTTGTCAGGGTGCTCCAACGGCAACTATCAGGGTTACAAGAACGCCCCCTACACGATCGCCGGCCAGCGCTACTTTCCTCTCGGAGTCGACCAGGCTCTGCGGCACCAGGAAGTGGGTGTGGCATCGTGGTACGACGAGCGGAAAATGTTTGGACTGGTCAGCGGCACTACAGCGCTCGGAGAACGCTTCAGTTCCCGCTCCCTCGCAGGTGCGCACCGGACTTTGCCACTACCGTGCCACGTCAAAGTCACCAATCTGGAGAATGGTCGAACGGTGAAACTTCGACTGAACGACCGCGGCCCCTAAGCTGGTAATCGAATACTTGACGTTACCCCGCGGGCAGCTGCGAAGCTGGGTTTTAAGGACAAGGGCCTGACCCGCGTGCAGATCGAAGTGCTTTCAGTGGGAGATGGCAGGTGGAAGCAAAAGCGGTAGTCGCCGCTCAATACTTCTTCCACAGGGATGGCATGAAAAGCACCATTACTGCATAAAACTCCAGTCGACCCAGCGCCATGAGCAGGGTCAGTAACACCTTGGTATACGGAGCCAGCTCCGAGAAATTGTGCGTAGCGCCCACCCTACCCAAACCTGGGCCGATATTAAAAAGCGTTGCCAGAACTGCCGAGATACTGCTCCTCATATCGAACGTCGGCTCCATCACCGTGACCGCCAGCGTGCCAAGCAGCACAGTAACCCCTGCGAGCGACACAATGAACAGCGTGTCGATTCGCACAGCGTCAGAAACAGGACGGCCATTCAGACGAAGACTCACTACCCGGTTCGGCCGGTAAGATGTTGAAAGCTGCAATTTGACGCTTTTCATGAACAGGATCCACCGACTCAGCTTTACGCCGCCCGCAGTCGAGCCCGCACAACCGCCAATGATCATAAGGAGCAAAAGGATCTCGACCGACAGCGGCGGCCAGACATCGAAATCCGCCGTAACGAATCCAGATGTTGTCATAATTGAAACTACCTGAAACAGCGATATCCGGAAGGCATGAATCAAGGAGTGATCAGTGCCGCCCATCGACAAATTGATCGCGATCACCACCGTCGCAATCACGACAATCCAGAGGAACGCTTTGGACTCCTCATCTTTCTTCAAGCGGTCCCATCCCCGGCGCAGTATCCAGGCATAGAGGACGAAGTTGATACTGCCCAGCAGCATGAAGAGCGTCAACCACAGCTCGATGGGAAAACTGTCGAAGAAAGTGATACTATTGTTATGCGTGCCGAACCCTCCGGTGGAAATGGCAGCAAAGGTGTGGCAAACGGCATCAAACAGCGACATCCCCAGCAACTTGAGGCCCACACAGCAGACGACCGTGAGCACGATGTAGATCTTCCACAGGCGCAACGCCAGCTCGCTCGATTGATGAGCGATTCCATCGGTATCCTGCGCTGATGATTCATGTCGAAAGATGGCGCGGCTGCCCATCCGAAATGACGAAAGCAGAGCAACAAAGAGCACGAGAATCCCCATTCCACCAAGCCATTGTGTGAGCGCACGCCACAGCAAAATTCCTCGCGGGATCTGATCGAGGTCGGCGATCACAGAGGCCCCGGTCGTGGTAAATCCAGACATCGCTTCAAAGACACCGTCTACGAAACCAAGGCGCGGCTCGGCTAACATGTAAGGAAGTGCGCCGAATACCGCGCAAACCGTCCACCCCAGGCCGACTACTGCTATCGCCTCTTTCCTCAGCAATTCTTTCCGTGTCCTGCTGCCAATTGTCAGGCAGACGATTCCAGCAACTCCTGAAGAACCAGCGGAGATCATCAAGGCCCGAAAGGCATCTGGCTCTGGAACATACCAGCAGTAGAGCATGCAGAGCAATTGCATGAAACCCAGCAGTATCAGCAAGCCTCCAATGACTTTGACTATGTTGTGGTAATTCACTTAGCGGGTTAGCAGCTTCAGCAGGCGCTTCCGGGCGTGGGGTAACACCACAGCGTAGAGTGAGTCTCCAGCGAGAATCACGTCACCTCCATCAGGGACGATCACCTTTTCGTTGCGGAGAAAAGTCACCAGGTTGCTACCCTTCGGCCACGCCACATCCTTCACTGCCTTCCCGGCCACGGTTGCGTCCTCGTGCACGGTGAACTGGATCAGCTCCACATCATTCGACAACTGCCCTACTGAATGAAAATCGTCTGACTCCACAAAGCGCACGAGGTCCTGCATGTTCACGTGACGGGGGCTCACGGCAGCAAGAAACCCGAACTGCTTCACATTCTGGGCAATCACCGCAGAGTTGTCAGCGCTATGGATGATGGGAATGACAAATTTCACGCCCATGTTCTTCGCTTGAAGACAAGCCATCACATTGTCTTCATCGTTCGCGCTGGCTCCGATGAAAAAGTCCGTTGTCTCAATTTGTTCCTCCTGAAGCAGCGACACTGAACGACCATCGCCCTGAAGCACAACGGCATCGGGCAGGCGCTGCGCGATTGCTTTGCACAGAGTCGCGTCTTTCTCGATAATTCGTACGCGGTAGGCTTTGTTCTCCAGCAGCAGAGCCAGCGCCAATCCGTAGTCACCGCCACCGTAGATGGTCACCTTCTTGGACCGTGACTGAGCGCTCTCTGATTTGAGAGAACTCGCCAGTTTCTCCACGTTGTTTTGTTCGCCGAACAGCGTAATCGAATCGCCAGCTTCAAGAATGTCCGCCCCAGTCGCGATGATCACTTTGCCGTCACGATGAATGACTGCCAGTCGGACACGGGGAGGCAGAGTCAGCTCACTCAGCGGCTTTCCCAACAACTCGCTTGCCGCGCTCACCAACACCTGTTGCACCTTAATCCGTCCCTTGCCGATTTGCTCCGAAGTCGAGGACTCAGGATTCAAAAAATACTTACTGAGTTCCGTCGCGGTAAGTTGTTCGCCGCTGAACAGGTAGTCGATATTGAAATGACTCCGGTAATCAAACAACCATTGGCAATACTGGAGCGACAAGTCGACACGGGCAATCGTCTTTTTTGCCCCCATCGCTTTTGCAAGCGAGGCAGCCACCAGATTGACGTCCTGATGATTCGTTAAGCCGATGAAGAGATCGGCCTCAGCGACATTCGCCTCCGCCAGCACGTTGGCCTCAGCTCCGCCTCCCGCGATTGTCGCAACATCGAGCACATCACTGAGCGAAGCCATCAAGCTCTGCGATTCGTCGATGAGCGTGATACTGTGACGTCGTTGCGACAAATGCTCCGCCAGGAACCTTCCGGTGTCCCGACGGTGTGAGGCAACTGCACAC
>JAGROY010000304.1 GCA_020439995.1 Verrucomicrobiia bacterium
GATGGTCTGGTGCAGATTGCCGTGAAGCCGGAGATCAACCTGACCTTTGCGGCAGGCCTGCGCAGTATTCTGCGCGGAGATCCGAATGTGATCATGGTTGGCGAGATGCGGGACTTAGAGACCACGGATATTGCGATTCGCGGGGCGCTCACCGGGCACCTTGTTTTTAGTACACTGCACACCAATGACGCCGTCTCTGGAATCACTCGCTTGATCGATATGGGGATCGAGCCATTCCTGATCGCGACATCGGTGCGTGCATTCATTGCCCAGCGGCTGGTACGAACGCTCTGCTCGAACTGCAAGCTACCTGTGGAGGAGGACGCCTACGCGGATGCCTACCTCGAGCGCGTTGGATTTCCGGCGAGCCAGAAAAACAAGGCGATGCGTGCGGTTGGCTGCAGGGATTGCCGAGGATCCGGTTACCGCGGTCGCATGGCGATCATGGAAATTTGCACCATTACACCGGAGATGACAGAGCTGATCTCCAGTCGTGCATCAGTACCTAGCCTCCGAGCGCAGGCACTTGAAGATGGCATGATACCATTGCGCCAGTACGGTTGGATGAAGGTGATGGACGGTTTGACCACCATTGAAGAAATTATCCTGGTTACCGCTGCGGATCAGGATCGTGACAGTCGAACTCCGGCAGCATTTGAGTCGACAGAAGCTTTAAAGTTGTCAGCCCGCCACTGATTAATCTTCGGAGCCTAGATGCCAGTTTTCAGTTACACAGCGATTGATGAGAAAGGGAAAACCGTTACGGGGCAGGTGACGGTTGCCTCCAGGCGTGAGGTCTATGAGCATCTCGCAAACGGCAAACTAAATCCGATCGAAGTGAAATCCGCCTCCGGCTCCGGAGCGGACAGACGGAAGGAGGCAGCCGGACGCCGTACCAGCGAAAAGCCAAAGCTGACTCGGGCGCAGCTCATCTACTTTACGGAGGAACTGGCTGATTTGCTTGATGCTGGTCTGCAACTGCAGCAAGCGCTCGCCATCATGCAGGATCGCCAGGACAGCGAGCAGGTAAGGGAAGTCAGTCGCCTGCTTCGTGAAGAGCTGCGGGAGGGAGCGCGGGTATCGGTGGCGCTGGAGAGCGTTTCTCCCAGTTTCGATGACCTTTATTGCAACCTTGTCGCTGCCGGTGAGGCCAGTGGCTCGCTGACATCCATTTTGCGCCGCCTGGCGGAGAATATGACCATTCTCCACGAGCTGCGCGCGCGAGTGACACAGGCCATGATCTATCCGGCGTTCATGATAGCCGCCTGTATCGGCCTGATGGTGGTATTCTCTCTGGTGCTCATGCCGCGTCTGACAGGGATGCTTGCAAAGACCGGGCAGAAGCTTCCATTCGTGACGGAGATGCTCGTTAAATTCAGCCACGCCATGGCGGCATACTGGTGGGTGGCTCTCGTCACTACCATCGTGGTTTTCATCGCTTTTCGCTGCACTGTAGCGAGACCTGCTGGAAGGGTCTGGTGGGACCGGGTAAAGTTGAGCATTCCACTGATCGGGCCGGTCATGCTCACCCGCTTCCTTGCCAGCTTCTGCCAGGCATTAGGAAATCTCGTGATCAATGGCGTGCCCTTATTGTCGGGGCTTCGACTGATGACCAGGGCGACGACAAACCAGTTTTACCGGGAGCTGCTGGAGCAGGTCGTTTACGATGTAAGCGGTGGCATGGGGCTTTCAGCAGCTTTACGTAAGACAGAGCACTTTCCGACTCTCCTATCGGATATGATTGCTGTAGGTGAGCAGACTGGCAAGCTAGGCATGGCATTACAAAAGTCGGCCGCTCGCTATGATAAGGAACTGGATCGCCGAATCAGCCGGTTGACGTCCCTTATTTCGCCTATCATCATCGTTTTCATGGCAGGAATCGTCACCGTCGTCGCCTATTCGATTGTAACTGGCATCTTTACCTCGATTAAGGGAATTCGCAATCCAGGGGGGCATTGACCTGCAGGGCAGTCGTGATTGTTTCCGTTCTACATCTCAAGAATCAATCAACGTCGCATGTGCTCCGAACGTCGTCTTAATTCTGACCTTTGATTCAATCTCATCGCCAATGAAAGTAACACAATACCAATCTGCCTATCGTAGTCCTGGAGGTTTCACCCTTATTGAAATCGTACTCGTATTGACCATCATTTCAGTGCTCGTGGGCACCGTGATCTACATGATGCGTGGAACCGACGATGTGGCCCGGGAGATGCGGGTTGAAAGTGACGTCAAGGGGATTGCGACCCAGTTGAAGCTGTATGAGGCCCGCAATTTCCAACCGCCGACGACTGAACAGGGGTTGATGGCGCTTGTCTCGTTGCCAGACAAAGAGCCTATCCCGGAGCGCTGGTCGCAGTTGCTCGATGAGGTGCCAAAGGATCCTTGGAATCGTCCTTATCAGTATCTCTATCCGGCTGCTCGCAGCGGACAAAAATACGACTTGTTCTCGCTTGGTGCCGATGGCGTCGAAAGCGATGACGACCTTGGGAATTGGAAAAGAGCAGGGAAAGATAGTGAAGAATAACCCGCCCAGCAACTGGTGCCTGCACGTCGTGATGGATTTACGCTGATTGAGCTGGTGATCGCTATGACGATCATCGTGGTAATCGTCGGCGTTGCCATCCCTGCGATGCAGGGAGTGAGCGACGAGCGCAATGCCAGGAAACCCATCGATGCCCTGGCCGATATGGTGCAGGAAGTGCGCTCCAAAGCGATGATTGAACAGGAGGCATATCAGATCGTTTTTGATGCTGAGGGTTTTTACGCGCTGCGCTACTTTAATTCGTATCGAAACCGTGATGATTTTAAGCAACTGTTGATCGAAATGCAGAAGCCACAGGATGCCGAGGGTGTGGCGACTGATACGGTGGAGAGATCGGGTGCGACAACGGGAGATGGGCAAGTTGTCGAGGCTGCGCCGAATCTACTGACGGAGATCAATGAAGGAAGGCCCGAGGCAAAAGTCGCCATGCGGCGGGACACCTGGCTGAAGAGTTTCAAGAAACCAGTCGATATCGATTTGACCCTCTTGTTCTGGGGCGACCCGAAGTGGAACAAAGTCGAGAACGACTACTTTCGGCGCTGGGTTTTTCAACCGACCGGAATGTGCAATCCTCTGCAGGTTCGCTCCGAAATAGGTGATGGTTTCTTCGAGATCCAGTTCGATCCACTTACTGGCGAAGTGCTTCGCGAAAAATTTTACGTGCCTCCGGAGGAGAAGGACAAATGAGCCGACGCCTCCAGATGGTGAAGCGTCGCAATCCAGGCGCAGGTGGCTATTTGCTGCTCGAGACATTGATTGCGTTGACCGTGTTTTCGATCGCGGTCGTTGGCATGGCCGAAGCGATCAATGCATCGATTGATGCGATGAATTTCCTCACTCAGCAGGAGAATATGCGGAACCGCCTGCAGGCCCTGCTGGTAGAGGCAAAGCAAAAAGAGAAGCGTGAGGAGATGGTCTTCAGCGTCGACGACCAGGGCAGTGGTATTCACTACCGCACAGAACTGGAGGAGCTGAAGTGGGTGAATCGCAAGAAAGAGCCCATCAATGGTCTGTATGTGTTGCGTGCGATCGCAGAGTTTGAAAGCAATGGAGAGGCGGCAAAGGAGACAGTCGAGGTCTATGTCCAGCGTTAGTTTCCAGCCACACCGCCGCCTGACGCCAGCCAGCGCATTTACGCTGCTGGAAGTGATCATGGCACTTGCGATCCTGTCGCTGTTGACGGGAATGATTTTCGCAATCGTTGGCGGCTCAACGCAGGCGACGATCGAAGTGCAGGCGATTCAAAAAGAAAACCGGCGCAGCAAGGCATTCATCGAGGAACTGCGGCGGATTTTTGCAACCTTTCCGGTTAATGGCCAGATTGAATTGAGGGTCATCGAGCAGGATCCGTTGATGCAGGAGTTGGTCATTCGCAATGCGCCGGATGCCTTTCTGTTCGGAGCGAATGCGGTGCGTGACAAAAAAGAAATTACTCTTGGTCTCCGTCGTCCAGAGTTACCTCCAGCGTTGGTCGCTGCGGGTCAGGCGGCCGAACCTGTAGCGCAGAAGCCCGATTCGGAAGATCCGAACGCTGATGCGACCCCTCCACCATTGTATTATCTCGGGCTCAGCAGCCCCGACTTCTTCCAGAAGCGTGATGCTCAATCTGGAGCGGATCTGGAACCTGATGAGAATCCGATGCTGGTGAAGGATGAGAAAGGGCGCTATTGGATGGAATTGATGCCGGAGCTTTCCGGCTTGCAGTGGCATGTCTGGGATCCGGGTAAAAAGCAGTGGCTGGACAAGGCTGGTGCCGGGAAGCCCAAACGCCTGCAGCTATCGATCTTTCAAAAGGGGCGAACCACCCCGCAAATAGTGGTCTATGAACTACTCTAGGTCCGTCTCACATTGGCGCTTCAAAGGTGATCGTGGGTCGAGCCTCATGATCGTGATCTGGAGCATGATGATCATGTCGATCGCAGTGATCGGACTAGTCGAGTACATGGATTTCGGGCTCGACGAAGACATCGTTGCCGAAAAGGATTTCCAGGCCCGCAAGCTGGCTGAGTCCGGTATCACGCTGGCGCTCCATCCACAGATTCAGGCCGGCGATCCTTTGCTGGCCCAGAGCGTAAGCGCCGCCAAGAGCTACTCCGTTACCATTTCCAACGAAGGCGCGCGCCTCGCCGTCAATCAGCTCCCCGCTCTTCCAGAACTGCGGAGAGTGTGTCGCGATTTGTTTGGCCGGTGGGGGCTGGATCTCGATAAATCCACGGCTCTGGTCGACTGTATTTCTGACTGGATCGACGTAGACAACGACGCGCGGATTCAAGGCGCGGAGAATGACTACTACGTGGCTCTGGGTTTTCCTGAGTATCCGCGAAACCGGCCGTTTGATTCACTCGAGGAAATGCTGCAGGTACCAGGCATGGAGGAGCTTGACCAGCTGAAGCCTGACTGGCGGGATGCGTTCACCCTCTATGGAGACGGCAAAATAGATATCCACGAGGCACCCTGGGAGTTGCTCTCAGTGCTCTTCATCACCGATGGTGCGTACGTTGATCGAGTGATCAAGTTTCGCCTTGGTGCAGACGGGATTCGCTATACTGACGATGATGAGCGGTTCGCCAGCATGGCAGCGCTCAGGAATTTCCTTCAGCTGGAAGCCAGAAAATTTGCGCGGCTTGAGCCCCTCATTACCTTAAGCCATCCGATTCAACGGATCGAAAGCCGGGGATCGGTGAGTGATTACTCGAAGACCCTGATCGCAATCGTCGGTCCGGGCATACGGGTCTTGCGCGAAAAGCCCGAGATCAGTAAACCTTTCCTTGCAGCCCTGCCAACCGACGGTAGCTCTGCTGATCCAACCACTGAAAACCCTGATGCCGAAAGCCCGGACACTACTGCTACCCTCTCAGACTGAAGGCTGGGAAGTGTGGATGTGTGGCAACACCTCCTGCACGCTGAAGAAATCTGTCGCTTCGCCATTCGATGCAAAGGTCGCGGGTCCAGGCACTGTCGTCGGTGTTCCGGCACGCTACTGTCGAACCATCGGCCTCAGCCTTCCGACCAAAGATCCGCTAGTGATGAGGAAGATGGCATACTCCCAGCTGGAGCGCCGGGGCATGGCGCGGGGTTCGGCTAAGGAGACGTTGTTCGACTGCCATACATTACCCAGCCGGAGTGATGGCGATGACACGTATGTTAGTGTCGATGTGATGTCGGATCTCCCGGATGGGCTTGAGCTTGCCAATGCCCGTGGATTTACCGCGTCCACCCGCCTCTTCCCACTGCCTGAGAACAAATTGCTGCTTTCACAGGAACACGGACAGCTCATTTTGAGTGCCGGTTGCGATGGCAAGCTGGTCCACAGTCAGGTGATCGGCCCGGTTGAGCGCCTGCAAAACGGTGCGGCTCAGGAGGTCAATCTGACTCGCATGGCGCTTGAGGGCGAAGGGGTCATTGATTCGCGGATCAATGGCCTTGTCGTATGGGCGGATTGCACGGAGGAAGATCTCAGCAAGTTCCGTGCTGAGTTGAATCTTCCGGTTGAGCTCCGGCCCAGGCCTGCGCCATCGCCGGCACTGGCATCGTCAGAGAGCGCTGGGGAACTGGTTCCTGCTTCTGTCAAAAAAACACGCGCCCGCCGCCGCCGCACCTGGATGGTGATCGCGCTCATTGCGGTACTGGCCATGGCCTATCTGGTGGTGATTCACCGGATGAAAAGCAGGTTGGATGCGCTCGCATCACAGATTCCCAGTCTTGAAAAGCAGGTGGAGCAGACCAAAGATGTCGCTGCGAAAGTCCAGCAGGCACAGGCGCGCTGGAACGCGCTGCGTCCCGTGCTGGAGCCCAAGCGCTACCCGCTGGTGCACCTTTCTCACATCGCCAGGGTCATGCCCGGTGGTGGCGTCCGGATCACAGATTTCGAATCCAAAATCAAGGAAGTCGTCGTAAAAGGAGCCGCCAGAGATACCGCGGCCGCTTACGAGATGCTGCGGCTGATGAAAGAGGACGAGGAATTAAAAGTCTACAACTGGGAGATGCCACAGCCGACCCTGCAAAGGGACAGCCGGGCCAGTTTCGAAATCAAAGGCAAGCTACGTTAACTCATCATGCGGTCACTGCGAACATCTGAATTAATCCTGTTGGTGCTCACGTTTGTCGTCATCTTCACTGTTTTGAACGTGATTATGTGGAACAAGCACAAAGCTCGGGAGAAAGAGGTTAAGGACAAGCTCTCCAAGCTCGAAGACCAGCTGGCGTCGAACCTCGCATATGCGCCGGAGCAGGCATTTTGGCTGCCGAAAGACGAGTGGTTGGATGCGCACATGCCAAAGATGTCTGATTTCGGTGCAGAGCAAAGTGCACTGCTGGAATATCTTCAATCCACCGCGCGGGAACGCGGCATTCGTCTTCATACTCAGACGTTACAGAAGCCTGCGAATGGCAGCAAGTTCCACAAAGTCGTGTCGGTGACGATTCAATCGAACGGGCCGGATCAAGCGATCTACGATTGGCTGTCAGAAATGCAGTCACCGGAAAAATTTCAATACTTCAGCTACCTCCAGCTTGATACCTACGAGGCAGGCAGGCCAAAACTCGAAATGGATTGCCGCTTCACATTGTCCAGATGGTTTCAACCCTAACATGACAACAGCAATGAAATCACTGACTTCAATCGGGATCACCGGTATGCTCGCCGCAGCATCCCTGTCCAGCGCTGGCGCTCAGGCCCGCGGTGCAGCGGAGAATGATCTCCCTAAGGTTCTGGATACCGATGTTTTTAAAGCATTGAAAGATGCCCCGCCATTTCGGCGTGTGTTGAGTCTCTCTGATTCGCTGGTGCTCACAGGTGTAGCCAAGGTTACCGACGGCGCAGTCGTGACCGTGCTCAACACAGCGACCAACGAGAGCTTTGTCGTCAGCAACGAGCCCAACGCGCAAGGCTGGTCGCTTGTGTCGGTGGAAGGGAAGGGGAACCTGCGCAACGTGGTGGCCACCGTCGACACCGGTTCACAACAGGTCGCCATTCGCTTCAATCCCCAGCAACTGCAGCCCGAGATCATCCGGCGTCAGAGAAGACGTGCAGCAAAACCCGGACAGAAACCCGATGGCGAACCCGTTCAGGAGCTGATGAAGCATCTCGATCAGGAATTGCTCAACCTCTTCGAAACCCTCAATCCGACCAAGCAGGAAGAGTTTCGCCAGTCACTCGCAGACTACGCCGACGCCTATCCAGATTCTCCAGACGAGCTGCGATCCAGCTTCGTCCGCCGCAAGCTCAAAGAGCTGCGCTCGGAGGCAGAGGAAGATGCCTCGGATGAAGAGCGATAACGCTGAGAGCGCCGACGTCCTCGTCGGCAGCGAAACTTCCAGGGAAGTTTGAATCAGACGAATCGCCCTGCATGAATTCCCTCAAACTCAAAGCTCGATTCCCGTGATCCAACCAGTAATCCAGAGAAAGAGTAAGCCGGGCGTACCGATTTTTTCCCAAATTGCGGAGTCCGGTTGTCCTGTGAGCTGATCTGCGGCGCCGTCACTTTCTTCGAATGGAGTTGTGAAGTCAGATCTCTACTGGGACCTCTGCTCCGATTCTGGTCGAGGTTTCCCGTTGTCCTCCGATTTCGACTCCACTGCGGCAGCGGGTAGTTCGTCTAGGTGATGGCGGTAGAGGTGGATTGTGCTGTTCGCCTTGTTGAAATCTGGAAGGTCGTAAGCAATTAATTGTAAGAATCGACGATTCCCGATCCAAGTTCTGGGTAGGAATCATACGCGCAGAACCCGGATTTCTACGAAGCCGTAAGAACCGGGATAAAAAAGTCGCTCAGTGCCGAGGGCAAAAAGTCCATCCAGTGGATAGTCGAGGAGGGTGCACTGCCACACAATTTTATCGCGCAACTTGCCCCTGATATCCGGGAAGAGACCATGAGCAAGCCAAGCGAGTATGCAAGAAAGCTTGAACTGTTTCGCAGAATTCACGGCAAGGTGGTTCCCAGAACAGCTGTTGAGGGGGTTGTCCGGCAGAAAGACCCGATGAAACGAGGGTGGGACGCGCGCAAGCAGCTCTCAGCAGAGGGAACTTTGATTCTCGGCCGTCAAGGTGATGATCCCATCATAGCGACTAAGAGAGGGTTTCCTCCTCCTAAGAAGGGCGAATTCCTCGCGTTGCCGGTAGACGAAGACCGCGACGCTTACTGGGGCTCAGTAAAATAGCGCTAAAAGCTAAAATCGAATGTCAGCGAAACTCTACTCCCAGAGGAACGACTGCTGGCTGCCAATGGTGGCACCGTTTTGAAGCAGCGTTACTTTCCAGGCGGTGACTTTGCCTCCGGTCTGATAGTCCGCCCCATTCACTTCAAATTTAACGGTGCCGTGGCTGCCGTTGGCGGTGACTTCCTTGCTGTGTAACTGGCTGCGGGAATCTCCCTGCCGGTAGTCGAAGCGGATCGTGACTGCGCCCGGATTGTCGGCCTTCCACATGACGGTGTAGTAGTTCCCCTGCCGGTCGCGTCGCTCCTGGGAGGAGATGGCACCGTGCATGTAGTGTTTGTACTCGAAGGGGATCGCCTGATCGGCTGCAGCCTTCGGCCCGCTTTCAGTAAGGTGAAACGACTTCACCTTGGTGATCCCCGGTTTTGTCGAGCTGCAAGAGCACAATGGCAGGAGCGCGGCTCCGACGGCAGCGAGGAGTAGGGGACGGGCGAAATAACGCAGGCGCTGATTCATGAGGGTAGTTAAAACGTGAATAGAGGCGGGTGTCAATTTCCAAGGCGAACATCCCGTGAAGTGGGAACTGCCTCACAATTGGCATGATTTGGGCAATTTTCCTCCAGCCTGACGATTTTTCGCACCGATCCGTCAGGGCTTGGGTGCCACGGGTGGTTTGATTTTTGATGAAAAATCGGGTTTTCCGGCAGCTGAGCAGCCGCAGCCTTCGCCACACGAGCCATTTTTGCCGGATGGAGTGACGACTTTTCTTACGGCTCGGACGATAAAGGCGATCAGGGTGATGGCAACGATGGCGAGAGCTGCGAGGCTCTGCCACTGGGCGGGATTTTCCATATTTAGAATCCAAACAATTTTCCGATCTGAAATACCAGCAGGGATGCCACGTATGCGAATGCGGTCATGAAAAAGAACTGACCGAGCCCCCAGCGCCAGGAGCCCGTTTCCCGGGCGACGACTGCTGTGGTGGGCAGGCATTGCAGAGCGTAGATATAAAAAATCAAGAGACTCATGACGGTGAGAGGGGTGAACATGGCGGTGCCGTCGGCTCGCTTTTCGGCAGCGAGGCGGTCACGCAGGGCCGAACGAGTGGCCTCCTCATCGTCAGTTTCTTCCACTTGATACAGAATGGCCATCGTGGCATTGAAGACTTCCCGGGCGGCAAAGGATGTAAGGATGGCGGTGCCGACCCGCCCGTCGAAGCCGAGTGGTTTAACAATGGGTTCGATCACAGCTCCGACTCGCCCCATGGCGCTGTTGGCAAGTTGTTCTTTCGGATCGTCGCTGGTGGATTTAGGATAAGTGCTCAGTGCCCACAGTAGAATCGTCAGGCCAAGGATAATGGTGCCGGCTTTTCTCAAGAACGCCCACGCTCGTCCGCAAACGTGGCGAAGGATGTAGCTCCACTGCGGAGCGCGGTACGGAGGCAGCTCAAGCATGAAGTGACTGGGAATCTCATCCGGCCCCAGTTTCTTCCGCAGCACCTTCGCGACGATGAGCGCTGTGCCAGTGCCGATGGAATAGAGTCCGAACAGCACAAGCGCCTGTACCCAATGGCCTTCATCTCGGCTGAGTAACATCGGAACCAGGAGAAAGTAAACCGGTAGCCGGGCGGAGCAGCTCATCCACGGCGCGATGAAAATGGTCACCAGACGTTCCTTTGCGGAATCGATCGTGCGCGTTGCCAGGACTCCTGGAATGGCGCAGGCATAGGAGCTGAACAGGGGCAGGAATGCCTTGCCGCTCAGTCCCACGCGGCCCATTACGCGATCCATGAGGAATGCTGCGCGCGCCATGTAGCCCGAGCTTTCGAGCAATCCGATGAACAAAAACAGCAGCACGATCTGCGGCAGGAAAATGACCACGCTGCCTACGCCGCCGATGATGCCATCCGTGACCAGTGATTGCAGATCGCCCTCTGCCATCATGCCGCTCACTCGCCCGGCCAGCCATGCCTGTGCGCTTTCGATCCAGCCCATCGGAATCGACGCAAAGGAAAAGATTGCCCAGAACACGACGAACATGGTCACCGCCAGATAGATCCAGCCGCGAACGGGGTGCAGCAGTTCGCCGTCGATCTTGTCGGAAAATGTCAGTTGATCCTGCTCCGGGCGTCGTGCTGCCACCGTGCAGAGCATCTGGATAAACGTCCGCCGCGAGCGACCCGCCGTTTCGCTGTCTTCGCCGTCGCGCTTCCAGTGAGGGTCGGCGGCAGGTGGAAAGGGATGGCGAATCGCGTGTTTTAGATCGATCACGCCCTTGTCCGCGTTTGCCTGCATCGGAACCACAGGCACGCTGAGTTCTTCGGATATCTTCTGCGGATCTAGGCGCAGTCCGGCTTTTTCCGCCAGGTCGACCATGTTCAAGGCTACCACCACTGGCAGCCCGAGTTCGATCACCTGAAGCGTAAGATTGAGGTGGCGTTCCAGGTTCGAGGCATCGACTACGCAGACGACCAATTTCGGCTGCTTCGCTGGATCGTTTTCTTCTCCGCCCACGAGAAAGTCGAATGCTACTTTCTCGTCTGGTGAGCCCGCTTTCAGTGAATAGCACCCCGGCAGATCGACAACGCGGAGTTTTTTGCCATGAGGCGTGAACATTTCTCCCGTTTTTACTGCCACGGTGACGCCAGAGTAGTTGCCTACTTTGGCGGCTTCGCCAGTCAGCGCATTGAAAAGAGTCGTCTTGCCGGAGTTAGGATTGCCTGCCAGTGCGATCGTATCTGGCGCTGGTTGCGTTGTCTCGCTCACTTCTCGGGGTTCCAAGTGTGGGTGGGGGGAGTGAGGGCTCCCGGGCTACAGTGGAGTTACCTTTACTTGTTCACCCAGTTCCTGGCTGATCGCCAATCGCGTGCCACAGACAGAGCAGATCATGTTGCGCCCGTCTGCCAGCTTCCGCACTTGCAGAGACTCACAAAAACCGAGATCCCGCAGCCGATCACATTGCGGCCCGGAGACGATTTGAATGCGAAAATCGCACCCGACGCTCGCCTGACTGAGGGTCATGGCGCTGTCGGTTTCGAGTTCTCTGACGTCCAAGGTTGGCATCTCCCAGAACGAAACAGTAATTGAGACTCGTTTGCAACAAGAAAATTACGATCGCAATTGTGCTGGATTTATTGTCGCTGCGACGCACGCTGGCATGTTGAAACTCTCACAGGCTGTGAGTATTGCGACTGGTTGAGTGTGGTGGTAAGTTGGGGTCTGCTAAGCTCTTTATCGATGTTCAAGGCCAAGATTCACGTTCTCAAAGCCATTATTTGCACGGTCACGATGGCATTTTCCTCTGCTCTGGGGGCACCGCCATCGCAGCCTCTGCCACGGCCTGAACAGGGCCGGATCAACGTGGAGGGGAAATTTTCTGCGAAAATCGAGCCGGCGGCACCGGGAGCGGGGAGTGTGAGGACGGTAGACCGTCAAGAGGCCGAACAAGGTCTGAGGCAGCAAATCGCGATCCGGCAGGTCAGTGACGATGTTTACGAGCTGGGTGCTTTAGTGCTGGATCGGAAGGAGCGGACGATTACGATTCCGGCGACGGTCAATATGACCGAAGGGATGATAGAATACGCGTTAGTTTCAGACTCGGGCAAGGTTCATGAGCCTCTCTTTGCGACGGCGGCGACTCCGCAGCAGGTGCATGTGGCAGCGCTTTTGCTGGGAATGATGCCTGAGCGGGCCGAGGTTTCGAAAGACGGTGGACTGATGGTTCCGGGGAAATGCCGGATCAATGTGGAGGTCATCTGCAGATCTGGCACCGCTCGGGCACTTGGTCGAGATCGGTGAAAACGCCGGTGAGTGGTTCATTGAGTTTGATCACCATGCGAGCCGCCACGATGTCGACCTGGCACTTGAATGGAGTGAATCACTGGCCCCTGGCGATTGGAAGCCTCTCGCACGGTCGATCCGGGTGCGTCGGTCGAAGTATTCGACGGTGCTCAGATTCTGGATCGGGCCGGAGTGGAACCGGAAACCGTGCAGCTGGGGATTCGGTTGGATGTTACGCGAGCGTTTCTGCGTTGGACAGCGACGAGACGGTAGACTTGCCCGGAAATCCCTAACGCAACCAGAACGCGTTGCCACTGAGTTGAGCAGAAACTGCTGCAAGCAACAGGGCGATCAGGACGACGATGATGACAAGCCAGAGGGAGCTGGCGGGTTCGTTGTCATAAGCGTCCATCATTTCGTCCTCGTCTGTTTGTGCTGAAGCGGACTCGCCCCCGTCCCCATCATCGAATCCATTCCACGCAGGGGATTCGGCGAGTGAGTCGTTGCCTCCCATTTGGAACAACGCCTCGGCAAGGCCCGGAACGGGCATCTCCATCTCCTCGCCATCTTCCCAGTCAACGTCATTGTCGGAGTGGTACTGCGCAACGGGTTCCTTCCGCGCTACGGCGTGGGTCGCTCGGAGCGAGCGCTTGCCTTTAAACGAAGTCATTTTTGCGGCATTGGTAGCCACTGATTGTGGGCGATTGGCGGGCTTGGTGCCAGTGCGGGGTGATTCGATGAGTGCCTGGAATGCACGTAAGAATTCGGCCCCGGTATGGATCGTCGCGCCCGCTTTGCCGGTGAGGACATCGTCGATCATCGCGCTCAGTTTCGGATGCAATGACGCCTTGGCTCCGAGCATCTGGCGCGTCCACCAGGCAAAAGCCAAAGCTTCCGTGCGGCAGGAGGCGCCGACTGGCCGGGCGAGCTCGTATGGGCAGCGCAGCATTGACAACAACGTGGGATACGTCCGCACACGAATTCGGAACGCTGGCCAGGTCGACAGCGGCTTGTTTCGCAGCGTGGATTTCAGTGGCAGATCTTCGGTCGTATTTCCGTCGAGAAAATGGAAGACGATCTGCCCTGCGCCTCGAAGGTCCGCAGTCAGGCCACATTCCAGGGCTTGGGCGCTTGCGGTTTCCAGTTGTAGCAGAACCAGCACCGCTTCTTCGGGTGTGAAGCCTCCTTTCCATGCAATGGCATCTTCCAGAGTGATGCTGCCCGCGTCCTCTTCGATGAAGAAACCGGCATTCTCGTCCGGCCAGTGTGCGAGCAGGCGGATCAAGTTTGGGTGATCGAGGGCTGAGCCTTTCCCCATAGCGCTCTGAAGCTTCGCGGCGACATCCGGCGGGAGCGCGTCATCCGCTGGGAGCAGTTGAACTGTACCTCGCTGTTGGAGTTCGGAATCGATCGTGGTGAGTCGCAAGGGGGTGCGGGGATTCAGCGGATCGCCACTCAACGGGTAGTCCTCTCCCAGATAGTCATGGAGCTCTTCGGGAGTGACGAGGTAAGGTTCCAGTGGGAGTAGTGGAAGCAGGGAGTCCGGGAGTGGGCTGGGTTCGCTGGTATCAGGACGAACGCTTCCCAGTGTTCTTTCGATCGCAGCTGCCGCGCTGTCCAGTGACCGTACCGATGGGCGATCACCAGCCAGGGCTTCGAGCAATGTGAGAGATGGGACAGACCAATCCATCGAGTCTTCGTCAGTCAGCTCATCGACACTGATTTGCTTCCCAGTTACCGCCCAAATCAACACTTCTGCCAGGGAGCGAATGTAGTATTCGTGCACGCCAGCCGCAGCAAGCGTCTCCGCTTTACGGCTGCCGAAGCTGTATCCGCCGACTTTCAATGTGAGCGACTGCGCATTGGGGTGATCAAGTCTGACCCTGCTCTGAAGCAGATCCATTCCTGCAAGCACCGGCAATTCAGTGGCGCAAGCCGATAACCCGCGTGCGGCATTGAGCACCAGTTCCAGCGCGATCGATTCGGGAAGTGGAGCACAGCGGTCGATGTAGTCCTCTAAAAGTTCGCCGTCACTGAACTCGGAGAGGTAGAAGCAGGCGCCGTCGTCTTCCCCGAAGTCGAGCACCCGGGCTGCTTGCGGATTCTGGATACGGGCTGCGGCACTCGCCTGCCGAATGAAGACGTCCGGATGCGGGCCGCCGCCTCCGTCTGCGTGAAACACATGCAATTCAACCATGCACTGCCTCGCACTCAAGTATGCCAGGCAAACCACCTCGAGGTCATTGCGCAGCAACTCGAAGAAATCGCCATCGCGACTGCGGGCAATCTGGAGTTCTGAGAATGTATCTACCTGGGGCATGGAAGACTGGAGGCGCTGACACCACTGTGGATACCAACTCTGTAGAATACCACATACTGGTCGTTACGCTGGCGGCATTTTTTGTCCACCGCGTTGCCGTTTCCCCGATGCGTGCCATTTACGTGTCAGCTTGCTTTCCTTTCCGAATGTCGCGGGGTAGCGTGAATAGACATCGAATTCGTCGCTGCTTTGAAGTCACTTCCTGCTCAAATCCGTTTATGCTCTTTCCTGACACTTTGGTTGCCGTTTGGAGGCCTGTCGGCGGCAGAAGGTGAAGAAGTATTCGACTGGAACGCGGAGCGTGCGCACTGGGCGTACCAGCCCATCAAAATCGACAGCTCAGTCGAGTTGTTAACCGATTCTGCTGCAGAACAGTGGGTGAGGCGACCGCTGGATCGGTTGGTCTGGCGCAAATTGCTGGAGCAGAAACTGGAGCCTGCGGCGGAAGCTTCGCCAGGAACGTTGCTTCGCAGGGTGACTTTCGATTTGAGCGGCCTGCCCGCAACCTATGCGGAAATTCAAGCCATGGAGGAAGCGCCGGACCCGCAGGAGGCGTACTCTGACAGCGTCGAGCGCTTGCTGCATTCTCCTCATTTTGGCGAGCGACTGGCGAGTATGTGGCTCAACGTCGCTCGCTACGCCGAGGATCAGGCTCACCAGGTGGGGGAAGACACGGCCTATTTTTATCCGAATGCGCACCTTTTCCGACAGTGGGTTGTCGATGCGTTCAACAGTGATATGCCTTACGATGAGTTCGTGCGCTACCAGCTGGCGGCAGATCTGCTCGGGCCTGATGGTGAGAAAAATCTGGTAGCGTTAGGGTTTTTGGGACTTGGGCCCAAGTATTACAACCGGGGAAGGCTCGAAGTTCAAGCGGAGGAATGGGAAGACCGGGTGGACACAGTCACACGCGGGCTCTTGGCAATGACCGTTGCGTGCGCGCGCTGTCATGACCACAAGAACGATGCGATCACGATGAAGGATTACTATGGTCTGGCAGGGGTTTTCGCCAGTACCGAAATGTGGAACAGGGGATTGCCTGGTGCCGTGCCGGGCAGGGACAAGGACGGCAAGGAGGAAGCCCTGAAGCCGGTGCAGACGATGCATGTCGTCAAAGAGGGATCTGCGCGCGATTTGAATGTCTTCGAAAGGGGGGACGTTACGCGCAAAGGTGAGGTGGCTCCGCGTCGGTTCCTCCGAGTGCTCTGTGATTCCGAGCCGCCTGCATTTGCTCAGGGGGACGGAAAGGGCAGCGGCCGCTTGGAGCTTGCCCAGGCGATCACCGGGCAATCGAAGGAACTCAGTGCGCGGGTCTTTGTGAACCGGATATGGGGCGTCATTGTTGGCAAGCCTCTGGTGACCACTCCCAGCAATTTCGGGAAGCTGGGAGCACGTCCGTCGAACCAGGACTTGCTCGATTTTCTTGCCGCAGATTTTTTGAAGAATGGATCCTCCGTGAAGCACCTGGTGCGGGAAATCGTGATGTCGGCGACGTACCGGCAATCTGCAGACGCGAGTGCTGAGAACGTGGCGCAGGATCCCGGTAACGATTTTCTGTCCCGTATGAATCGGCGGCGGCTCAGTGCCGAAATGCTCCGCGACAGCGTGCTGGCGGTCACTGGCGAGCTGGAATTTCGAGGCGGGGCATCGACAGATGTCAGTGATTCCGGGAACTTTCGCCGGACGCTCTACGGTCGGGTGAGTCGCAAGGAACTGGACGCCTATCTGGCGCAGTTCGATTACCCTGATGCCAACGTTCACTGCGCGGCGCGCGCCCTGACAACGACGCCAGCGCAGAAACTGTTCCTGCTCAACAGCGGGTTCGTGCTGGAACGCGCCGAGAAACTCGCCGACCAGGTGCTTGCAGGCTATGTGGCTATGGAGGATCAGATCGACGATGCCTATGCCCGCATCCTGGCGCGCCGTCCAGATGCGGACGAGCGTGACATCGCGCGGAATTTTTTAAAACAACACGGTGCCGCGGACAGAGAACGCTGGGTGCAATTCACTCAGGCACTGCTCGTCTCCAATGAATTCCTCTACCGCGACTGATCCTAGAGCCATGAACACAACTTCCATGTTTCAATCGCCCGTCTCCCGCAGGCAAATGCTGGGCCGAATGGCTGCAGGTATAGGAATGGTCGGATTAGGTGGAATGTTAGGCGCGCCAGTCCGTGCGCTCGGCATGAACCCTGCCGCTTCCGGGCAAAATCCCAATTTGCGTCCGAAGGCAAAGCGGGTGATTTTCCTTTTTCTCAACGGTGGCCCTTCACATGTCGATACTTTCGATCCCAAACCTGCACTGGCGAAGTACGAGGGACAGGCACCGTCGGGTGATCTTTATAAAAAGGCGAAGGGCACGTTTTTACCATCGCCCTTGTCCTTTAATCGATACGGGCAGGGTGGTTCGGTGATCAGCGAGTCTCTGCCGAATCTTGCGGGCGTTGCCGATGATCTCTGCGTGATTCGTTCCATGCATACTGACGTGCCGAACCACGAGCCCGCGCTGGTGCAGATGCACACCGGTGTTCTCCAGCCTACCCGGCCATCGATGGGGTCATGGGCGCTTTATGGATTGGGCACGGAAAATGAGAACCTGCCAGGATACGTCGTGTTGCGCCCCAGTCCCAAGACCGTCGTCGGACCTGCACTGTGGAGCAATGGCTTCCTCCCCGCCCAGTATCAGGCGGCCAGCGTAATCACCCGCGATATGCAGGTAGACAAGCTGCTGGCGAATATCCACAATCCCCGTTTCGGCTATGAAAAACAGCGCGAGCAGGTCGACCTGCTGCATGCCCTGAACCGTCACCACCTTGATCAGCGCCCCGGTGGCAGCGAGCTGGAAGCGCAGATTCAAACCATGGAGACTGCGTATCGCATGCAGATCGAGGCGACTGACGCGTTTGACGTAGGCAAGGAAACCGAGGCGACCCGTGAGGCATACGGCAAGAGTAAGTTCGGCCAGTCCTGTCTCTTGGCCCGGCGGCTGGCCGAGCGTGGCGTGCGTTTCACGACCGTTTACTACACCTCGGACAAAGACAATCAGCCTTGGGACACGCACCAGAATCACTACAAACGCCACGCCGATCTGTGCGCGGATGCGGATCAAGCCGCCGCCGCACTCATTCGCGATCTCAGGCAGCGCGGATTACTCGACGAGACGCTGGTGGTAATCAGTGGTGAGTTCGGTCGTACCCCGTATGCTGAGGTTCGCAAAGAAGGAAACGCTGACGTCAAAAATCTGGGGCGTGATCACCATCACACCGCATTTTCAACCGTTCTCGCAGGCGGCGGCGTACGCGGCGGCACGGCATTCGGTGCGTCCGATGAACTCGGCATGCACGCGGTCGAGAATCCAGTCCATGTTCACGATCTGCACGCAACGATGTTTCACCTTCTGGGCATCGATCATGAACAGCTGACATACCGCTACTCAGGACGAGACTTCCGGCTGACAGATGTGCATGGACATGTTGTGAAGGACGTTATTGCGTGACGTTCACACATGCTTCGGATGCGCTGGCTCTGGACTTTTGGTTCAATAAAAATTTGAAATTGTTCAGGATTTCGAGGTTAGGGTTATTAGGGTTTCAAAATTCTGACCGAGCCGAACCCTTCTCGTTGACTCGATTGGAGCTTGCTTCGGTGCTCGCCAAACATCTAGCGTTCCCCGGATGAAAAAGAATTCGAATTTTTCACTGGCCGTTGCGCTCGCCAGCGCCTCAGTCTTATTCGGGGCAATCGAGGCACTTGCAGGCTGGGCAAATGGAAAAGATGGAATCGTTCATGTCCCCATCGCCACGCTCCAGACGAAAACGCAACTCTCGCCTGATCTTGAGATCAGTCATTTTGACGTTGAGGGGCCGATTCCGCCTGCGGAACTCGCAGAGCTGAAGAAGCATGAGCCATTTAAGGGCAAGAGCGATGCCGAAATTCTGGCGAAGATGAACATTATCCGGCGTAACGTCGTGCGTGCGATCGACGCGACGCTCACCGAGGATCCCGAACTTCATTATTGCCTCGTCCGCGCGTTCTTCGGGCGTAGGCTCTGTCTCGAGTTTTCGTCGCGGGCGATCTCCGGAATCGCCAACGCCAACCGCTTTTCGAAAAAAGACGCGTGCGAGTTGGGAGGCATCGCGATCAAAAACGTGCCCTGCGATCTGAGGCCGGTTTACGATGCGGACATGCTTGGACTGATGTCCACGCTGATGCACGAAACCTTGCATCTGGGGCAAGACTGGCCGCCTTTATGGATGCCGATTCGGATCCAGCCCAACACTACCGACATCGGGCAGCGCATCCACTTTCAACAGAACGAAATTGCCGCGTCGAAGGCTGAGAAGAAGCGCCTTGAGAACCTTTTCCAAGTTTTCTCGTGGATGGGCTACAACAATGGTGAGCTGCCTCCCGACGATGAGCGGCAGGGGTTCAAGAAGCTTCCGCTCACGCTGGCCATCGTAAAGCAGTTCAAAAAGGATGTGCCCAGTGCGGAGCAAGCCGAGAAGGCGAAGGAAATTTCAGGGAGGCTTGCGTCGATCCTGGTGAGCCAGGTGTGTCTAACGTTAAAATGTCGCGAAGCTGTGAAGGCGGCATTGGATCAACTGCTCATCGATGTGCGCGAGAACCCCGACGATTTCCGCGCAGCGGCCTCTCGATTCCGCAAAGCGATCCGGGGCAGCCGCGACGCGTCGGGATGGTTCCGGCAGCTGGGCAACGCAACGTTCAATGGATTGTTTAAGACGGACATTGCTGCCGGAGGGCTCGAGGGCGATACGAACACGGTACGCCAGTACTTCGGTACTGACAGTGCCAGCGTATCGATTCCCCTCGACTTTATCACGGATGCCATCGTGCTCGACAACGGCAGCCTGTTGGTGGCAGGAGCAAACGAAGGTGCGGAATCAGGCACAATTTTCGAGTTCAATGATACTGATGGCGACGGCTTCGTTGAGCAGGAGACAATGAGCGTCCGCCTCACCCACATGTACCTGGCGACAAGTAACAGCTTCTGCCGAGGTGGCGACGGCGATCTCTATTTGCTCAACCGAGACTCGTTAATGTTCTTCCGTCTTGACGAGTCGATGCCAACGATCAGCATCCAGTACCAGGGCACGATCGGTGATCCCGAACTCGATGACATCAATCACATTGCTGTCAGCAACGACGGGCTCGGCGTTGTGGGATATTCCTATGCCGATTCGGCCCTGTGCCCGAGTCTCGGTTGGGTAAAGGCGACACGTGAAAGCAAGGGCGATTTCTTTGGTGGTGCCGTCGGCTACAGCTGGCTGGAGGAATCCTTCTTTACCCCTAACATCACTGTTTGGCCTCACGCGGGCGATATGAACATCACCGCGACAGGTGCTCCTGGCGGCGCATACTCGATTGGGGCGTATTTCGGGCCAACCATGCAAACCATCAGCACCGGGAACTTCGATCAAGAGGGGCGTGTTACTGTACCACTCATGTTTCCTACCAATGCGGGTGATCGCTGGATCATCGGCACACCAGGTTTGGGGAGCGAGAGCTTCCCAGTCCAAGTGCCCGGACCATACGATCTCAGTCGCACCCAGGTGAGTATGCCTACAGCGGAGCAACTTGGTTTGCCAGGAACCCGCAGCGACTACAAAATTGGAGTCACCTCGTGTCCTGGCGCGACGGTGTGGTCGATGACGTTGGATCTCAAAGGGATCGAGGAGTCCGCTGGTTCGGGGCAACTGGACGGCTACGGGCGGAATTACTTTGCGTTCGATGTTGAGTATGGTGCTGAGCTCAAGTGGCAGGAGTTCTCGCAATTCAAGATCAGGCTATCTGGTTCTACTCTTGAGATTAACGATGAGACGCACTGTGTACCGCCGGGCGTCAAATCGATCATCGACGTCGCGGACAACGACACTTTTCCCGCAGGCACGATGTTCTCCCTTACCGGGCAGGCACCCTTACACCACGACATTTTTCAGTTTGGTTCGGATGGTAAAGTGGAACTTGCGCCGCTCACCACTGTCTCCGAGTTCACTGTCTCCTACAAGGCTACTGCCCCTGACGGGACGAGCGCCAGCGGCACTGCTACGATTCAAGTGGATCGCAGCAAGCTGTGCACGGGGCCGATGGCGGTTGCCGAAGGGCCGGACGGGCAGCTCGTCATTGGAGTTCGGGTGCCATGCATCTTGCTCGGTAAAGAAGATGAGTGGAAGGCATTTCCAATGTATCAGTTCAACCTTGGCAACAGTCCTAACGACGAGTGCGAGCAGCCGCATTGGCACTCGAGTGGGCGGGTGTTTTCGCTCCTCGAGCAAGGCGGAGTGATAGATCCCGACCCGCCAGAATGTGGTTTCGGTGAGTGGTCGAAAATCGAACAGAATACGGTCGTTGTTCCCGCTGCTGAGTGGGAAAGCTTCAAATCGCGTCATCCCCTGTAGCTCTCCCGTCCTTGTTAGTATTGGTTGGTATTCGTCGGTGTTCCTCTCTGGACGCCCACATGGAGTGCAGATGGAATGTGAATTAGGTTAAACTGCGCAAACGAGGGTTATTTGGAAAATAGTACCATTCGTGTTCGGGGAATCGATTGCTTTGATGGTGCCTCCCAGGCTTTTCAATACGCGGCTGGCGATGGCGAGGCCGAGTCCAGCGCCGCCGGATTTTTGTGAACGACTGGAGTCCAGGCGAATGAAGGGCTCGAAGATGCGCTCCCGGTCTTCGGGAGGAATGCCGGGGCCATCGTCTTCGATTTCGATGATGCAGTGGGACTTGGACCCAGTTACCCGAACGCTGACTTCTGTTGTTGCGTGGCGGACTGCGTTGGCCAGAACGTTGTCAATGACTCTTGGGAAGTATCGCTGATGAAGGGCGACGGGGAAAGTAGTCCATTCGCTGGGATCGCTGTGTATCGTAATTCCTCCTCGCAAGCGTCGGGCTTTCTCGATAGCGGCAATGAGCAGGGGGCTCACATCGCCAGTCTGTGGCAGTAAGGGACTCTCCCCATCATCGAATCGGAGGAAGGTGAGGAGCTCGTCGAGCAGGCGATCGAGATCTGCGAGATCGTCCTGCAGGGTGTCGATGCGGCGTTTGCGTTCCTCTTCGGTGCGGGCGTCTTCCAGCATTTCCAGAGCGAAGCCGATGCGTGCAGCAGGCGTGCGCATTTCATGTGAGACGGCCTGGAGCAGTTGCCGCTGATTTGCCAGCAGTTCCTGGATGCGATCAGCCATAATGTTGATCCTTTTTCCGAGGCGGGCAACCGCGTCGTCGCCCACGATGGTTACGCGTGCTGTGAGGTCGCCGTCGGCGATGCGTGAGATGGTAAATTCCTGGTCCCGTAGCTTTTTTACCAGCGGAGTTACCAGGAAAATGGCAGCACCTCCAACGATCAGGAGTACTACTCCCAGGCCAGCGATGAAGTAGCCGCCTTCTTCTCGCTCCAGGCGCCTATCGAGCCCGCGTTCGCGCCTAATCTCCAATACGAATGGTTCGGTACGGAGGCGGACGAATATTTTCGGAGCAACGTCAGCGCCGCTCTGCTGTGCCGCACCATCCGCAGCGAGTTCCGCTTGCAGGTCTGACAAAGGCACTAAACGTGCGGAAAAATTCAGACGAGACTCAAGTTCGGCGAGTTCCTGTTCCGCCTCTGCGAGTGATCTGTCGCCGAGGCGATCCTGCAGTCTCTTTGCTAGAGCATTCATCTCACGGATTGCCCGGGGCTTCACGTAGCGCTCGGAAACAGTGCCACCGATTTTCATCAGAGCGATGGCGGAAACCAGCAGCACTAGCAGCATGACAATGACCACCCGTATGTAGTAGCGTGTCATGGGGTTTCCTGCGCGCTGCTCATTCGGGTTACCATTAAATAACCTGTGCCGCGGATCGATTTGATTCGCTGGGGATGTTTCGCGTCATCACCAAGCTTCTTCCGCAAGCGGGCGACACGAAGATCGATTGACCTGTCGATTCCGTCGTATTCGATACCTTTGACGCATTCGAAGATTTCGTCCCGGTCGACGACTCGACCGGCGTGCCGGGCGAGGTGCCAAAGCAAATCGAACTCCGCCGTGGTGAGATCTACCGTTTTTCCGTTGAGTTGTGTTCCACGATTGCTGCTGTCCATCTCCAGTCCCGCGACACTGATCTTTTGCTCAAGTGGACTCGACTCTATTGAGCGCCGGAGCAGTGCTTTGACTCTTGCCAGTAGAGCCCGGGGGCGAGCTGGCTTTGCTACGTAATCGTCAGCGCCGATCTCCAGGCCTAGCACCTCATCGAACTCCTCTCCGCGCGCCGTCAGCATCAGCACCGCGCCTTTGTAACCGAACTCACGTGCCTGACGGCAGACTTCCATCCCGTCCATGCTCGGCAACATGATGTCAAGAACGACCAGATCGGGTGTATCCGTCAGAATCCGCTGAAGTCCGGCCTTGCCATCGCCTGCCGAGGAAACCTGATAGCCGCCGTGTTCCTGAAGATATTCGACGACGAGATCTGCCAACCGGTCATCGTCCTCGACAACCAAAATGCGGTGAGCAGAGTGAATGGAGGATTGATCAACTGTCACGTGGCTAAGTTGGAGGCAGACGCCGGCTTTCGCACGTCAATTCCAGTATCCAAGTGTATCAATCGTACTGTCCACTGGCGGATTTTGATCAGCGTTTTTACAGGAAGTAGTCCGGGAATGGTGGCGGAACGCTGTTTTCTTTTTCAGTTAATGAAAGACGTTGAGTTTGGCATCTTTTTTGCTTATTTCTGAACTGTTTGTCTCCTGCAGGACAAACACCTGGACTAGCGTGCTCCGCTGAATTGACAGTTGGGGCCGACCTGCTAGAACACGAAATCCCAAACCAAGAAACAACACACCACCAAATCCAATAATCATGGCTAAATACAAGCTCGAATACATCTGGCTGGACGGCTACGAACCCGTTCCAAACCTTCGCGGCAAGACTCAGATCAAGGAATACGACGCATTTCCAACGCTGGATCAGCTCCCTCTCTGGGGTTTTGATGGTAGTTCAACCCGACAAGCCGAAGGTGGTGACTCTGACTGTGTGCTGAAGCCTGTTGCCGTCTATCCTGACTCCACCCGTCGCAATGGTGCCGTGGTGATGTGCGAAGTAATGCTTCCAAATGGCGAGCCCCATCCTTCCAATTCCCGCGCGACTATTCTGGATGACGAGGGAGCCTGGTTCGGATTTGAGCAAGAGTATTTCCTGTTTCAAGACGGGCGTCCGCTCGGTTGGCCGGAGCAAGGGTATCCCAATCCGCAAGGTGAGTACTACACAGGCGTTGGCAACGGTGCGGTAGGCGACATCGCTCGTCAAATCGTAGAAGAGCATCTAGACATCTGTCTCGACGCTGGAATCAACCATGAAGGTATCAATGCTGAAGTGGCAAAAGGGCAGTGGGAATTCCAGATTTTCGGCAAAGGTTCTAAGAATGCCGCTGATCAGATGTGGGTGGCGCGTTATTTCCTACTTCGCTGCACTGAGAAATATGGTGTGGACGTAGAGTGGCACTGCAAGCCCTTCACTGGTGACTGGAATGGTTCTGGAATGCATGCGAACTTCTCCACAGAGAAGATGCGTAACGAAGGTGGCAAGCCTTATTTTGAAGCCTTGATGGCAAAGTTTGAGGAGAATATGAACGAGCACATAGCCGTTTATGGCCCGGACAACCACATGCGCC
>JAGROY010000305.1 GCA_020439995.1 Verrucomicrobiia bacterium
GCTCCGCTTCTCCGGCCACCTCACTGAGCCTGGCCGTAGTAGTGAGAGCAGTGGTCGGAAACATTGATTACTGTAGAATAACTCAGGGAGTTCGTCTTGAGCTGGGTATCGGCGTCGAGAGGAATTTCCTGAGCCTGCCTTCTTGCTGGTCGAGTTGAAGTCGCATCGAGTGGCGGAGGGACTCGGTGGCGGTTTTGAAGAGGTGGTCGAGGAGGTGGCGGCTCCAGCATGAATGTCTTATGTCACCCTTCTTCCGCGAGCAGATCCGGTCGGTTCTGGCGGGTGCGTTCTCGGCTGCGTTCGGCTTTCCACTCATCGACTTTGCCGTGATTCCCCGAGGTAAGAATCTCCGGCACTTTCATGCCGCGAAACTCTGGTGGGCGGGTGTAACAGGGAGCTTCCAGCAGGCCGTTGGCAAAAGAATCATCGACGGCGGATCTCGCATCGCCCAGCACTCCTGGAATCTGCCGGACGATGGCATCGACGAACACATTGGCAGCGATCGCTCCATTGGACAGCACGTAGTCACCGATGCTGATTTCGTCGTCGACAAGGGCTTCTACGACCCGGTGGTCGATTCCTTCGTAGTGCCCGCAGAGCACGATGAGGTGTTTCGCACTGACAAAGTTCACCACTTCCTGCTGATTCAGAGACCGGCCCTGCGGAGTCATCAGCACGACGCGGCTGTCCTCAGTGCGGAGCTGCTCGACTACCGCGAAGAACGGCTCCGGCTTCATTACCATGCCCTGGCCGCCGCCGTAGGGTTCATCGTCGACCTTCCGGTGTTTATTGTTCGCATAGTCGCGAAGGTCGTGGACGCGCAGGGTGAGCAGGCCGTTCTGCTGCGCGCGCCCCATGATACTCTCGCTCAATGGGCCGCGGCACATTTCTGGAAAGATCGTGATGATGTCGATGAGCACCTGTCAGGTGGTGGTGTGAGTCGGCATTAATTCAGATCATCGTCGAGATCGGCTTCGCCAGCCTTTTTGCCTCGAAGTTTGGCTTCGATGAAGTCATCGATTTCACCATCCATGACGGCAGCGATGTTGCTGGTCTGTTCGCCGGTGCGCAAGTCCTTGACCATCTGATACGGCTGGAAAACGTACGAGCGGATCTGGTTGCCCCAGGCGATGTCGCCTTTCTCGCCATACTGCCGTTCCATTTCAGATCTCTTCTTGTCTTCCTCGATCTGGAACAACTTGGCCTTGAGCAATGCAAGCGCCCGTGCACGGTTCTTGTGCTGGTGGCGCTCAGCCGTGCAGCGGATCAAAATGTTTGTTGGCAGGTGCCGCAAGAGCACGCCGGTTTCCACTTTGTTCACGTTTTGCCCGCCCTTGCCCCCGGAGCGCATGGTGGTGATTTCGATGTCCGCATCTTTGACTTCGATCTCAATCTTGTCGGCGTCGTCGCCAAGGTCAGGCGTCACGTCGAGGCTGGCGAACGAGGTGTGACGCTTGTTTGCGGCATCGAACGGGGAGATCCTGACCAGCCGGTGCACACCGCGTTCCGTCTGCAGGTAGCCATAGGCGTATTCACCGGAAACCCGGATAGTCGCCGTGCGGATGCCCGCCTCGTCGTGCTCCTGGAGTTCCATGATTTCGACGTTGAACTTGTGCCGCTCCGCCCAGCGGGCGTAGAGCCGATAGAGCATGCTGGCCCAGTCGCAGGCCTCGGTTCCACCCGCGCCGGCATTGATCGTCACGTAGGCACCGTTGTGATCCTGTGCTCCGCTCATCAACTGCAGCAGCTCGAAGGCCGCCAGTCGCTTTTCCAGAGAACGGAATTCCTCCACAGCTTCGCGAGAGAAGGCCTCGTCGCCGGACTCTCTGGCAAGCTCGAATACTTCGCCAAGCCCCTCAATCCCACGCTCAAGCGCGGAAAACGGATCGAGCTTGCTCTTGAGCTGCGAGCGTTCCTCTACCGCTTTCTGGGCTGCTTCTTTACGATCCCAGAAATCGGGCGCAGCCATGAGGCCATCGACTTCCTCCAGGCGTCGTTGCAATGTTGGCAGGTCAAAGATACCTCCGGAGTTGTCCCAGGCGCTGCTTGAGCGCACTGGTATCACACGCTTGTAAGTCTGCGGATTCGACCTTGTTGCTTTTCTCCATAAGCGCTTACTTATGTGGCGAAAGCCTCGCATTTCAACTTCGAATCTTTTGGAAAAAGCCACCGCAATCCTCCTGCGCAGGATACCACTGACCGACACCAGCTTCATCGTCCACTGGTCGACGGCGGAGCACGGCCTGGTGCGCACGGCTGCGCGCGGTGCCAGACGCCCGGGCAGCGTCTATGCTGGAAAGCTAGACCTTTTCTACGGCGCGGAAATCACCTTTGCCCGCAGCCGACGCGGCGATCTGCATGCGCTGCGCGAGATCGAGGTGCAGGACTACCGGCGTGGGCTTCAGGAAAACTATGGCCGGATTCTGTGCGCCTCCTACTTTGCCCGGCTGCTCGAGATGGTGGCCGAGCCGGAGGCACCGATGCCAGAACTCCACGATCTGCTGGAACGCGCCTATGGGTTTCTGTCAGAGAACGATGCCTCCATGCGGGCCGTGCGGCACTTTGAAAAGGAAATCGCCCAGCACCTTGGAATTTATCCCGGCGGCAAAGCACCCGCCATCGGTGCTATCAGGCAACTGCTTCACAAGGAACCCGAGCAGCGAGCAACACTCCTGCGCCACCTCGGTGAGCCGAACCGATTGGAGCCTGGCAGCGCAGAGTAAAGTGGCTTTGATTTAAACGATGAACTATTACTCAACGAGCTTAATTTTAGTGCTCGAACGTGGAGCAGCGAGCCGTTTCTCAAGCTTCGCCCTTTTCTCATCGCTCATGATGCTCGAGATCCATTCTGCGGCTTCCTCATCGTGATTCGCAGTATCGAGGAGGCGTTCAGCGATCGCGATCGCTCCAGCGTCCCGGAGTTCTCCCTGAGGAAGGGTGGCCACCCAGCTTGATGCACTGATGGAATCCACACCCATCCAAGCGCCCGCTACCGCTTCTACACCAGTGGGGCTTTCAATACTGCTAACCCAGCGGGCTGCATCTTCTGGATTTGCACGAGCAATACTTCGAGCAACTTTTGAAACAATTTCAGGAAACTGCGCAGGATCCTTAGTTGAAAGATACTGCATTGTCTGTTCTGGCCGCTGATAAGCCCAGTGATCCATTAGCGTTTTTTGAGCCTCTTCATTTAAACCTATCCTGTCAGACATTATCTGCAGAGCACCATCCAGTGATGCATCCTCCCCAAGCTGTGAATCCATTAGCATGACCAGGCCGTCCATGCCAGCTTTGCGGAATCGTGGTTCCTCCTGATGCAGGAAAAAATTAACGTCCTCAAAACCAAAATCCGACGACGTGATAATCCTGTATAATCCTTCCGTCGCCGCGATTTTTTCAGCTGGCTCCGTGAAGTCACTGGTAATTCGCTCTAGTGCCTGAGATGGGTCACGCTTATAGAGAGCACTTATAACATACTTGATGGCACTATTCCGAAACTTCCCAAATGGAAGCCCATCAAATGCCTCTTCAAGGTCGCTCACTGTCCATTGCCCATTTCCAGCAGCAATACAAGTCTCCAACCTCGCAACGATATTTACCTCCAAGGCAATTCGCTCATTGCCTTCGGAAGCCTGCTTGATTGCTTCCCGCAGATTGTCGATTGGCTCCCCTTTTCGAAGCATATAGCCTATCGCTTCATCAAAAAGCGAGCGCCTGGCAGATTCATCCGTTATTTCTGAAATAAATGGAAATGCGCCCCTCGAATCTTTCTCAACCCATCCTCTTAAGAGAAGTGCTAGAGATTTTTGAAACTCGGCAGGTTTAAGCTTGCGCAATGCCGCCACAGCATCCTCGCCTCTTCCTTCAGCCACCAGGGCCAAGCCCGTGTAATATTCCGAATAGTCGTCTTCTTTCGATCCTATAGCCTCAGACTTGATACTCGTCTGTTCACTTACCTCGCTCGTCGAGGAAGACAACCCACGCTTTTCGCAGCCTCCTAAGGCACCAAGGAGAAGTGTCGCTATCAGAACATGAGAATTTCTATTCACTCGATTAATCGGAATAATTACCCACTCACATAACATCAACATCAAAAATTGTGCAATCGGATAGAATACAAATCTGTGGTTTATTGAGTGCGCCAGGATCAATAAGCCTCAACGCTTCACATTCGTGTATCGCCCCTTTGCCGGACCGGTCATCCATTTCCATGCCGTGGCAACGATTTCGGTGACGTCCGTGTATTCCGCTTCCCAGCCAAGGATTGCCTTGGCACGGGCAGGATCCGCGACGAGTTCTGCCGGATCTCCCGGGCGGCGCTCGCCGTAAACTACCGGAACCTTGGTGCCGGTAACGGCTTCAGCGATAGCCAGCATTTCCCTGACAGACACACCTTTTCCTGTGCCAAGGTTACACGCCACAGTGGCACCACCTTTGTCCAGATAGTCGAGCGCTTTCAGGTGGGCATTGGCGAGGTCGAGCACGTGAATGTAGTCGCGCACGCAGGTGCCATCCGGCGTTTCATAGTTTTCGCCGAACACCGTAATGTTCTCACGTTCTCCGCTGATGGCCATGAGGATGAGCGGAATCAGATGCGTCTCCGGATCGTGATCCTCGCCGATCGCGGCATCCGGTGCGCAGCCGCTGGCGTTGAAGTAGCGCAGAAAAACCGCGCGCAACCCCCACGCGGATTCGCAATCGCGGATGATCTGTTCCAGCATTAGCTTCGATGCACCGTAGGGATTGATAGGCTGTTGCGGATGCTCCTCCGTGATCGGGGTGGCGACCGGATTGCCATAGGTGGCGGCGGTCGATGAGAAGATGAATTGCTTGCAACCGTGGCGCTGCATCGCCTCAAGAATCGTGAGTGGAGCAGCCGTGTTGTTGCGGTAGTACTTCAACGGCTCGGTAACGGATTCGCCAACGTAGGTATACGCAGCAAAATGGATCACGGCCTCAATTTGAAACGTCGTGAACACTTCCTCCACCACCTCTTGGTCAGCCATATCACCGGTGAACAGCTTCACCTCGGGATCGAGTATGGACTCCGCATGCCCACGCTCCAGGGTGTCGAGCACCACAACACCGCAGTCGCGATGGTGCTCCACGAGTTGGCGAACGGTGTGCGAGCCGATGTATCCAGCACCGCCAGTCACGAGGACAGCTTTTTCTTTTCTGGGCATAAGTGATTGGTTTCTACGAGGAGGGGACGCTTGAGACAGCGATTAAAGCAAACCACCGGGAAAGGGCGCTGTCAATCGGGCTTGATTCAGGCACGACTCTCTGGTTTGCCGCGTATGAATGGGACTGGGCTAGTGACTGGGAAAAAAACTCCAAACCCCCGTGACTGTTCATATGAACAGTTTTATTTAGTGTTCACCATGATGAACCAATTCACTCCAGCCGATAATCGCAAACTGACTGAAGCCCTGAGTTCCCTCTACGCGACGGTGCTGCTCGCTGGTCGCAAGCGCCGCAGTCGCTACACCCGAACACGACGCATTCCCCGGGAAGCGCCGGCTGCCTGCCAGCATGTTGAACAGATGGAACTCGGCCTGGCGATGGCCGACAACTCCGATCGGTAGACCGCATTCACGCTCTGATTAAGAGATTGCGCCAGCTCTGCTCTATCCTACTGCGGCTGCAATGAAACATATTTAGTTCGCCCCAGATACTTCGGACCGCGATCGATCAAGGTGTCGAACACAGCAGCAGCGCGGGCGATGACTTCACGCGCCCGAACCTTCAGCCATGATGTTTTGTCAGGAGGATCCTCTGCGACAAAACCAGCGGCATCGATGCCCTGCTCCTGCGCAAGATAAAGTGCCCGCTCCACGTGAAATCGCTGGCTCACGACGATGAGCTTCGTTTGCCCGAACACCTCCTTCGCCCGCACCACGGAATCCAGTGTTCGGAATCCCGCGTAGTCGAGCGTGATGAAACTGTCAGGAACCCCGGAACGCACCAGATCCTGGCGCATGTCCTGCGGTTCATTGTAGTCGGGTCGACCATGGTCACCACTGATAAGGATGCCGCGAATTTTCCCGGAGTGATACAACTCGGCAGCGGCACGAATGCGCGCCGTGTAGAAGGCGTTGTCAATGCCACGATGGGTCTTCGCCGTTCCCAGCAGCAGAGCGACTGGCATTTCCGGAATCGTTTCTGTCGAACTGTAAACGCGACCATCAGCCACGGCTGCAACCCTCAAATCACAGCAAAACGCCACGACTACAGAGGTGACGATCGACAGCACAAAGCTGCGAAAGGGACGGCGGCGAATCATTGATACGAGACTGCTGAGGAAGGTGAAATGGAACATGGCTGAGTTGTTTAACAAACGCGCGCCAGACGAACTTTCTCTCATCGAATTCGAACGAAATACTTGAGCAGCAGTCAGTCTTCCTGTAGCCCCCCTCTATTTGTTATGTCATTGCAACAAAAAGAAGCATGGCAACTACGCCTGGCAACGATCGCCGACATCGGGAATCTGGAGGACTTGATCCCAAGATCGGTGAGAGCACTACAGGCTCCACACTACACTGCCGCCCAGATGGATGCAGCATTAGGCAGAATCTTTGCTGTCGACCGCCAACTTATCGTTGATGGCACCTGCTACGTTGCTGAAATTGCCGACGGCACAGTCGTCGGCAGTGGTGGCTGGAGCCGCAGGCAATCGCTCTACGGCGGCGATGCTGACCGAACCGAGGCCGACCCGGAATTGAATCCACTACGGGATTCGGCACGGATCAGGGCGTTCTTTGTCGATCCCGCCTGGGCGCGACGCGGCATTGGCAGCGCTATCATGCAGCAATGCGAGGCAGCAATCAAAGCGGCGCAATTTCACAAAATAGAGATCGTTGCAACCCTCGCCGGCGAACTCCTCTATGCAACGTTTGGCTACGAAGTCATCGAGCGGTTCGATATTCCCCTGACTGGCGGGCTGACGATCGCAGCTGTGCGCATGTCGAGAATCATCAAGACGGAAGAAGTCTCGCCAAACACAGCATGATCAGCGTATCGTTTCCTTCTTGATACATCCGTCTCTCACCGAAATCGATCACCGCCCATGGCCCGTGCCGGACAGACGGTGGACCTGGCGGCAGTCCTGGTGCGATCTCCTGTTCGCGCACTGGCCAGTGCCGGTCGACGTCATTCGCCCCGCCATCCCTGAGAAGCTCGAGATCGACACCTTCGACAGCAGTGCCTGGATTGGCCTCGTGCCGTTTCGCATGCAGGACGTCATGCTGCGGGGACTGCCAGCGATGCCTGGAATTTCGGCATTCGAGGAACTCAATGTCCGCACCTACGTGACTATCGACGGCAAGCCAGGCGTCTGGTTTTTCAGCCTCGACGCAGCGGACCGACTGGCCGTCTGGGCAGCGCGGAAGTTCTTCCACTTGCCCTACTACTACGCCGACATGGCGCTGGAGGATACCGGGAACGAAATCCGTTATCGATCCGAACGACGCAGCACGGGAAGTGAAAATTTTGACGGAACCTATCGACCCGTGGGATCAATGTATGCGGCGAAGCCCGGATCGCTCGACCATTGGCTCGCCGAGCGCTATTGCCTGTATTGCGAATCTCCCGCTGGTGTGCTCAAACGTGGACATGTCCACCATCAACAATGGCCTCTTCAGGCCGCAGAGCTGGAAATCCGCACCAACACCCTGCTAGCACCCTTCAAGATTCCGAGTTCGCAGCCGCCGCATTGCCTTCACTTCAGCCGCCACATTGATGTCATCATCTGGCCGCTGGAGACTGTTTAGTTAGTTTAGAGGTCAAAGTTCCCGATCAACTGCGAACGGCCCTGTGATTGTCGCCATCAAGGCGGCGTTCGAGATCAACGATGCGGTCTTTCATCTCATCCAACTGGGCGATGAGGCTGTATTGGCGCAAAGTCTCACGCACTGGTCGCGCAGGCATGCCGTAGTAAATCTCGCCCGCCGGGATGTCTCTGGTAACACCACTCTTCGCCATCAGCACGGAGTTCGCGCCAATTTTGCGATGATCGGCGACACCCACCTTGCCAGCGAGCACCGCTCCATCGCCAACGTGTGAACTTCCCGCCAAGCCGACTTGTGAGCAGAGCAAGACATCTTCACCAATGCGGTTGCCATGACCAATTTGCACCAGGTTGTCGATCTTCGTCCCGCGTGCGATCACAGTCGCCCCCAAGGTCGCCCGATCGATCGTAGTGCATGCGCCGATTTCCACATCGTCGCCAATCTTCAGCGTACCCAGCGACTCAATCCGCTCCAGTGGCTCGGCCTTTCCTCCACTGATAGTGCGAATTTTGCGCGCTTCTTCTGCGCCATTGGGTGCGGACGATTCAAATGCAAAACCATCCCCGCCGAGACAGGCGTTCGGATGCACGATCACGCGCTCGCCAATTTCCACCTGGTGACCAATGTAGACCCCAGGATAAATCAGACAATCATGCCCGATTCTAACATTCTCACAAATCGACACATTCGCCATGATCGCGGTTCCCGCACCTACTTTCGTTCCCTTACCAATCCAGGCACATGGCCCGACGGAGACGCCCTCGCCGATTTCCACATCCGCTTCGATCACTGCAGACGGATGCACGCCGGGCACGGGTACCACCCGTTGCCTGAAGAGCGAACTGATACACGCCAGCGCATACCTCGGCCGATTGACCACAAGACAAGCATTGAGACGTGAAAGTATATCCACGGCTTCCTGTCGATCCAATAGAACCCGGTCAACGATCGCGCATTCATGGGCTGCGCCGTCGACCTCCAGTAGTGACAGAGCTTCCTGGGACATCAACAGGCACAAATCATGCGGGCCCGAGACCTCCGCCGGGTGCAAAAAACGTTTAACAACGTGGCTTGGCTCCCCTTCTAGACTGCATCCAGGCACTCGCGAAGCCAAATCCGCCATCGTCAAGATCGCAGAATTCGAGTGGTTCATTCGCCACAATCTAAATACTTAATAATTTAATCGATGATCATTCGATTAGGGATAAGCTTCGTTTTCAGTATAATGGGGCTGACGCTTCAGTAGGAGACAATTTAGCACAGTTTTCGCTTCTACGTAGCGAAATTTTGTCGGCGTCGGAGTTGCGTTTACGGTGATGAGATAACGCCGTTGAGCCACTCAACCGCATTCTGGTGGCAGGACGCGGGAATGGCGGCAGGTTGCCAATGTGGCAGTTGCTGCGGTGTCGGGTGCGCTACTTCACCGAGGGAGGAGTGTTAGGGAGCCAGGCGACGGCTTCTTCGACCGAGAACGATCGCGATTTGGCGAGAAACGGGAATCAGGAGCACGGACGATGCGCGGAGGAGAGTGGAAAGGTGTAATGGTACTACGGTAACTGAAAATCTAAATGTAAAACGGCTATTGGGCTCGATCGGCTATGGCCTGACTAAACTAAACTGGACTAACGTGAGAAATGAAGTGATCGGTTGGCAGTTACTGACAGCTGTGCTGGAGTTCCGGGACATGCTAGTACCGCCCCGATGTGATACCGGAAAAGGAGTGACGTAGGACATTCAGGCTGGAGCAGAAATTCCACTGGGGGCTTGTGCACGCTGCATTTCCAAGTAATCCTATGAAGATGTTTCTACGGCTTGGGTTCGCATTGATGATGGTGGCGTCGTTCTCGTCGGCGTGCCTGTGGGATCGCGATACGGCAAGAGCTGAGGCGGATGGGGTCCACGATGTGATCCCGGCTATTACCGGAAGATTTCCGCGCAACCCTCCGGCCTACTACGAAAGGCGTCTTGAGCGAGTTGCAAGAGAGCTGGAGACTGATCCCAATCAACTGGCGTTGTATGATGACGCGGCGGTAGCCTGCGACCGCCTGGGACGGACGGACGATGCAATCGGGTGGATGGTGCGGAAGAAGTTTCTCTTGGACAAGCGGGATGATGCGACTCAGCACTACCGCTACCTCGCCAATTTGGGAACGTTCCTGGCGCATAAATGGTTCAAAGAGGGCGCCCAGGTGGCGCAGTTGGCTGAATTGGACCAGGCGTGCAAGTTGATTGCAGATGCCATCCAGCTCAATCCAGATGCCCATTTTGGACGCGAGCATTTCCAGTTGATATTGCTCGACCAAATTCGCGTGCTGAAAGCTGAAGAGGGCCAGATACGGCGCGATCCACTGATCGCTCCAAACCCCGATGTGCTGGAAGGATACTCTGCAGCGGAAGCAGCAAACGGAATCGCAGGTCTTGTTGCACTGGGGGCTGCCTGGGAAAGCCCGGATGTTTTCGCAGCACTTGCAAACGTTCTTGCAGCAGACAACCGAACGTCCATCGCTCATCTCGCAACCAAACGATTCGAGGAACTCGTCAGAGATGGCAAAGAACATATCCTGCCTTACCCGGCGCCATCGAGCTGGCAAATCGAGAATGTGGCACCAGTGGACGCTTACTATCAGGAGGCCCGCACCGAAGCGGATGAATGGCAGGCGAAGCGAACTGCTTTTATGAAGGCGTTGCTCGAGAAAGGACTTCACCCGGATACCCATCCCGGGTTTTGGGATGGATTCGATGGCGGGGATCCTCCCAAGTTGCCAGGATATCGATCAGCAAGCCATTGGATGCATGTTAACAGCAATGGGATCATGATGGGATTGACTATTGTCGGCATGATCGCGGCTTTCCTTCTCGTTTCGTTGCTTGTCAGGGCTGGACTCCGAGCCTTGAAGTGAGGCCGGACAGCAAATCGGGACACGGTGATTCGGCCCATGCCACGACCCTGAAGGAAAAATCCAGGACACCGAACCTTAACGTGAGGTGGACGAGCATCATCGCCAGAGACAGATTCGTTTGGAGTGCTCCGATGTGATTCCACATCGCTCTACCAGATCAAGGAGCGGACAGGGAAGTTCATCGGTGGTGACACTTTTTCGGCGCTTCCTGCATGGATACATAGACGGCTTGCGATAGGAGGAACTGGGCGTTATCTATCCGAGACCAAGAGTAGATTATGAGATTCCCCTTACCACTTCCCGTTTTTTTCACCACTGGAGTTGCGGTATCTGCCATCGCTATTTCGGCGTGCACAACGGTTCCCGACACTGGCCGCAGGCAATTGAACATTCTCCCCGCTTCGCAGGAGATTTCGATGGGGCTGACGGAATTCCAGAAATACAAACAGGAGAAGCGGATCTCGAATGATCCGCAAATGAACGCCCGGCTACAGCGGGTGGCGGCGCAGCTGACCAGGGTGATTCCTCTGCCGGACGCGCAGTGGGAATTTGTGGTGTTCGAAGATGCTACGCCGAATGCTTTTGCCCTCCCAGGCGGCAAAGTGGGCGTTCACACCGGGTTGTTTGAGATCACCGAAAACGATGCAGGTCTGGCGGCAGTGGTTGGTCACGAGATCGCACACGTTGTGGCCCGCCACGGTGGTGAGCGGGTGTCGCAGACGACGATGACGGGAGTCGCAGGCTCGCTGCTACAGGCGGGGTTGAAAGGTGCTTCGGGTATCACCAGTGGGCAAAGCAGCGCGATCCTTGGTGCCTACGGTGCCGCGTCGAGCCTGGGTGTCATCCTGCCATTTTCCCGCAAGCAGGAGCTGGAAGCGGATGAACTGGGCGCTCTCTACATGGCAAGGGCGGGATACGATCCTCACGAGGCGGTGGCAATGTGGGAACGCTTCGCCGCTTACAAAGGTCGCGCTGGTTCCGGCAGCAAGCCCGAATTTCTCAGCACCCACCCAGTCGACAGCACCCGCATCGCGAAGCTGAATGAGTTCATGCCACGCGCGATGAGCGAGTATCGGGGGTGAAGGACTCAAACTCCAAATACGAATAATGCGCATCTCTAAACCCCGAACAAATCCCAAGGCTCCAAAGTTGATCATTCAGAACTCCTGATTGGGGTTGGTGAGAATCCTATTTTTGAGCTTTGAGCTTACCGCCGCTGTGGCATGCTTGGCGTTATGTTTGGAAAGAGAATTCCTGCTTCGCTCCACCCGGTTCGACTGTTCTTGCTGCTGTGTGCACTGCTTTGGTTCCCGTGGTGTTCCCGTGCTGGTGCGGGTGATGCGCCGTATCCGGTTGCCAAAGGGACGGATGTGGTCGCAAGCTGGGAACCGACCCAGCACCTCTATGTGAAAGGCAATGTGGGCGTGGGAAATAAGCAGTTGCAGGAACTGGAGCAGTGGCTGGATCAGTATGCGCGCAACTGGACAGCGGTGCTGGTGGAGAACGCGGATGGTGAAACATTCACCGATGCCGAGGGGAACCGTTTCACGGGCATGGATGCGGTCGATCACGCGCTTGGCAAAGGATTGCCGAATCAGACGGTGTTCGGCCAGTTTGTGGATGATCGCACGGGGCAGCGCAACGGTGCTTTTTTTGTGCTGTATCTCAAGGAGCGCAAGTTCGGCTACTACGGCTCCGATGCTTTTGACAAGCGCGGTCTCGGGGAAGACCGCTGGCAGGGAAATCTGGATGCGCCGGCAATTGCAGCAATGCGATCAGGCGGAAGGATCGTGGATGCGGTCAAGGACACCATCACGAATATCGAGACGCGGCTGACCAGTGCGATCAAATCGGAAAGAGCGGCCAGAGAGCGCGCGATCACCGAGGCAAGGCTGAACAAGCAGCGGGCGCAGGAATCGATAGGCGAGGTCGGGAATGAAGTGGTGGCGCTGGAAAAGCGCATTGCGGAAATCCGGGCGGCGCTCGCTTCTTCCAGCGGGGCCGATGGTGACTTAAGCCGACCGGACGCCGACCATTGGCGAGGTGAACTGGGAATCGCGGCGAACAGTCTTGCCGCTGGCAATGTGCAGGCGGCGCGCAGTCGAGTCGATCAAGTGAAGGCGGCAATCGTGGAATTTCACCGCAAGCTGGATCGCTACGTTGACGATGGCAAAGCACTGGAGCGTTATGCCGGGAGGTTGCCCACGTTGACGCCACATCCAGAAAGTGTGGATGCCCCGATCGAAATCGAAGTGGCCCGCGAAGCGCTGGCGAAGGCGGGGGCAGCGCATTCGCGGATGGATTCCGCATATGCTGGACCGCTTGCAGAAGTGGAGCCCGCGTTTGAGGCTTTTGAGAATGCGAATGCCATGGCGGCGTGGAAGGTCAAGCAACGTGAAGCGCGTCAGCTGAGGAACCAGCGCCTGGCGGGAGGGAGTGCCGCAGGCGGGATCGTGGCATTGTTAGGCGTGGGCGCTGCGGGCAATCGCAGGAGGAGAAAAATCAAAGCGGAAGCCGAGCGCTTTTGTGACGTGTGGGAAACGGGACTGCGGGCCAAAACGGATGCTTTGTTCGCCCTGCTCGACCGCACGGCGGTGGTCGTAGGCTCAAGCGCCGATCTGGAGAGTCGCGGGTACGCTGGGGAGACGCTGAGACTGAGCAGGCAAACGATTAAGGACGTGGACGAACTTTTCATCATGGCATCGTGTGCGGATGGTGTGCTCGAGCGTGCCCAGAAACTCACCCGCCCGGACGGCATTGCGGGGAAGGGGGTCAACCTTGTGGCTGAAAGCCGCTACTCTGAGGCATTGAAGCTGTTGAGAGAGGACGCCATTCAGTTCAAGCCCACCGATGGTCTGGAGCACATCATGCGCAGCCCCCGGAGCGACCGCGAATCCCTGCTGGGAGATGTGAAAACGTACGAGCCGTTCGCAATGAGCTTCGATGAGCTGATCGACGCGTTCAATCAAAGAGCGGAACGGGCACTCACGTCGCTGGATACGATCGAGAATGCCTGGGCGACGGTCGTTTCGGAGATGGAATCTGTGGACGCGCTGCTGGATGAAGCAGAGGCAATGGAAGCCAATGTCCATGCCGCAGCAACCAACGACGGCTGGTTCGAGCTCTCCCCAGTGTTCTTGAAACTTCTGCCCTCTGCCCGTCAGGATTATATGGCCGCCGTGAACCTGGGAGGTACCGATCCGGTCACCGCATTGCAACAGCATGGTGCCAGGTCCAGAAGGAAGGCTGGCGAGGCGCTGGCATTGGCTACGATGTTAGTGGAGTTTCGTAGTCGGCATCTGGACGGAATTCGCGAGGGCGAAAAGGAACTCGCAGGCAAGTCCTACGCCGTGAATTGGATCGGCACCTTGCTGGGTGAGTTTTCCGAAAAGGCGGACGCGATTGCGGGGGATGCGGTTGCTGGCCCGACCACTGAGGAAATGGAAATTTTGAAAAGTGAACTGTCGGATTTTGCCGAACGCGTTGGCAATGCCCGGAAGTCAGCACTGCGACTGGAAGGAGAAGGGAGGGATGCGATCTCGGGAACATGTGACCTCATTGCAGAGGCGCGCAAAGAGCTGACTGCAGCACTGGCGGTCGATCCAGAGGCATTGTTTTGCGAGAGTGATGAACTCAACCCGGTGCGCTTTGTAGAACGAGCGAAAGCATCCCATGGCGCGGCGCGGGCAGCGCTCGATCGCGGTGCCGTTTCTGCCGCAGAGGTCTCGCTCGACGAAGTCCTGGCGCTGACTGCCGATGCAAGGGAGATCGTCACTGCCACCAGGGAAGCCTATGCGACCCACTCGGCGACACTTTCCGAACGTGAGCAGGAGACGATGCGCTTGGATGGGCTCGTTGCCAGTAACCGGGAGATACTTGAGCGGCTCGATGCCCGCTATGCTTCGTCGGCGTTACGAATTGCCGCCGCAGACCCGGCGCATGAGAACAGCAGCGACACGATCGAGCAGCACATCGAGCAAGTCATGGACATGATCAAGCTGTGCAGGGAGTGGCAGGCACTCGCAGATGCCAACTTCCGCTCAGGGAAAATACTCACAGCAGCGGACGTGCTTTCCGACATTGAGGACGAGCAAGGCGACGTCGTCGGGAAGTTCGCCGAGATCGCGCGGCAGGAACGAGAGCTGGAAAAGGCCGAGAAAGAAAATGCTGCCAGCGTGACCAGGCACGGGCAGTTTGCGGAATCGCTGCGCCCTGCCATGTCAGATCCGAAAGTGAGTCAGGCTACGATCGGCGAGTTCACTGATGCCGAGGCTCTCGCTGCGCGTGCGCGTGAAAGCGTCGAGGCTCCGCATGGGGTCGCTGATCCCTTTGCCGCGCGCCTGTTGCTTGTCGAACTCGACACGGCGCTGGATCGTGTGGAAGACCTGATTCAATCGAACCGTGATGCCTTCGCTGAAGCTGAGCGCAGTGCCGCCAGCGCGCGTCGACAGCTCGATCAGACTCTCGTTCTCGTGCGGCAGGCGGATGGGGATCAAATTCCAGACAGTCCGGCGATCAATGAGGCGCGGGCGGCGACGGAACAACTGGTGCAGGATCTACAACGGGTCGATGCGCAGTTGCGGGACGGGCATCTTGACTGGCTGAAAGTCGATGCTGAGGCTGATCGCATCGATGCCGAAGGCGCACGCCAGGCCGCGCAGTTGCAGGCCGAACTTGAGCGTGCTCGGCTGAGTGTTGCCGCGATGCAGCAGGCCGCGGAAATCGTTCGCGGAGCCACTGGATGGGCCGGCAGCTATGGCGTCCGCATTAGCGGGTCACCCGGCTATGACAGTATCGAAAGAGCCCGGCAATTCCTTCTCCTGGGGGACTACCTCGCTGCGCAACAGGCAGCCGCTGATGCCAGACGCACCGCCGAACAGGCGCTCGCTGCAGCGCAAGCGAGAGTCGCACAGCTCCGCCGTGAAGAGGAGGAGCGCCGGGAAGCAGAACGCCGCAGACGCCGCGCTCAACAGCAGGCAGAGGAAGCAAGGCGGCGACGGGCGACATCCATGTCGACTGGAGGAGGCTTCGGCAGTCGCAGGAGCAGTGGAGGTGGCGGCGGATTCTCCTCCAGCTCCAGAAGCTCAGGGTCACGGCGCTCGTCATTCTCATCCGGTTCCGGCGTGAGCCGTTCCGGTTGGTAGGGTTGTTAGTTTTGAGGCAGCAGTTTCAGCTCCATCAGCCACTTGAGGCTTCCTGCCTGCCATGCATCCCACATTGGCCCCTTGTAGCCGTTGAGCCCGTGGTCGCCTGAAGGAAGCTCAAGATAACGAGTGGCGATGCCCTTTGCCTTGAGGGCATTGTGGAACATGCGGCTGTGGTCGCAGGGAACAGCATGGTCATCCACGGCGTGGGCGAGATAGGCGGGTGGCGTGCGATCGGTGACTTGCTTCTCGTTCGAGAAAAGTTCGATCATTTCTGCGCTGGGTTCCGGGCCGAGCAAGTTTTGCTTCGATCCTCCGTGCGTCTTTTCGCCCATGGTGATGACGGGATAAACGAGAATGGCAAAGTCAGGACGGCTGCTCACACGTTCGATGGGATCCTTCGCGTCGGCATCGCCGGTATCAAAGTGCGTTGCGGCTGTCGAGGCCAGATGCCCTCCGGCGGAGAACCCGATGATGCCGATGTGATCTGGATCGCAGCCCCATTCCGTGGCGTTGCTTCGGACGGTGCGAATGGCGCGTTGTGCATCGAGCAATGGTATTATCGCCCGGCCTTTTGGGAGTCGATACTCAAGAACGATTCCCGTCACGCCGGACTTGTTCAGCCACTCGGCAATGCCGCTGCCCTCCGGGCCAGTCACCAGTCCGCCATAGCCTCCGCCCGGGCAGATGATAGCGGCTGTGCCATTGGCTTTTTCCGGGCGATGGATGGTGATGAATGCATCAGCGGTTTCCGTTTTTCCACCATCACCCGTAGGTGCCTGTCCGTTCCAAAGTGCGAGTTTTTCCGGTTCCTGCGCATCGCAAAGTAGACAGCAACAGGCGAACGGGAGGATTATGCTTAGGAGTTTTTTCATTTCAGGGTTTTTACTGTGGGGAAGCACTGAAGTATTCCGCCTTGTTTGAGGTAGTGTTCAATGGCAAGTCGTAGCTGGCGGTGGTGCCGTTCTGGCTGATCGTCAGCGTGGTGAGCGGTTTCCAATTGCTCATATCGGTTGAGGTGCCGATGATATAGCTGCCTGGGGTTCCCGCGATGGTAAGCGTGATCGTTGACCTGCTTTGTTGGATTGTAAGGCTGGCACTAGCTGGAGTGGTTGTTGAGGCGAGTGTATAGCCGATGTCCTCCAGAATCGCTTTCTCGATCGCGGAGAGTTCGCGGGAGTAGGGGCCTGTCTCAGTAGCGGCAAGCATGACCATTCCCGCCAGAGCAGGATTGTCATCATCGAGGTGACTGCCGCTGCTGCCTTCCTCCCAGCGACGGGGGGAGTAGAGTCCCACTGGCTGTCCACCATTGGCTGCCATCGCGTTGGGGCCGTTAAAAGTCAGGCCGGCCTGCGGTGATGCGCCGCCAGTGCTGGCGCTGTCCCAGGCAGGGCCGTTCAATGCATAGTTATCGTCGATGAGCGAAACGCCGGTGGGGCCGGCTAAGAACTTGTCGAAAGTTGACCAGACACCCGGTTCGCCCGGCGGTGTGCCGAAGCCATCGGTGCCATCTTCGAATATCGAAGAGCTGAAGCCGATCGCGTGGAGAATCTCATGGATCATGGTGGCTTTGAAATCGAAACGATCCGGCGAAACCTGATCGTCAAAATCCCACGGTTGTCCAAAATTGACGTCCACTCCTCCGTCCGCTTCGGTGCCGTTGGCGTCAACGCCTGTGAGAATTTTCTGCTGTACGATACCGGGTGAGAAGCCGAAAAAATCCAAAGCGACTTCCGGGTCTTCGCTGAAAGCAGACGCGAGCAAGTCGCCTTGGCTGTCGTTGCTGGATGTGACCTTTAACTGGATCCTTGCATCGTGGGCAAAGACAGCTCCAAGCGTGGCGGCGGCGTCTTCGAGTGCCGCGCGGCGGACTGGCCCAGCGGCGGGATCAAGAAATTCGGCCCCTGCGCTGTAGTCAAATTCGAAGAGGACTGCCGCTTTGGTCTCTGGTAGAGCCGAGAGCAGGGCAAGTAGAAGCAGGGTTCGACAGTGGTTCATTGCGACCCAGTCTTACTGCATGCCGCGCACTTTTCCAGCCAGGTCTTTCGCGGCTTCTGCAAGGAGGCGGCTCTGAGCGGCTACGACCACTTCGTAGCCATCCCCCTCGAGGGGCACCTCTTTCATTAAATGCCCCTGCAGTGTGGATTCGGCGTCGTTGTCGCCATTGTCGCCATTGCGTTGAATCTGCCAGTTGGCCTCAAGGATTGCTTCGCCGCCAGTGACGGAGTGGAATCGGATGATGCTCAGAGAGACCGTTACATCGCACTGCAGACGGCGATCCCACGGGTGGTAGTGGACGGTGGTCGTTCCCAACTGGCGTGCCAGATTGGCGCCAAAGACCCGCTGCACATCTTCCCTGAGCGAGCCTGCCCAGCGGTGCTGACTCGGGATCTCGAAGCGGTTGGGTGCGCTTTGGAAGACGAGTTCTGTGCGATCGAGATAATCAGGGATGGTCACGGGGCCAACGCCGAGCACCAGTGAGGATCTTGAGTTCGCCTCAGGAGCGGCATCGGCGCTGAGCATGTAGTAGCGGATAGAATCGCTGGACGTGCACGCGCCGAGCGCCAGCGCAGCTAGCAGCACCCAGGCGTATTTCCATTTGATTCGATTCGTCCGTTGCATCACCGGCTGCGTCCTTTGGGAGGTTTGGGTTCGTCACCAGCAGTGCCGAAGATGAGCGAGTTCGGCTGCCGTTCGATTGAGTCTGCAAGGGTGGTCACGGTGCGTGCTGCTTTTTGAAGCTCGGCGATAGCGATGGTGATCTCTTCGTAAGCGACGGAATCACGATTGAGACCTTCCAGCGTCTCGCGGGTCGCTGCGAGAGTCTGCTTGATCTCGTCGGGTAACTTACGTGTGGATTCATCACTTAGAATTGCTTCAAGCTCTGCCGATGCCTTGGTTAAATTGGCGATGGTTTCCCGGGAATCTTCGACTGCTGTATGGATGCTCGCGAGAGCGGCATTGGTGTTATCAATTACGGGGCCGAGTTGCAGTTTTTCGATGTGATTGAGCACCTGCATGACTTTGTCCTCAATGCGCGCGAGCCCGCCGGAACGCGTGGGTATCACAGGGAGCCCGCCCTGTTGCTCAACAACTGCCGGCTCCCCTTCGTTGAAAACATCGTAGAAGTCGAGGTCGACAAATAGCTGGCCGGTAAGGAGGCTGCCGGTCTTCAGTGTCGCCCGCAGGCCGGTGCGGACGGCCTCGACCATCATCTCAGCGAAAGCCTCCGGTGTGCCACCGCCGCCTGCAACGTCGGAGAGCAGGCTGGGATCGATTTCGATCAAAACAGGCACACGGCGTTCCGGGTCGTCCGGTGCAAAGTCGAACGAGATCTTGGAAACCTGCCCGATCTGAATGCCGCGGAATTCCACCGGAGCCGATTCATTCAATCCCCTGACACTGTCCTTAAAAAGCAGAATATACTGGAGAACTGGGCGGATCTCCCGTTTCTCGATGCTGTCGCGGCTGGCCAGCAGCGCGAATACGGCACCATCACTTACAGGAGCTCCGCGATCGACGCCGTCCGGCACGCCAAATTCTACTCCGCCAGCGACCAATGATTCCAGCGAGCCCGTTTTCAAGCTGATACCGTCCGCACCCACGTCCAGACGGATGCCTGTTGTATTCCAGAACCGCGTATTCTCGGTCACCAGCCCGGCGTATTCCGGCGCAAAGTAGGCACTGAAGGTGACGTTGCCGTTGCGGGTGAGATCCAGTTCGCGGCTTTCGATTTTGCCCACTTCAATCCCTCGATAATTCACTGGAGACCCCGGGTTGAGCCCGCCGGACTTGTCCGCCGTCAGCTGAATACGCAGGCCGGGAATGCTCTGTGCGGTGACGGGTGGTTGCTCCAGTCCGGTGAACTGCGAGCTGGTTCCAGCAGCTGTGCCAGGATCCAGCTCGACGTAGCTGCCTGACACAATGGTGCCCAGGCCAGAGATGCCGCCGCCGCCCACACGTGGACGCACCACCCAGAACCGCGCGTCCTTTCGCAGCAGGTGGGCGGCGTCCTTTTCCATCCGAATGGTCACGACAACACTGGTGAGGTCATCGTTCAATCGAACCGCCTCGACCTGCCCCACCTCGACACTGCGGCACTGGACGCGTGTCTTGCCTTCCACCAATCCTTCGCCAGTGACAAAGGTTACCTCTGCCAGCGGACCGAGCGAGTGGTAGTGATCCCATACCAGCCAGCCGCCGATCAGCACCGCGATGAGGGGGATGATCCAGATCGATGAAATGCTTCTGCCCGCGCGCTCCGCGTGCAGTTCTTCGATTTCGGGATCGCTGGAGTCCGGTTCGTTCATGATGATCGGTCGGACGTTGTGGAGTCCTTACCGCTTTGGGCATGATGCGCGCGATCCCAGATAAGGCGAGGATCAAACGACATCGCAGAAAACATGGTCAGGATCACGACTGCGGCAAACGATATCGCTGCCGGGCCGGGGTGAATATTCATGAGTGTGCCCATTTGCACCATGGCAGCAAGGATGGCGACGACAAAGACGTCCACCATCGACCAGCGACCGAGAAGCTCGGTGAGGCGATAGAGGCGCGTAGCCGGAATGGGCGCGACCGGGCGCATCGCTCCGTAGCATAAGAAAGTGATAGAGATTAACTTGAGAATCGGAATGGCAACGCTGGCAATGAAGATGATCAGTGCGATCGGGTAGGAATGCATATTCCAAAGGGTGACGACACCGCCGAGAATGGTGCTCTCATCGCGAACACCGAGGCTCTCGACAGTCATGATCGGCAGCATGTTCGCCGGTAAATAAAGCACTGCGGCGGCGATGGCGAAGGCTGCCGTTTTCTGCACGCTGTGCGGCTTGCGCAGGTGCATGTGCGCGCCGCAGCGGGAGCATTCGCTGGTGACGGCGGTCTCGACTTTTGCGCAAGTATGGCACACTGCCAGTCCGCGTGAAGCAGCGCTCTGCGGGCGGAAAGTTGTCTCAGGGGCACTGCGGCTCACGCCGTTTGCCCCTCCTCCAGTCGATCCCAGATAGTCGCCCGGTCCAGCGACGACCATGCGGCGGCCAGGCAAATGATCAGTCCGATAAACGCCCAGAACGAAAGGCCCAGAACGACATGGGCCATGTGCCCCAGCTTGAGGAGACTAACAAGCACACCGAGCAGGAACACCTCCGCCATGTTCCAGGATCCGGAACCGATCATCAGTCGACACACACGAACGCCACCCGGCGGCACTTTGCCGAGCATGATGGGCAGCGCCAGGTAAAGAATGCCCGCAATCATCATGAACGGCGCACCAATGATGAAGAACGCGATCGTTCCCCCCAGCCAAGAATCACCTTCCCTGTAGAGCGCAAAAACTCCGCGCAGCAGGCTGATCTCATTCGATTGCCCGCTCACCTCCATAGAAATGAACGGAAATAGATTGGCGACGATGAAGAATGCCGCAGCACCGAATGCGAGAGCCGTCGCCTTTTGCATCGAATGCTCCCGGCGACTGCGCAGCCGCGAGCCGCAGCACCCGCAATTCAGGTTCTGCCCGGGTGCCAATGAATGGACGCTCCACAGACTGTCGCACTCATGGCAGGCGATGAGCTGCTTACTCGCTGTTGCGCTCTGGTTGTTCGTATTCTCCAATCGAATGAGGTGTAGTGCACCGAAGTCTACTCATATCAGGGCCCGCAACAATCGGAAACTGGATGGGGAAGCGAGGGTTCCAGGGCGGAATGTCAGCCGCATCGATTTCTCGAACGCTGTGGCCACGATCAATCCCGTGCCCAGCACACCGACGATCTCCCCACCCGCAGAAGCATCCGCAGCCCTGCATCCACGTCCAGTATTGACGTCAGCGCGAGGGGGAGGGGCTGGAGGCGCAGATTTGGGACGGCGGAGTGGGTGCTTTGAAAAGGGTTGATCATGTCATTTGTTCCTGATACACAAGGGTTGAAGAATAAGTTGTTCGATCAAAAAATAGATGTTTACGACCCGAGAAGATTTCTTTGACGATATCCGTGGTCGCCCAACGGAAGAGCTTCTTGATGAGTGGCTATTTGGCGGACGTCGACCCCACGTGTTTCATACGGATGATGAGCAAAGCGCCTTTTTTGAAGTGATTCAGGCCGACTGGGTGAGCACAGAACAATTGTCGTTAGCTGGAACGGGAGCATGGCGATACAGCCTGAACCCCAAGAAAGAATTTCGTGAGTTCGCACGGAACAGCGACATCGACGTGATTAATATCTCGGAAACTCACTTTTACGAGACTTGGGATCAGCTCCGCGGGCACCACCGACGTGTTTGGTATGCAGTAGATCATCACGTCCGGGAACAATTAAGACGAACCGGACAAAATGTTTATTGCGGTTTTGCTTCGCCGAAGTGGATTCCTGAGAAGGGGAATCCATTCAGGTTTGAATTCGAAACGCGCCTTGAAAAATACGCAGGCAAGCCTGTCGGATACCGAACTGTCAACATGATGTTTTTTCGTAATCATATAGAAGCAAAGGATTACTACCGGAGAGGCATTGAGATCGCAAAATCAAAGATTTAATTATGGAATACGAAGTTTCACTACAGACCATATCGTGGCTTAACAACCGGAAGAACGAAGGCGCGCTCGAAATCTCTCCGCTTTTCCAGCGGAGGGCCGTGTGGATGGACAAGGAACGATCTGAGCTCATGGATACGATATGCAGTGGACTGCCTTTCCCTGAGATTTATGTTCAGGTGGTCACGGAGCCAGATACGGGCGGGCAGAAGCATATTGTAGTCGATGGGCAGCAAAGGGTAACCTCAATGCTAATGTTTATCGACGGTGAAGTGTCGCTCCCTGAGAACGACCAGTGGAACGGAGAATATTTTCGCGACCTTACCCCCGAACTTAAAGAATCATTTTGGGACTACAAAATCGTCGTGAGGAACTTGCGTCGAACCAGTGATGCTGAGATCAGGGACTTGTTCGAAAGGCTAAACACAAACACAGTCGCTCTTAACGATCAGGAGATCCGGAATGCGAAATACATTGGTGCCTTCAAACAGCTTGCGGAGCGGCTCGCAGATTCGCCCATTTTTCAAGAGATGGGTCTCTTCAGTGCTAGGGACATTCGCCGAATGTCAGATGTCGAGTTCATCAGTGAACTTCTCATTCTAACAATCCAAGGTATCTCCAACAAGAAAGACCTTGTGGAGTCCTACTACGCCCGATTCGAAGAGGAACTCCCAGGTGTGGGCGACTACTACATCGCGGCGGAAAAAAGCGATATTTTGTTAGTGGCTATGAGAGGCTCGTTGAG
>JAGROY010000306.1:0-26576 GCA_020439995.1 Verrucomicrobiia bacterium
GGAGCGAAGGTTCGATCGCCACCTGGCAACCTGTAGCCCCCCCCCCACCCACCCCACCGCCGGGATGATACGCGTCAGCCGGGCGGCAGTCCCAGGCGACTCCGCGCGGAACACGGGAAGAACCCGATTCACTCGATCTCGAAGGGCTCAGGTGCGCACCCCTGGCGTAACCCGGCCTGCCATCCATACACCATTCCCACACGTTCCCAAGCCAATCGTCGACACCCGCGATTTGGCTTTCAGAGAATGCCCCGACAGCACTGGGAGCTCCCACATTGCTCTCCATATTCATTTGATCTGAAACGTTTTCATCAGTGATTCCAGATGGCCAACGTTTGGGCGACTGCTCACCTGCTTCGTGATCAGCCCCCTCTTCGTAGTGGCTGCGATATCCCACTCAAGCTCCGCAACAAACGGCACGCTGTTTCCCGCTTAACTCCTGATTCCTGCAATTCCAGTCGGGCAGATTGCACCACTCCTCCAGACAAATGTCGAGGCCGATGATCCGCTTACCGTCGGCGATTGAACAGGTCTCCCAGCAAATCGCCCAGTGTCGCCGGGCGTTCCTGGCGGCGATCATCGTGATCTCGGGAATCTGGGATCGGCTCGCGCTCCACCGCTTCCAGTACGACGCCGGGGTCACGGAGCGACACGCGTGCGGTATCCAGAACTTCCTTCGATCGGTGGTCGGTGAGCACCACTTGATCGCCTGCCTCCAGCTGCACGATCGCGCGGCTCAATGGCGGAACGGTTTCGATGAGATCGACATGATTGTCGTGGTCGACGGATACATCGACGCTGTGCCGACGCCGGTTCTCGATGGTGAAATCAATCTTGCCACGGTACTTTTGAAATCGGGGACGGCCAATCGCGGCGGACGGCTCGCTTGCAGAACAATCGTAGCTTCCCAGTTTTCTGCCGCCGTCTCGGCTGCGGAACTCCCACCTCTGCCCCTCATAGCTTTCGACATTCCGAAGTTCACCCGCTCCCAGCAAGATTCCCGGGAGTTCGTCCCGCCCCAGCATTGGATATGCGTAGGCGGGCTCGTCGTCGTAGTTGCGCAGGGTTACATCCACGCTCCGTGCAAAGGCGGGTGCAAAATCTTCTTTTGTGATCGTTACCCTGCGGGAAGATGGTGCCCCCGAGCCCAATGCCAGGTAACGACCGGTAGACTGGTCAGCGACGAACCAGGGGCGGTCCGCATCGAGTCTGACGGTGTCGAATTTGTAGGCTTCGATCAGGTTCCTCTTCCGCTGGCCTTCGAACCAGAAGACGACTGGGCGGGAGGCTCTGTTGTCGATGAGAATCTCAGAAATGGAATCGTCGTCCCTGAATGGACGACGGCGACGACCGTCGCGAACGGATTCGATCACGACTTCGGCATTCGCAGCAGGAGCGATGAAAGAGCGTAATTCTCTGTCCGTTTCGAAGTCCCGGAACTGCCACTGCTGGTTCGCCCAGGTTCCCTGCACCGCTACCTGGCCCGGCGCGATGGTCGAATGCGGCAGCTCGCGATCCCCCACTGTCAGGTAGACAGCGATCGTTCGATCCGTGCGATTGTGAAAGCGAGCAGAGTATCCGCGGCCTTGCACCGCGCGGATGTCGCGCTCAGTCACAGTGAGCTGGCGCTGCCGAAATGATGCCGTTAGCATGCCCACTGCCCTGTGGCTGCGGGGCTCGAATACCAGCCAGGTTTGGCCAAAGTTGGACGGAAACGAGATCGAGTCCCCTGCCGCCAGAGCACGATAGCTTCGAAAATTCTTTGGAGTGGCCTGAAAGTCCGCACCGATCTGCCAATAGATTTGCACCGCCGATGACGAGTCATTGGAAATGGTAACCTTGATCTGCCGGTCATCTGCCGACGCCAGCGAGATGGCGGACAACAGAATCAGGAGGAGTTTGAAAACGGAGAATCTGAACGGGTTGGTCATGCGTTCATTCTCCCGATCCTTTCCTGGCAATGCAAACGAAATACAGCGGCCCGAAAACAAAGGCTCAATCGTCAATCCTCGATCAAGCGATAGTAGCGGACAGGTTCAGTGATGACGTCGGCAACGACGAGTTCCTGCGCATCCACAAATGGCAATGCCTCAACTGGCTTCCACGTCGCAAGGTCGGTTGAATATTCCAGCAGCGCATCTGGAGCAGCGAGCGGCCAGGCGATCCGGATGGTGTTGCCTGCGATGACGCTGATGTCGATCGGCACGTCAAAACTCGGCGTGACGACACCGCCTTTGAGAACGATTCTGACGTCATCCAGTAACAACGTCTGGTCACCGTCGGGCATGTTGATGAACGTGATCAAGGCGGACGAAAACTCCGCTGTAAAATCGATGCTTCTCTCCCAAAATGGCGAACCGGCTCCTGCAGCGTCCAGCTCTTCATCGAACACTGGATCATCGTCGATCGTGACTTCGTACAGATTGGGAATGTCGGGAGAGCAGCAGGCACGACGGTTCACCTTGTACGACAAAGTGTAAGTGGCACCGGGCGTCAATCCTTCGATCAACTGGCTGGCCTGCCCGGCATTCTGGATAAAGAGGACGGACTCACCCGCTTCAGAAAGCCCGTTGTCGGTGAATGGCCCCAGGCCGTCTCCATTCACACCGAAGCCTCCCATCATTTCCCAACCAGCAATGGGATCGGGCTGCAAATACCCAACTCCTGATGCAGGTGCGCTGACTTCGAAACTGGGATTGCGCACGACGATGTCGTTGGCCGGGCGCGGCACAATCGTGATGGCATCAAGAAGTACCGTTGCATCCCCTGTGGGAGTCGTCGTGAACTGAAGCACAGCGGCTGTTCCGTCTGCGGTGAAGGGAATATTGATGAAATGGAATGGTTCATCTGGACCAACGGGCTCTATCTCGGTGATCGTTGCCAATTCCTGCTCTCCGAGCGCAACCGCGAGGTCGATCGTGCCACCCTCGCAGCAGTTCCGCGCATTGTAGTAGAATTGCAGCCAGTAGGTCTCACCTACTGTAAGGTCAGCGACCTCCTGGGAAAGCGTCGCCACGCCCTGGAGCAGAGCGACACGTTTTCGATCGGGAACGATGCCATTGTCGAGAAACGGCATGCCAGCGTTGTTGATTCCGATGCCACCAGTCCCCTCCCAGGCGAGAACATTTCCGTAGCCGACGCCTTCGGGCAGTGCCCCGGCCTCAAAGCTGCCATTGCGGATCAGGCTGGTGACCACATTGATCGTTGCCGAGGTGATGATGTCGAGTCCTGCGGTGTCAGTGACCTCAAGCAAAACGCGGCCGCGATCGAACGCCTCCACTTCAAAGGTCGCCGTCACGTCTTCTGTTCCGTCCCCCGTAAACTCGATGGTCAGACCTGTGTCAAAGTCACCGTCGACGATCTCGACAATCTCCGGCCTTGGAGACCGTACCGTGATAGAAGTCGCTCCCTTCGCGATTTTAGCGGCGGGAACAGTAATTGTGATTTCACCTTTTTGCCCCGGGGCAAGCAAAGTGTCAGCCGGGCCGATCTGCAGCGGCGGTATGACTTCGCCTGTGGTGCCGGACAGCTTGATGTTGTCCAACAGGAGGACGGCACCGGGATTGGTCTGGGCAAACTTGATCTCTACCGAATCGCCATCAGCGGCGAACTCGATCGTCTTGGTCACGTAGGGCTCGTCACCACCCACCGGATCAAGGTCTTCATCCAGAATCGTCGTAGCACCAGCCGTTACCACAAGGTGGGCCGTGCCCTCATCTCCGGCGTTCACGGAAAACGTGAGTTCGTAGGTCTCTTCATCGATCAGATTGGGAATGTTCTGGGTAAGCGACCCCTCACCACTAATGAAGCCGACATGATCCTGATCCGTGGGAGTGCCGTTGTCCGCGAAATTTTGACCCGACTTGTTGACTCCGAAATCTCCGACGCCCTCCCATCCTGCCAGAAACTCCATAAGCCCTGTTCCATCTGGAGTCCCGGACGCCTCGAAACTGGCATTCATCACCGGGATCTGGCCCTCACTCCACGGCACGATGCTGATACCGTCGAGCAGAACTGTGGCATCGCCCTCCGCTGTCGTCGCAAGGCCCAGCGACACAAAATCAGATGCAGCCGTGAAGGGAACACTGCGAAACTTGTAAGGATCGCCGTCTGAAACCGGCAAAACATTGAGAATCCGATCCAACAGTTCGCCATCGATCTGCGTGTCCAGATTGATGGTGCCCCCGCAACAGCCGCGCGCGTCGTAAAAAAACTGCACCGCATACTGGCCTCCCGATACCAGATCAAAAATATCCTGCGAAAGTGTGCTGGAACCTTGCAGGAATGCTACCCGAAACCCTTCTGGAACTGGCGTCCCATTATTATGAAACGGCCCGTCTGCCTCATTGACTCCCGATCCTCCGCTCCACAGGTCGATGGGGCCATAGTGCGGCCACTCATCATTGATGTTGAACTCGAAGCTCGGATTCTCAATGAGACCGGCAAAGGTCGGGGCTGCAGTGATCACCCAGGACGAAAGAAAGATTCCACCAATTGCAAAGATATTCAATTTCATGTGCGGGGGTTGCTGAAGTTTCGTTGACTTGCGGTGAGAGTTGTAGCGAATAGCGAATCCAGAGGTCAAGCCCAATAAGTCTTTCCATCGCGTCCATTGCGGACAAAGGTCAACGCCGTTCGATTCGCAGGCGCAGGAAGATCGGGAGTTCGGCATCTACGGAAACGGTTATGTCTCTGAATCCGTTGCCATCGCTGAGAGCGCCCTCAAGCGTGATCTGATCGGCGCTCGCCGCTTCCCAGGTCAACAGATCTGTCGACCTCTCGATGATGACCTTCGCGTCGTCCGCTGCCGTGCGCTGAATCCAGCGGACAGCATTGCTGCCGTCAGCAGGCTGGAAGGTCGCCCACGGCCAGTCTCCCAGCGCGTAAGTCATCAAGTCGTCACCGTTAGCAAGGTGCTCGGAATCCGAACCACCGGGAGTGCCCTGCGGCAGGACTGAAGGTCGCCATTTTTCCTCATTCTCCCCCACCGACGAAACGATCCGTGTAAGACTATAGCCGCGGCCATCCGCTTCCTCCGGCCAGGGCAGACGATCATCGTAGTCGACTTCATCAATCGCAAAGTGAGCACGGTCCAGGAGCCGGATCAGCTCGCCGCCGTTGGACAGGCTACCCGTGAAGACTCCTGCGATCCGCGCCCCGCCACCATATCGGGTAAGAAATGCGGAGGCATGACTGACTACCACCAGCCGCTCATCAGGATCCAGAATGAGCGATGGAAAGGTGAAATCAATCCCCGTTGAAAAACGGGAACCTTCCAGTTCGACTGGGCGATCGCTGACGTTTGTCAGCTCAACGAACTCGAACATTCCTGAGTCTGAAAAACCTGCGGCAAGCTCGCCATCACCTGGATCCTCAGGATGGTACATGATTTCTGAGATCACTACCAAGCCCTCAACGGCAGATACGGCGGCACCGGTCTGGATCACTTCCATTTCATCACTGCCGACGGTGTTCCCTTCATAATCCACGGCTTCCACTTTGATCATATTGGAGCCCGCGACCAGCGGCACCGTCGCTTCCCAGCGCTGTCCATCTAGCCACCTGACGTCAAGTTCCCTGCTGGAATCATCCCTTACCAATCGTATAGCATGCACATTGACCCAACCCTGCCCCTGCAAAGTATAAGACGCCTCGCCCGCTTCCACCGTTGACTCACCGTCCAGTCCAAATTCGATTCGCGGACTCCCGGATTCGATCTGTTGCAGGACGAACGCGCGGCGATCAGCGACCCAGTTCTTGAAGCGGGACACATAGTTTTGATCCGCAACGTCATGCAGGTGTTCGATCCATGGATCCAGAAACTCATTGCTGAATGCGGTGCTACAGAGATCGAGTAAGTGTCCACGAAACCGCCGCTTATTGGCCGCCACATCGATGAGCACCTTCACTCTGTGGGTTCCCTGACCGAAGATATTTGACTGCGGTGAATAGTAGAACGCGTGGTCAAGGTCCCACGGAAAGATCATGACCTTTCCGTCATCGGGTCGGCTGTAGAACACGAGGTTGTGGGCCAGTCCATTGTTGTACGTATCCGCCACGCCAAGAAGAGCATTGAGCGCAAGGGTGCGCATCCAATTGTCCACATCAATGAACTCCCCGATCGAATCGCTCTTCAATGTTGGAGTGGAACTGAACGCTTCACACATGCGGATGATCGGAGCAAAGTCATCGCGTGCTCTGTTGTTCCTGAGGAGGTAGTTGAAGCGGTAGGCGTCCTTGTCAGTTCCAAGCTTCCGGATATCGACCTGATTCACCATGTTGTAGCCATTCTTCAGGGCGTCCGGGCGTCCGGTAACCGTCGTCGTCGGGTAGTAGATCAGCTCCTGCTTGTAAAGGTTACCGTCTGAGCCATTCGCATACACCTCGTCAAGATAGGAATCTTCATACCGCATCATCTTGAGCTGAGCGTAGCGATTGTCTCCCCGGCGCGCGCCGGCAAAGTAGACAATGTCATCGTAAGTCGCGGCGATTCCTCCAGCCCGTTTTGCCACCACATTGTACAGCATCTCGTTGATACTCGCGCCAGCGGTGGTCATCACCCAGCCGGTTCCGTCACCGCGAGGAACGTTGAGCGCACCATCGATCACCACCGTGTCATGCACGCCGCGGAACGGCTGGTCAGAACCAAATTGAATATTCCAGCCAGGTCTGCCCTGCCTGCCGTAGGGTGCCGATCGCAGACGCACGCCAACATCGTAAAAGATGTCGCGATCATTGTAGATAACGGTACCACCCCAGCGGTAGTTGCTGACGACGTGGATTCTTTCGTGCAGGGCAGTAGCATCGGCATCCAGCATGATTAACCGGAAATTATTCTTCACTCCACGATCTGCGACACGATCATCCCCCACCCGGTACAGCGCCCGTGCAGCAGCTCCGCGTTTGGGAAAAGTCCCCTCCACTCCCGCGCCATCACGCGCCTTCAAGTAAAACTGGACAACAGTTCGGTCCGGCTGGCCCGGCACAGTAGCGAGCATATTTCCACCTTCGCCGGAGGCCATGGGCGATTCCTGCCAATCGCCCCCATCGAAGCGAAACATGACCCTGGCATCGCCCACTCCATCGGCATCGTAGGCGCGCCCGACAATGATCACCGGCTGGCCAGGAACCGGCACTGCTGGGAGATGCCTGACATTGGTAAAAACGGGCCCGGCATTGCCGCCGGGAGCGATTCGGCTATTGACCGCACCCGGCGTCCCCGCATCTGCGGGTTGAGACAGAATATGAGTCTTCGCCGCGCGGTCGAGGTAGAGCCGGGTGTTCAGCTGCGGACTTCCAGACAGCCACTTCGCACGAAAACGGATTTCGTAGTCGGCACGCCGGTCGATCGCTCGATTCCCCGCGAGCGTGGTTGAAACCGTGTTGTAGGTATGGGTCTGCTCACCAGTGGCGATCAGGTGCAGGACATTGCCATTTCCGTCTGGATTGGCGATCACTTTGCCCAGCTTGTGCGTCCCGAGCAGCCGCCAGTCCTTCGGTTGTTGTCCTGCCAGATCCTGTTCAAAGTCGCCGTTGGTGATCAATTGCAGCCCCGCGCCACCAGGATCTTCGATGACTGAAATGTCGTCGATCAGCGCCTCACCTGCGTCGAGAAATCCGAGAAGGAATTCGTTCCAATTAGACGGATTGTTCGTCCCAGCAGGTTCTGCACCCACCGCCTGATAGCGGTACTCCAGCCACTCGGAAGCAGCTGCTTCATCGCTCGCGGCCCAGGCATCGCCATTCGCGTTGTCTGATCTTGGATCGATTAATTCGAGAGTTGATCCACCGCCATCGGCAGCTTCAGGCCAGCGTCCGCTGTCGTGGTAGAAGACATCATCGACAATGTTTCCCGCAGCGTCTCGAACCACAATGCGCTCTCCTTGATTCGAAAGATTTCCTGAAAAATCGGCATCCGTCAGCACAAGGAACGCTCCGGGAGCAATCGACTCGCCCCCCTGGAACTGGTAGCCAATGCCGCCACCGATTGACCAGCCGTTCAGAGCAATCTCCTCTTGTGAGATATTCAAAATCTCTATCCACTCACTCCCCAGTTGCGATTCGAACGCGACTCCATCCTGCGCGAAAACAGGTCGCGGATGATAGTGAATTTCGTTAATGACCAGCGGCCCTGGATTTGCCGGAGCTTCCTCTGGAAATTCAAGTCCACTGACTGCCGACAACCCGCCATCGAACGAGATAGAGTCGACAGCACCCGGAAGAATCTCGACTGCCAATACGTTCGCCCCTTGCACCACAGAATGCCCTGACAGCAACACGGACCAATCACCCGCAACATTGCCAACGGTGCGCTCTCCAACCGCCTCGCCATTCACAAAAAACCGAACTGACGAGCCTCCCCCGATTTCCCCAGCAAAAACCAACTGGAGATCGGTCACATCGCCGATCCAGGCAAACGTCTTGCGCAGGAGAAGGGAGCCACCTCCAGACAACGGGAATGGGCCAATGCCGGTGGACCACTCACTATCCGCAAACCCAGGAGCCGCCCAATCCGCAGGCAGCCCGTCAGCCGCCAAAAACGTTTTCCATGATCCGCCTGCCGCAAATATTTGCCGCTGCTGTGGAGCCGCGTTCGCGGCAAAATTCGAATCCCCGGGAGTTCCACCCAGCTCTGTGCTGGATGTCCAGCTTTCCGGGCCGTCGCTGGCCAGCTCGGGCAACCGCTTTGCCAGCGTAAAACCGCCACCGTCCGCCCCTCCAGGCCAGCGTTCGCCATCACCATAAGTGATCCCGTCCATCATCCGACCGTGCCGTTCATGCAGTCGAATCTCTTCTCCCCCATCACTTAATTTTCCATCAAAGGGGCCCACCGCACCCGCCGGAACCCCGGCCACTGACGAAACCACTATACTGCCTCCCGGCTCAAGAACAGTCCCCTCTGGAAAACTGAACCGGACACCGCCCCGCAACTCCCACCCACTGATGTCGGTGCGAATCGCCATCTGGTTGTACAATTCCACCCACTCCACATCTTCCCCATCCGCCGGGTGGTATTGAATCTCGTTGAAAGTGACAACACTGTCCGGCCCGGCAATGGACGTGCCAATACCGCAGGCGAATAAGGCACAGCTTACGATGACCTTGAAAGTTTTCATAGGACTACTGCTTTGCTGCGTGCGCGCCTATGGGAGCTTGTGGCCACGGGGTTTCGCCGGGAGCCCATTCCTGAGGCTGCGCAGCGCGCACTGCATCCACATGCAGTTTGAGCCACTCCGGGGGATTGCCGTTTTCAGCCTCGCCGTAGATGTAGGGAAGCGGTGGATCCATCAGCAACGGTTTGTCACCTAGCGGCGGGCGTTCCTTTCCCACCGCTTCGAGTCTGGCTGCCAGTCTTTTGACAATGTCAGGGTGTCCCGCAGCGATGTCATTCTGCTCACTTGGATCTTCCTTGATATTAAAAAGCATGTCTCCCATGAGCTTGAAGTCGCCACTGCGGATGGTGGGAAGCCGGACACTGCCAGCGACCTCAAAGATAATCTCAGAGCGCGGGCTGGGTTCATCTTCAAACAGCATGCCGGTCATGTCGAGAGCATCAACGGGGCGGGCCTGTTCATGCTTGCCCCCGGCCAGGGTGATCATGGTCGAGTAAAAATCGGCAATGAACATCATGCCACCGCGGGTAGTGCCCGGGGTAATCTTCCCCGGCCAGCGCATCACACAGGGCGAACGCACGCCGCCCTCGAACGTCGTATTCTTGGTGCCGCGGTAGGGCTTGCTCATTTCCTCCAGCACCGGGCCGTTGTCATTCGTGAAAATGACGAGGGTGTTTTCGGCAAAACCATTCTTGTCAACTGCTCCGACAACCCGGCCAACCGCATCATCAAGGCATTTGAGCATGGCATCGCGAACGTCGTCGTAGTCGCTGTAGCGGGGCGGGACATTGAGCGGCCCGTGCACGGCATTGAAGGGAACGTAGAGAAAAAACGGCTTATCCTTCGACTGCGCAGCAATGACCCGTTCAGCCTCGGCAGCGAACAGATCAGTCGTGTAGCCTTCCTCCTGTAAGGGCTGCTGGTTGCGGTGCCAGTCGTAAACCGCGAATCGTGCAGGGGCATTGTGCTCGATCGTTTTCTTGTAGTAGTCGATGCCCCAGGCGTAGTGGCCATATTGATGGTCAAATCCCTGTCCCATCGGCAGGTGCTCGGGCAGCCATTCGCCGCAATGCCATTTGCCTACGATCGCGGTGAAGTAGCCAGCTTCTTTGAGCGCCTCCGCAATGGTTCGCTCATCGGTATCGAGAGCGTGAATCCTTCGCGTCGGCTCGCCTTTGTCAGTGTGTGCGAGCGTCAGGCCAAGCGCTTTCAGATAGCTCGGCTTGCCAAAGTCCTCAGAACGCCAGTCCATCCAAGTGCGAAAGGCGTAGCGACCGGTCAATAACGCCCCGCGAGTAGGAGCGCAGACGGAGTGGGTGTAGAATTCGTTGAGGCGCATCCCCTGCCCGGCCAGCTTGTCGATGTTCGGGGTCAAGGCCTTGTCACCACCGTTGAACCCAGGTTGCGCCCAGCCCATATCATCGGCAAGCATGAGAACAATGTTAGGCCTGCTTCCAGACAACGGGTTTTGGCCGAAAAGTGGAGTCACGGAGCCCATCACAGCGGCAGACATCAACAGCAGAGAGACACTGAATTTCAACATCTGCGGATTCTATTCGATTATTCACCTCGCAGCGATTCAAAAAGCCAACCCCATCTATCACCGCTGTAAAAACAGTAATTCGTAGCGACAAAGCCCCTCCATATGTTCCTCGCCCAACGGTGCGAATGATCTGATCGAAATCAGTTCATTGAAATTTAACCGCTATAGTGTAATTTCCATAACCGATATTTCAGTTTCTGGTCGAAATGCAAACTCTACCCGGTTGCCGCGCGTAACGCTGATAATCAAATCTCCATTGATTCATGAATTCTAAAACTCTCAAACGCCCCATTTTAGCCCACGGTTATGTGGCAACAACAGCCTTGGCGCTCACCACCAGCGTCGCCTTCGCTGAGATCCACGGGCCGATTTGCTCCTGGCATGACGAGGACCCGACCACATCGATGACCATTCAATGGATCGAAAAGGTGGATGCAGATGTCCCGGAGAATACCTGGTTCGAGGACACGGCTGGATTCGGCTACAGCGACAATGATGACGAGACGATGCTCCTGATGAAGGACAAGCATCAAGTGCTGCACATCCGCAAGACTTTCAAAGCGGAGAATCTGCCGCGCATCGGTCACGATGCCTTTATGGGTCACTGGCAGGCTGCCGCAGAGCTTCCCGGCGATGCAGGAACCCGGGATGCGAAGCTTCGGTTCTTTCAGACTCGCGATGGCATCACCGCTGAAGTCGAGGTGGACGGCAAGATGATTAGGGTGGAGAAGGTTGAATCGAAGGACAAGGTAGCCACTTTCCAGTTCCCCTACGAGGGCGAGGACGTTTCCGGCACCGCGCACATCGAAATTACGAGGGATGACAAGGGCGAAAAATTTGAAGGCAAATACACGTTTAAAGACGGGCAGGACGCCGAAGTGGCGACTGGTAAATTCTCCGGTATCCGCCCACCGCAGCCTGACAAGCATCCCCTGGCTGGCGACTGGAATGTTGCCATCACCCTACCGGACGGGAAGGTGCAGCGACTGCCCGCTGTCATCACCAAAGAGGGCGATGCTTTCAAAGGCGTATTCCCCGAAAACGATGACAAAAAAATTGACGGGATCGAACTCAAGGAAGACAAGCAGTTCTCATGCATGTTCGACTATGAGACGGGCGGACTGAAGGGAATCGTAAACTTGAAGGCTGAGCTGAAGGATGGTCGACTGGCTGGGGACTGGGTATTTACGGTGAACAGCAACGAGGTCGCAAAAGGCAAATGGGAGGCAGGCAAAGACATTGCCGATAACGCAATCCGAGCCCCGTTCGATCTGGATAAAATCCGGCTGTCGCTGAACATCTACTACGACGACGCCTTTATCGCCTACCTGAACGGCACTGAAGTGCTCCGCTCGGGAATAATCGCCAACGAAGACGGAACAACTACCGTTCGAGGTCACGAAGCCGAGTGGGAGACTTTTGATATCGATGATAAATTTTTGGACCTTCTAGTCGAGGGTGACGAGAACGTGCTCGCAATCGAAGGCTGGAACTCCACGATCGACAGTCCAGATTTCAGCCTTCATCCCGAACTCCAGTTCCGTGTCAGTGGCGAAAAGGACCCGAGGACGGTCATTGGGAAGAACCAAACCTGGCAATTCCTTCTGGGCAATCCCCAGAGAGACTGGACGACCGCCAGCATCAAAGTCGAGAAACTGGTGCAGCCGCCGCGGAATCTGACAGCGTTTTCGGTGAAGTATGGCCGCCGGGGCGGAGACGATTGGAACACCATTAAGGCGGAACCGCGTCCGTTCGCAGATACCGGGCATGTGATTCACATGTCTAAAATTACCGGACTCAAACCGGACACCGCGTATCAGTTTGTAATAGCACCTGAGACGTCTTACAATGCGCCACAAGTTGGAAAGACTTACTTCTTCCGGACAGCGCCAGATAAGATGGGAGTAGAGGGCATCACTTTTGTCACTGGCGGCGACATGTTTCACAAGCGGAATCTGCTAGATGCAATGAATCATCAGGCGGGCATGCAGAATCCTGTCTTCGCCCTTCTCGGCGGCGACCTCGCCTATGCCAATGGGAGAGATTCCTGGCGCTGGTATGATTGGATCGACTCATGGCACAATGAAGCCGTAACGCCGGGCGACTACATGGTGCCGATGGTCGTGGCGATCGGCAATCACGAGTGCAATGGCGAAATCAAGAACGAGCCCGCTGACAAAGTGAAGGACTATAAACCCGCTGAGCGCGCGAAGTTCTACTACAGCCTGTTCGTCGAAGCCCAGGAACGGAAGAGCAGTGACTACGTGATCGACTTCGCCGATTACATGAGCATCGTGCTGCTCGACTCCAACCACACACAAACACCTGAAAGTCAGAAAGCTTGGCTCGAAGAAACCCTGAAGGAGCGTCAGTCACGCCCCAACCTTTTCACCTGCCACCACCGCCCGACCTATGGCACGCTGGTCAAGGAAGACGAGAAAGATGTCCGTGAGCACTGGGTGCCTATATTCGAAAAGTATGGCGTCGATGTCGCCTTCGAGAACGATCATCACGTCTACAAGAGAACGCTTCCAATCATGGAGGACAAAATCGACTACATCAATGGCGTGGTCTACATGGGAGACGGTGCGTGGGGAGTCGACGTCAGGAATATCAACTGGCGGGAAATGCAGAAAAGAGAATACCTGCACCGCGGCGAGAACTTCAATCATCTGATTAAGGTGACCATGAAGCCAGGACTACAGCTCTACGAAGCATTCCTGAGTGATGGCCGTCGCTTCGACAGCTATCCCCGGCTCATCGGGAAGTAGTTTCCTGTCCATGAGACAGACTCAAAGAACGTCCTTGGTGCTGGGCACCCCTTGCACTCTTGGATCAATCCTGGTAGCCTGGTCTGCGGCGCGGGCTAGACCTTTGAAAAGTGACTCAGCCATGTGGTGCGCATCGCGGCCGTAGAGGACTTCGTTGTGGACGTTTGCTGCGGCATTGAAAGCAAATGCACGCATGAATTCTTCAACGAGCTGGAACGAAAAGTCGCGAATGTGCTCCACTTTCTCTGGCACACGATGCTCTAGAAACGCTCGACCGCTAAAGTCAATGACGACGCGACTGAGCGTCTCATCCATTGGTAAATAACAGCTGCCGTAGCGCACGATGCCCCGCTTGTCGCCGAGCGCCTCGCGAAATGCCTGCCCCAGGACGATACCAACATCTTCCACGGTGTGGTGGTAGTCGACGTCGATATCCCCTTCCGCCTTCACTTCAAGATCGAACAAGCCATGCTTGGCAAACAGGGTCAGCATGTGATCGAAAAACGGAATCCCGGTATCGATCGACAACTTGCCAGTGCCGTCAATGTTCAACGACAACTGGATGTCGGTCTCAGCGGTTTTTCGGGAAATCGAGGAGGTGCGGGAATCAGCCATTGCCGCTAGTATAGTCCCACCGCCCGGCGTTGACAAAGCGAATGACTTTCAATAACCGCCAGTGGTGCCAGACATGCCCCCCGCCGCAAGCTCATCCTTATTCACACTTTCGCAGGTTTCCCTTGGGCCAATGCGGCTGGTCGATGTGACAGCAACGTTTCAGCCCGGCATTACGGCGGTGCTAGGTGCCAGCGGCGCAGGAAAAACATCGCTGCTCAATGTCCTGGCAGCGTTCGAAAGGCCGTCAGCAGGCAGGATTGAGAGCCCGGCCAAGGTCTTCTGGGTGCCGCAGGACGGAGGGTTGTGGCCGGGGATGACCGTGCATGAGCATCTCGCTACGATGACACGAAACCAAAGTGCAATCGCTGATATGCTGAGCGCGTTCGAGCTAACGGAGCAGGTAAAACAAGTGCCCGCGACACTGTCGCGAGGCCAGCAATCCCGCCTCACAGTCGCCAGGGCGTTGCTTGCTGACTGCTCGGCAATTATCATGGACGAGCCGCTGGCGCACATTGATACCAATCGACGATCGCGCTTCTGGGAGGCGATCCGCAACTCGATCACCGAGCGTGGGCAGTCGCTCATCTTTGCCACGCACGAGCCGGAGCTGGTGCTTGGGGAAGCCGCCCACGTTGTCTGCATGCGTGCAGGGAAAGTCTTTTCCAGCATCTCCGTCCCCGATCTCTACTGGCATGCCCCATCCGAGGAACATGCGGCATTCCTCGGCCCCGTGAACTGGATCTCTCCCGGGATCAGGGAGACTTGGTTCTCGCCAGACAGCACTGACATTCAACCATGCCTACGGCCCGAGCAACTGCAGGTGCGACTCGATTCAGCTGGCGGCTGCGACTCTCCGATTGCGGTAATCGACGTCCGGTTCCGTGGCAGCCACGAAGAACTGACTCTTCACCACAACGCAATCAACGAGACCAGGACGTTCTGGCATCGGCCATCCAAACCCGAACTTAAACCTGGCAACCAGATTACTCTGGAAAAACGCTCTGACTAAGCCGCTGGAAGAAAGGAATACACTACCGTAACGAGGAAACCTTCGGTAGGGCCGTCACTTTGGGTTACCTGATGGATTTGAAGGTTAGGATTCTTACTAAGCCATGAGTTCATGTATTTCTGAACATCAATGTGCGACCCTGAGAAAATGATGACCTGCATTGTAGTTGGATATTTTGTTGGTTATGAACGGGAATAGCTGAGTAAGGTCCCCCATTCCGACTGACTCGTCAAATTCGCGGGCTAAAATCGAGTGTTTTTCACTGGTTGGCGGCCCGATTCACATGCAGCATCCCCCATCGTGCAGGGCTACTTTGACTACAACGCGACGACTCCACTCAGTGCCACAGCGGCTGAGGCATGGAGCACCGCATCGCGCTCCCACTGGCACAATGCCTCAAGCCTTTACCGCGAAGCGGCGGTCGTGCATCAACTGCTCGATGACATGCGCTGCGAATTGGCGGACCTGGTGGAATGTGATGAGCCGGATCGGGTAATTTTCAACTCAGGGGCAACGGAGGCAAACAATGCGGTGCTCTCTCACATTGCCAGAACCACCACAGGCAAAGTAGCCGCCAGCGCCATCGAACATCCCTGCGTCGCAGACTGCGCAAGGGCTCTACTGGGCGACCGGTTGATCGAACTGCCAGTGGATCGCAGCGGAGTTCTCGAATTGGATGCTCTCTCGGCATGCCTGTCAGAGCAAAGTGACATCGCCCTGGTTTCGATCATGGCTGCGAACAATGAGTGCGGCACTCTTCAACCGTGGAAGGAAGCACTCCAGCTCTGCAAGCAACACGGCGTCCCCTACCACTGCGATGCCGCACAATGGATTGGCAAGCTGCCTGCGCGTGGACTGGGAGAGTGCGACTACCTCACCGGCAGCGCCCACAAGTTCGGTGGCCCCAAGGGCACTGGCTTCCTGATCATTCCCGAAGACGATCGCAGGTTCCGCTCATTGATCGGCGGGCCACAGCAAGAGGAGCGCCGCGCAGGAACTGAAAACTATCCGGCGGTCGCCGCCATGCTCGCGAATTGGATCGCACTCGAGCCTTCATTGAAAAAGCTCGCAGCAGAACAACAACAGCACCGAACGTGGGCCGAGAACGAAATCACAGCAGCGATTCCAGGAACACGCATCGTCGGCGAGAAATCCGACCGATTATGGAACACCATCCTGTGTATCCTGCCCGCCCATGACAACCGCCGCTGGCTTACCCGGCTGAACCGGCTCGGCTTCTGCGTCTCCACCGGATCCGCCTGTAGCTCGGGAAAGGAAAACCCGTCACGCGTGCTCCAGGCCATGAGCTACAGCTACGAAGACATGGGCCGCACCCTGCGTATCAGCAGCGGCTGGGAAACCTCCCGGGCGGACTGGGAGGCACTGATTGGCGCAATGAAGGAAGTGAGCGCGGAGCTTGCGGGGTAAGCACGATCCGTCACGGCACCCGCAAAATCACGGCGAACAGCAATCGACGCTGATCGCGGAACAATCGGCGCACACATCCCGCAGTCTGTGTCTTTCTTCCCGTTCGGAACAATGTCAGGATCAGCACTTGCGCCAGGCAGCTTATCCAGTTTTGCCAAGTCGTCCCTGCAATCGCCTGCAATGAGTTCTACTCAATCATCCTCCAAACCATCGCCAGTCCCGGCCCAATCCGCAGGAGTGGATCTGATCCGTATCGCCCTGGGATTAAACTATTTCCACTTCGGATATTTGAAATTCTATCCAGACCTGAGCCCGGCCGAACTCATTGCCAGCTACACCGCCCAGCGACTATCACTCTATTGGATCGATGCCGCAGTGACCCTGCAGATAATCGCAGTGATGGAGTGCGCAATCGGGTGCGCGCTTCTGTTCAATGTCGGCCTGCGCTGGGTCGCTCCCGCATTCTTTTTCCACATGGCAGCCACTTTCCTGCCGCTGTTTCTTCTGCCTGAAGTCACCTTTAAGTTTGCTCCTCTTGCTCCCACGATCGAAGGCCAGTACATCCTGAAGAATTTCGTCCTCGTCTCTGCTGGCTGGGTCGTCTTTGCCCCGCATCTCCGATTTCTGCATCGCCGGGCGCAGAGCAAAGTGTGCGCCGCCGATGTTGCACTCGAGCCCGCCACTGCCGCTGCTGTTTCTCAATCCCCCTCCTCCCAAAACTGATCCGACTTTATGAATACCGCTCCTCAATGCGTCATCGTTGCAATGGGCCTGTTCGGCGTCTCCATGGGTATCAATGCCGCGTATGAAAAATACCATGGATCCGAACTGAGCCGAGTCCCCTCCAGTCAGCCCTATCTGGCATCGGCCAATGCGCAACCAGCGACGTCGAACCCGGATAGTGGCAATGTGAGTGCCAGCAACTCCCAGCAGGACACCAAGGTTCCCGCCCCACAGCAGATCCGTCCCGCCTCGCTTGCGCCAGATTTTGAGGGACTCACCTTGTATCCCACGATCAACAAAGGAATACGGACTCCGTTTGACCTGTGGCGATTCTACGGTCGTGGCGCATCGTCATATGCATCACCCGTGTTGCCCATGCGCTGGGAACAGTGGGCGGGATTCCACGCGAAGCAAAAGCCGGGCCTCATGCAAGACATCTATGACTACATGGCATCGCGTTTCAACTTCAACAAGGCATCCATTCCCAACGCGCATATGTCGGGAGGCAAGCCGGTGATGCTCGGTCCGGTCGCCCGGCTGAAGGACAGCGTCGCGTCATTTGAAGATCTTGGATCTTTGCCGGCAGCTGAAATCCGAAAGCGCGATTTGTTTCCCTACAAACCGCTGGCGCACCCGTTGCAGTCCACGGCCCACATGGTCTTCCCGCAATCATGGATCGCGGCACATCCGCAGCACGCACGCATTGATGTCGATCACGATTTTCCCGACGCCTACCTCCCGGAGTTTCCCCCGCCAATGTTCCTCACCACGCACTTGGAGCTGGGCGATGTAACCAACGGCACGGAAGTCACCATCGACAACTATTATGAAATCTTCGACGGCCTGCTTACACCTGAGCAAATGGAGGGTCTCAAGGAACTGCTGCGACCGTCGCCGACAACGTGGTTCAACCAGACCACCCATCGCGTCACTACGGCTCCGAGCAAGGGAGTCGCCTGCCTGGATTGTCATGTCAATGGTCACACCAACGCTGCGTTTGAGCTCGGCCCGGATTCGCGGCCAAATATGGCTCGCCTGCGCGTCGATACGCCAACGCTTCGCGGCAATTTCAATCTGATGCAGTTTTCCTCCAAGCGCTCGATTCGCAGCATGGATCACTTCTCTGAAGTCGAGGAATACTTCGACGGCGATCCCGGCATGCAGCAGGCGATCGGCCCGCGCGCGGTCAAGCGTGAAGTCTCGAACCGGATGGCAGACTTCAACGCCATCCTCGACAACCCGCCCGCTCCAAAACTGGATCCTCTCATGCAGCTGGATCCTGCCCTTGCCAATGCCAGTGAACTGCGCGGCGAGAAGCTTTTCCAAGGCAAAGCGCGGTGCGCCACCTGCCACTATGGCCCCGCCTTCGTCGATGACTACATGCACGATCTGAAAGCGGAACGTTTCTACGTTGGCCGCCCGGAGGGCCCGATCAAGACGTTCCCTCTCCGCGGCATCAAGGACTCGCCTCCTTATCTGCACGATGGACGTTGTCCGACACTCCACGATGCCGTGGAGTTCTTTAACATCGTTCTGCAAACGAAGCTTACTAAGCAGGAAAAAGACGATCTGGTCGCCTACTTGCTCTGCCTCTAACATTGCTCTATTTCACAACCTTTCGATCATCCCAAGCAATACCCGCCGCTCCCTGGCGGCTACAGGCGCAGCTTCTATCATGACGCGAACGTTAGCGGGAACCGGACGTTCCTTAATAGCGAGCAATGCCATGGTCATGAGACGGAAGCGATCGTTTTTGCTGGGAAGCGCCGCAGCCCAGGTAAATACCCACTCCGGTGAATCCTCGACCACTGTGTTACACAACGCCCGTAACGCAGCCTGCCTGATTTCGACGTCGATTTCCCGGTGCCGGTTGATCCAGTCAGCGAGGAGCAATGGATCCTCGCGGGCAAAAGACAGGCACTGCTGGTATACCGCGCTGCCCGTCTGTGCTGGAAGCTCGTCGGGATACAGTTTTGCTGCTTCCACGATAGCATCGAGCGGGGAAACTTCAGCGAGCATCTCTTGTTGATCAAACTTGCGCTGCGAGGCTCCACTTTCGTCAAATTCAGCATTGCCGTACGCATCATTGTCCCGATCATCGAGTATCCTGCGTTCGATTGTATGTTCCCATTCCGGCTGGCCAGCATTGCGGTCGAAATCCTCTGCGAGGTCGAAGTGAGACTTCACCCAAAGAGGGGCATGCAAGGCAAGCATCTCCGGAAGTTCCTCGGCTGGCGCCACCTTTGCAGCTTCTTGAACCGTGAGGTCTGGGTTCACATATAGCCACCCGATCAGAGCCATCGTGGCCAGCTCTTTAGGGAAGGTTTCGCCACCATCGAAACTGAGTTTTGCATTCGAAGCGTACAACTCCTCCAAGCGTCGGCGACGATCAACATCTTCGATCGCACCTGTGGGATCATGAGCTGCCGACCAGTAAATGACTGTGTGCGAGTTGCTTTCGAATGACTGAAAATCGAAGACCGGAAGAAAATCCCAAACTCTTGAGGGGGCATCTATCACCAACACACCTACCGGGGCACCGTATTCCCATTTAACTTCCTCACGTTTGAAGAGCTCCATCATTCTTTCCGGGGCCCGATCCGCCATCACCCGGAGAGGCGCTCCCCACAATTGCTTTCCAGGATTAGCCTCGACAAAATCCATCGCCCGCTGCGGAGCCACGAGGGCAAACCCCTGAGAAAGACGTAGATTGGCACCCCCAACATAGGCAATTGCAGCGTCTGGATTGATCTGAGACCACGCTTCCAGCAATTTCCAGAACAAATCCGGGAAATCGCAGGCGTCTCCAAGCGCTCCGATAGGATCAAGCCTCATCCAGCGTACAGCCAACAACATTTCGATCACCTCCGACCGCTCCCCATAGCCAGGCTGGGGATCGACCAGCAAAGATCGCAATTCGTCGGACGACAGACTGCTGATCACCTTACAGAGTTCAGCGAGCTGCTCAGGCTCTGCGAACTCTAACTCTAACATTTGCAGAACTGGCTCCTCCCTCAAAGACCTATCTGAACTGCGGGCAGCAGTGATATCGCCGAACATGACGTGGGGCATCGGCAGTTCCAAAACTTCTTCATCCTGTTGCGCCGTCACAGCAGGAACCACTGTTGCAGTTAGAGATGCCGACCTCTGCAACAGTAGCGTTCCGCACTGCAGGCCGATGCCATAGGCAACCAGTGTCACCACGCTCCAGAAAGCGAGCACTCGGCCAAGCTGACCACGGCTCATCGCTTCCTCCGTTCGTCGCGGCTCAAAAACTTCTCGCGGAGGAAGCCGCGCAGGGCGCTTTCCTGAGCCGCTCCGACCAGCGACGTTTCGATCCATTGTTGCGCCGCAACGACATCGCTGACACTCCAACTTTGGCCCAAATGATAGAGGAGTTGCAGACGCTGGGTGTAGTGCGGATGCGCTTCCACTTCTCTGCTCGCCGCCCCGGGATTGGTTTCGATCCAATGCCGCAGGACTCGTGCCTGGATTTCGAGAGAATATGCGCCAGTCGCGTCGCTACGAGCCCAGGCCAGTGCAGCTTCCGGCGACGATGCAGCCCATCCTTTGGCCACCGCATGCATGGCGAGCCAGCGTTCTCGACCAGGCGGCAATCGCTCCAGTCGCGATGCGGCTTCTTCGGGATCTTTCTGGGCCAACGAGCCCAACGCCAATGCAACCAACCCGCCCGGAACACGCGATGGATCCTCGGCAGCGATGCGCAACATGTCCAGCGGCTGTGATTCCGCCAGTGCCTGAGCGATGACGCCAAAGGTCTCCCCGTCACGAGCACTACGCCAGGCTCGTTCGAACGCATCCACCTTGTCTGTCGCCTCCGGCAGCAACAGCGCAAGCAATCGATGGCGCTGCCTGTCGATCACGATCTTTTCAACCGTATCCAACACGGCCGCTTCATCGACCTTGAACCACTCTTTCGCGACGATGTCCAACGCCGTTCTTTCCACATAGTAATGCGAAGGCAAAGGAAGGCGAAATGCTTCAAAGGCAGCTTCAGGACTGAGGCGGGCCCACCGCCCGGCAATCATATTCACCAACATCTGCGAAGTGCTTTCATCGAGCGGTTCAACCCATGCCCGGTGAAGCACCGCTGGGAATTCTTCGAGCCGGGCATTTGAAATGATCGCCGCCCAGCATTCAAGCCGCTCAGGCAGTGGGAGGATTCCAATGGCATCACGAATCGCCACGGAAGTCATCGGCCTGCCAGTTTTGATCAATTGCATCACCGCCACTGGCACAGGGACTTCCCCCACCCCGTCATCTGCAATCTGCCCTAACCGCTCGATCAGGACATTGCCTGACCGACTGACCACCGGTGTCACTTTTTCGGATACCGACCCGCTCGCCAGCAACTGCCGAATTGCTGGCGGCATTGGCAGTGGCGGCGGTGCCGACAGAGGGAATTGACGCGCCTCAGGACGCTCGCTCGAGTGATCGACTTCCGTTGGATGCGAGGCTCTGTAGGCGATCCACTTTGGCCCGAATCCGCCCGCAGCCCCAATGACCGCACAAAAGAGCGCCCCAAGGATACAGAGCCCTCGGTAACTGGCGGTTCCCTCCTGCGGCTCAACGCGTTCCATGATTGCCCAACTATTGACGGATCCTTTTCAAGTTTATTCAATGAATGAGAAATAAAAAAGCGGCACGGGCCATGAAGCGAGAAGTGGGCCACAGAACACGAACTCGAGTGTCCGCGATCAACCACGAGCCAGCTCCTAAAACGTAGCTCGAAATCGAAGAGTCGACCTGCTTTAGATCGGATTTACAGCTTGCAAGGTGAAGCTCGACCCGCTAATCACCTTCTTCGATGTCGATGAAGAAGGTGGCAAAATTTGAAATCCTTGTGTGGCTGGTGATAACGATAGTAGTGGCGTTTTCAGCTGGTTGGGGACTAAACGAACTGTCGCAGCTGCGGGGGCAAGGCATCATGAGGGTTCAACATTCACCTCACCACTCCCCGATTACTGTTCCAGTTTTGGGCGACAATGCCCCCGTCGAAACCCCGGTAAAATCAGAGGCATTGCAATCGGAGGAAGATTTTCTGGAGCGCCTCCGGGTCGCCGCCGCTGAAGATTTAGAGCAGCTTTTCCAAGAGGTAGACGCGCAGCCCACCATGAACGAAATGCAGTTAATGGGGAGACTACTTGTCTCAAGGTGGTTGGACATAGATCCAGATCAAGCCGTCACTTTTTTCTCACAGGGATCCAGGCGGCAGATGCACCTCCACTACATGTTCCAAGAGTGGGGCAGGCGTGATCCTGAGGTTGCAGTGGCCAAAGCGCTGGCGATTGCGGATGTGAAGCTTTCGAAAACCTCATACAGCAATGCGCTGGCTGGTGTGGCAGAGTCGTACCCCGAACGGTTCATGGCGCTCAAAGCCATGGCTCCTGAAGATCTTGAAATGGCAGGCGACTGTCAGACCGCGTTCTTGAATCTCGCCAGACGGGATCTCACCTCTGCTCGTGGGCAAATCGAATTGTTGTCGGGAAGGGAGCGGGTCCTTGCTGTGGGGGGACTGGCGAGAGCGTGGGCGGAAACGGATCCTGCTGCGGCTCTGTCGTGGGCGGAGGAACTGGCCAACCAGCGGCAAAAGGAACAGGCGCTCGGTGCAATTCTGAAACAATGGCATCCCGACGACCTCGACAAGACAGGAAAACTGCTCGACCAAATAGGCGAAAATTCGAGCTACGGCGACGTAGGACTGCCGATAGCCTCCGAGCTTGCAGACCATGATCTGGACAAGGCTCTGGAGTGGGCTTTGAAGTATTTGCCAAGGGATCCTATGCGACGATTTGCCTCGAGTCAGATCAGTAAGCACCTGGAAGCAGGCGACGTGCAAACTGCCATAAAGGTAATCGACACGCTTCCTGATGGTTACAGGAATGACGTGGCGCTCAACATGGTTCATAGGACGTCATCCAATTCCCCACTCGATCGGATCGAGTCAAATATGAGAGATCTGTTGAGTTGGGTCAACGCGATGGAGCCGACGGAGCTCCGTGGCATGATCACCAATAGCATATTCAATCGTGCGCGAGAAAATCCGCAGCTTGCGAAAGATCTGATCGCCAGCGTCAACGATCCAGCGCTGCGCGAGGCGCAGCAGCAGAAGATTGAAGCTGCATTGGATCACAACATTCCGCAGAACATCCCGTCTCTGGACGCATTCAACGAGGTGCTCGAACAACTCAAACAACACCCGCCAGAACAACTTGAATCAAACGTTGCCAAGGCACTGGGAAGAGCGGCACCTGAGATCGCCTCAGCACATCTCGATCTCCTTCCTCCAGGAGAGCAACGCGCCGAAACAGCCAAATCCATCGCCCGAGAATGGGCGACGTATGCGCCGGACAAGGCTGCGAATTGGGCTACCAGCCTCAATGATGCCGAACAGAAAAAAGCATACGGAGCCATCGCTCGCCAGTGGATTGACTACGATTCATATGCGGCATCCGAATGGGCTGGCACGTTGCAACCCGGTGCTCCGCGAGATGCTGCCGTTGAACAGTTGGTGAAATTCACGTCTGGTTCAGAGCCCGAAGCTGCGTTTGCCTGGGCCGCTACCATTTCAGATCAGGCTGCCCGGGAGAAATCGCTGCAAAATGCCATCACCGCCCTGGCGACGTCACTGCCTCGGGAAGCCGTAGTGGATCATATTCGTTCCACCAGTCTGCCAGCCGACGAACAAGAGCAGATCATCCAGGCACTGTCCGCACCGAGATGAAAACCAGATTCACCTTATTGCTGGCAGGAGTCATCGCGTTTTGCGGAGGATTCTGGATGCACGGCGATACTCCAGTGCCTCGGGATGCAAACCAACTGAGCGAGTCCCCAGTTTCTCAGGTGCCAAACGCCGGTGAACGAACAATCACACAGCGAGCGCAAGTCATTCGCAGAGAACCGAGCAACTTTCTTCGGAGCCTGTCAGTGCTCGAACTGTGTAAGGGTGCAGGGCCTGGTCAATTGCGCACGCTCTTGGATCACTTTATCAATGACAAGATCTGCCGGGAGCTGATTGCAAGACGATGGGCGGAGCTTGATCCCTCGGGGTTGCTTGCATACATTCAAGAGGTTCCGTATCCCGGTGAACCTGGAGTGAATGCCCGCACGGATCTAGAAAGTGTGCTGTTTCAAGTTTGGACGCGCAACGATCCCGACGAAGCATTCGAGCAGGCACTCAAGCATCCCATGCCCAACGGACAATACTGGGGATTCATGACAGTGTTCGATACGATCCAGGATATAGACGTTGATCGTGCGCTCAAGATGATAGCGGAATCGGGAAATACTCTAAACAGCTTCAGACCGGGAAAGTGGATGACCGACGAACCGGCAGCAGCGATTCGAAAAGTTGCGGCGTTGCCGGATGGAACATGGAAAGGAATGGCATTGAGATATATCTGCGATTCCTGGGCGAAGCTGGAACCCGAAAAAGCCATCGACGCCTACTCAGCGCTGACTCTCCCGCGAGATCGGTTGGGGACACTTGTTGAAACCTGGCTCAACAAGGATTTTGATGCTGCAAAAGACTGGGTCGAGAACCAGGCCACCGGAAAACAACAGGCAGAACTGAGCAGGCAGGTGGCTACTGCTTGGGCGAAGACGGACCCGGATGCGGCGCTCGACTGGGTGAATTCTAATCTTCAAGGGAAAGCGCGGAGAGAAGCACTCGGCGGACTGCTTAAGACGTTGGCCAACTCAAATATCGAGGATGCACTTACATTCTTCGAAAAGCTACCAACGGGAAGCACCAAGGACTACCTCGTCGCGGATGTCACATCTGTCTGGGCGGGCAAGGAACCGGAAGCGGCGGCAAAGTGGTTGGAAACTCTGCCCGACCGCAGCAACCGGAGAGAAGCTTATGAGCGACTCGTAAACGAATGGAGCAGGCAGGATATAGATAGACTTACCGCTTATGTAAAACAGTCGCCAGATGTCGATGGTGTGGAAGTCCTTGCCTACTACACCGCAAATGAACTGGCGAGCGATCGCACACCGAAGGAGGCGGTGGAGTGGATGCAGACGCTTTCCGATACAAAGCGGAGCATGGCAGTCCCCTCAGTGATGAATACCTGGTCAAGATCGGATCCTCAGCAGGCCGCAGATTATGTCATGAAACTCGACGGCGAACTGCGCTATCAATCGCTTGAGCACGTCGGATTCAACTTCATGAACTTTCGCCCGGAGGATGCTATCAGCTGGGCCAAGGCGATTGATGATCCCTCCGACAGGAGAGCGATTCAGAACGGCCTTCGGAACCTTCCAAAGAATGAAGAGATTATTGCACGGTTGGGCTGGGACAAATAAGCGCTTGAGAGTTGCGGTATGTATGGAGGAATTGAAGCGGCTCAGAAAGCTCGCTCGAGTGACCGACTTCCGGCAGCCGCGAGGCTCTGGAAGGGATCCATGAATGCCCTTTGACTGACGGTTCCTCTTCAGATCTATTCAAACAAATGGAACAGGAATGGAAAAGAGGCTCGGTGCAGGAAGCATTTCAGAACAGATCTTCCCGCACACACATCACTGACGATCAGCCCCTTACCAATCTTATTAACGATCGCAAAACAATGCCCACGGATTGGGCTTGCGTTCACTTTGAATGCCCTTAGATTCCCGCCAGCTCCCCGCCATTGCTGGCGCTCCTTTCGCGGCGGGAAGCTTTGATAATCAAGGAGCAACGTCGGTAGTCCGAACAAACCAAACAACAAACTCTAACCTTACAACATGAGTAGTACAAGTGAATTAGAAGCCCTTATCGCGTCCACATTCCGCGAATACCGCGAGGGCTCGATCGTTAATGGAACCATCCTCGATATCAAACCGCAGGTCGTCCTGGTGGATATCGGATACAAATCAGAGGGAGCCATTCCGGTTTCCGAGTTTGAGGATGAAGAAATCGAAATCGGTGACGAGATCGAAGTACTGCTCGAAAAGCTTGAGAACGACGAAGGCATGGTCGTTCTGTCGAAGGAGAAGGCAGCTCACAAACAGAACTGGGACAAGATCGTCAAGGTGTTCCATGATGGCGGCCTGGTGAAGGGCAAAGTGAAATCCGCCGTCAAGGGTGGCCTTATGGTCAACGTCGGCGTTGAGGCATTCCTTCCCGGATCTCAAATCGACATTATCCCGCCGAAGGATCTCAATGTTTACGTTGGCAACGTATACGAATTTAAGATCGTCAAAGTAAACGACGATCGCAAGAACATCGTCCTCAGCCGTCGCGAAGTCATCGAGCAGGAACGCGCTGAGCAACGCCAGCAGTTCCTCCTCACCGTCAACCCGAACGACAAAGTCGAGGGTGTGGTCAAGAACATCACCGACTTCGGTGTGTTCGTCGATCTGGGCGGCATGGA
>JAGROY010000306.1:26643-27110 GCA_020439995.1 Verrucomicrobiia bacterium
CTCAACGTGCAGATCCTGGACGTCAATCGCGAGAAAGAGCGTGTGTCTCTCGGCCTGAAGCAGATGCTGCAGAATCCATGGGAGAACATCGAGGGCCGCTACCCTGTCTCTACCAAGGTCAAAGGCAAGGTCACCAAGCTCGTGCCTTACGGAGCATTCGTCGAAGTCGAGGAAGGTGTCGAAGGACTCATCCACGTTTCCGAGCTGTCGTGGACAAAGCGTATCACGCGCCCGTCCGATGTGCTCGCACTCGACCAGGAAATCGAAGCAGTGGTCCTCGGCATCAACAAGGAAGAGCAGAAGATCTCCCTCGGCGTGCGTCAGCTTGAGCCGAATCCATGGGACGAAATCGAAGTTCGCTACCCTGTAGGCAGTTCGATCACCGGAAAGATCCGCAACCTCACCGCTTACGGTGCCTTTGTGGAGCTGGAAGACGGCATCGACGGCATGATCCACGTGTCCGACCT
>JAGROY010000306.1:27277-30375 GCA_020439995.1 Verrucomicrobiia bacterium
GTCAAAGGTCAAGTCGCCAAGATCGCGAGCTTCGGTGCATTCATTCAGCTCGAGGATGATATCGACGGTCTGGTGCACATCTCGCAGCTCAGCGAAGATCACGTTACCCGCGTGAAGGACGTGCTGAAGGTCGGCGACGAAGTCGAGGCCCGCGTGATCAAGGTGGACAAAGTCGAGCGCCGGATCGGCCTTTCGATCAAAGCCGCCAACTACGACGAGGCAGAACTCAAGAAGGAAACTGCAGCATTCGACGCCCTCCGCCCCAGCGCGGACATGGTCGGACTGGAAGAGGCCTTCAAGTTTGCTACGGAAGACTGGCGTCCAGGCCAGGACGCTGGCGATTCAGAGCCTTAAACGCTCGCCCGCGCCAGAGAGCGCACATTTTGACAGGCCCTGTCGCATTTCGCGGCAGGGCCTGTTTTCTTGCAACCGCACGAATCCCCGCTACTCTGCTATCTGGAACGGGGACGATTCTTAACCAAATGCCCCAACGCACCTCGCTTACGAAGAAAACCATGGACACGCCAAAAATCGACATCACCTGCTACCTTAAAACCTTTTGTGGATGGAGTGAGGGAGTTCGCGCTATCATGCGCAAGCATGAGCTGGACTTCGAGGAGAAGGACATCATCAAGAATCCAGCGTTCCGCTGGGAGATGGAGCAAAAGAGCGGGCAACCCCTTTCCCCCTGCGTGATCGTCAACGGCGAAATGCTCGCCGATGTCAGCGGTGACGAAGTTGAGGCGTACCTCCTCGAGAAAGGACTCGTTGGCACCACGGACGCCGAAGCGGATGCGCCGACTGATTCCGCCTGCACGGACGAGCAACACGCTGCGATGGCGCGGGAGATGGCCCAGCAGGGAACCATTCGCTTCATCAACGAGTGATTAGAGCGGTCAAGTTTGCCGCCAGTATCGCACTCCTGTCCGCCGTCATCCTGCTGTGTCCCGACGAAGGCCGGGCAGATCCTTTGCGCCCTAACATTGTCCTCGTGATGTGCGATGACTTGGGATGGGCGGACTTAAAGGCCTTCAACTCTGCCGCGCGCCCGCTAACTCCTCATGTGAGTGAGATGGCAGCTGCGGGAATGAAGTTTACCCGTTTCTACGCAGCGGCTCCGGTGTGCAGCCCGACACGGGGCTCATGCCTGACTGGAAGACATCCCTCCCGCTACGGAATTCCCACTGCCAATGCGGGCCACATTCCCGCCGACGAAGTGTTGCTGCCCGAACTGGTTCGGGCAGCTGGTTACGTCACTGGCCATTTCGGCAAGTGGCATCTGGGAACCCTTACATTCGTTCAGAATGATTCCAACCGTGGTAGAACGGGTGATCGCTCCCATTTTTCGCCGCCATGGGAGAATGGCTACGACCGGGTCTTTGCCACCGAAGCCAAGGTGCCGACTTTTGACCCCATGTGGAACCCCACCAAGCACGACGGAAAAGCGTGGGCTCCAGTCTCCGATCGCTCGGCAGCAGCGAACTACGGAACCCGCTACTGGAACGAACTCGGTGCGGAAGTAACCGATAACCTGGACGGTGATGATTCCAAGGTAATTATGGATCGCGCAGAGCCCTTTATCCGTTCCGCAGTGGAAGCCGGTAAGCCTTTTTTCACCACGATTTGGTTTCACGCGCCCCACTTGCCAGTGGTAGCAAGCAGCCGTCATACCAGCCACTATGCCGACGCCTCCCTCTACGACCGCAGCTATTTTGGCTGCATTACCGCTCTGGATGAACAAATTGGCAGACTGCGTGAGACGCTGCGGGAGTTAAAGATCGCGGACAACACGCTGGTCTGGTTTTGCTCCGACAATGGGCCGGAAGGCCAGGAAGCATCCGCACCAGGAAGGGCCACTCCCTTCAGAGGGCGCAAGCGATCGCTCTATGAAGGCGGAGTGAGAGTTCCTGGAATAGTAGAATGGCCAGCCGTCGTCCAGCCAGGCCAGTCAACCGGGATCGCCGCAGTGACGAGCGACTTTCTGCCAACCCTTCTCGATGCCCTCGATTTAAAAATGCCGGATCAAAGGCCTGTGGATGGGATTTCCCTGATGCCCGCGTTGAAAGGAGATGTCAGCCGAGAGCGCAGTCAGCCGCTCGGATTCCAGTCAGGCAATCAAGCAGCGATGCACAATGGCGACTGGAAGATTTACAGCAATGACCGTGGAACAAGCTGGGAACTTTACAACTTAAGAGAAGATCCGGGTGAGACCCACGATCTGTCTGGCAACTGGCCCGAGGAGAAAAAGAACCTCATTGCCTCCTATCAGAATTGGAAGGTATCCTGCCAAAGAAGCAGCGCTGGCACCGACTACCCCATGTAAACCAGTAGACTTCCACTGCTAAATTGCCTCCGCAGGGACTGCTTTATCTCTGGTTTCGAATTCGATTGGCAATTGATCCGCCAAGGCGCCAAGGAGCGCGTCAAAATCAATCGGCTTAGCCAGGAATCCACTGCACCCGGAACGCAGAGCAAACTGGCGATCCTCCTCAAAGGCGTTTCCGGTTAGAGCGATAATCGGCAATTCATACCCGCGTCGGCGCAGTCCCCGGGTCGCCTCGATTCCATCCATCACAGGCATGCGAATATCCATCAAAATCCCATCAGGGTTCTCCTTCTCCACTATCTCGATGGCATGTTGACCGTCGACCGCCTCGACGATTGAGAATCCCAGCTTCATGAGGAACCTCTTGAGGAAAAGGCGATTCTCAAACTGATCATCGGCTATTAGCAGCTTGGCGCTTCCGGTTTTGATACCCGTGATCGAATCGGCCGTCAGTCGCGCACCTTGAATTTCAGGAGCTGCGCTCTCGACGAGAGGGATACTGAACGCAAAGGATGCCCCTTCGCCCGGCACAGACGATGCCTCGATTTGTCCTCCTAACAGCTCGACAAACCCCTTGCTGATAGCCAGCCCAAGACCAGTACCTTCAGCGCTATGACGTCCTTGGTGAGTCTGGCTGAAAACTTTGAAAAGCTTGGGCATCTCCTCTGGAACGATTCCGCACCCTGTATCTGAAACCACAAAAGCAAGTGTATCGCCAATGCGACTCACACCCAGGCGCACCTGCCCCTGTCTTGTAAACTTAAACGCATTA
>JAGROY010000307.1 GCA_020439995.1 Verrucomicrobiia bacterium
ATGCTCAGCATTTTACCCGTGAGCACCTAGATCGACTAACAGAAATCCGCCATGCGCGAGTTGCTTGGGGCATCCCGCTTTACTCTGCAAACTCTCAAACGCACGACGCAATTGTCGGTAGGAAGGGAGCCTTCGACAAACTTGTCGAGTCTCTTGGATTGCTCCTTTTGGCAGGCGCACGGATCGAGCTGCGCACTGTAATGATGCAACAGAATGTCAGTAGGCTCGCGGAGCTCTCTCAATTCGTAGTGAGAAACCTAGCTCACATTGAACAATGGTCGATAATGGGACTCGAGAATATCGGCTTCGCCAGGAACCGCTGGGACGATCTTTACTGCGACACACGGAAGGCATTCCCGCACTTGGCGGAGGCAATCAACATTGCTGTGCTGCACGGCCTGGCTCCACGTGTCTTCAATATTCCCCTCTGCCATTTGCCCGAAAATTACCGGAAATTTGCCGTCGCTTCTATTTCAGACTGGAAACAAAGGTTTGGAAAAGCTTGTGGAGTATGCTCGGTTAGGACAAATTGCTCTGGGTTTTTCGAGTGGCATCCAGACTATCTTGTGGAGGAGGTTGAACCGCTGTGAAGAGGAAGCGTTTCCTCATATCCGGACTTGTTATGGCTGGGGTAATCCCCAGCACGCCAACCCATCCCATGCCAGTTGGCTACAGCCCGAACTCGGGCGGAATTGATCCTGACGAAGACCAACTGCTGCAGAGATTTGCCCAAGATCACCAATTCACCTTGGCTCAACACCGCTCTCATCAAAGTCACTCTTCGCATAGTAGCCATCGGTCAGGTACAAGCGGAAGAACACGGTCACCTCCCCCCGCCCCCGCACCTCGCATTCCGAGGGCCACGCCAGCCCCAGCGCCTACGCCCGCTCCGCGATCAAGCAGGAATGAAAGCAGCACACCTCCTTCATCCATTTTACCGTCATCTCCGGCTACAACTCCGCAAACCCTCCTTTCGCCAAATTCAACTGCGCCCGCACCATCGGCTACACAAATCCGAACGACCATCATGCAGGTGCAAATTTCGCTTCTTGCGGCGGGTTACTACGATGGCGAGATTGATGGAATAATTGGCCCAATGACGCGGGACGCGATTGAACGCTACCAACGAGATAACGGGATGGCTGTGACAGGAACCATCACACCTGAGGTGCTCGATGCTTTCAGGCTTACGTTGGACTAAGATAGCCACTCACGCGGTGGCAATGGCGGTTGGAATTGCGGTCGCATGGCTTGCGATGCCGCTTTGGCGCCTTGCCGTCATGAATATCCACCAGGAAGAATATGGGCTCTTGGTGCAACAATGTGATGGAGCGATGCGGGATCATTATCAAGCCCGGAGAGAGGCTGAACTACGCGTTGAGCCGGATTCTCAGGCAATTGTCCAAAGTGCCGAGATGGGCCTTTTGATTTGCCAAGACTACGATCTTTATCAGAAGCGGCTCACGCAATGGGGCCTGCGTGAGAATGAGCTAGCCCAAATGCGCCTTCGCGCCATTGAGGCACGGGCAGGCGATCTTGAAGAAGTCATCGAAATACACGAGATTCGCTATTAGGGACATCGCATCTCTGTGCCTCGCGGCTGTCGTTTTTGGCATTGCCGCGTGTAGCAATGCTGGAAAAGACGATGAACTTGGCAACGAGATAGTCCAGCGCTCAGACCTTGCTGATCCGAACGTGGATGGTTTGCGCATAGAGGCGCTTCGTCAAGCCGTTCTCAGCAACGGCTTTGTGGCTGCTACGGAGCTTGCTCCCCCGGCCGACCAAGCACGGAGCGCTGTCGGTCGCCTTATTTTTGAATCTAAATTGATGAGTCTCAACGGTGACATAAGTTGCCGCGATTGTCATTTGGATGAATTTGGATCGGCAGACGGCCTACCCAATGCAGTGGGTGTCGGCGGCGAGGGGGCCGGTCTAGATCGCTTGCGATCTGGGGGACAGATTCTGCCGCGCAATGTCTTGCCACTTTGGGGAAGAGGTGGGCCGGGTTTCAACGTGTTTTTCTGGGACGGCAAAGTTGAGAGCCGTGGCGAAGTCGTAATCAGTCAGTATGGTGAACAAGCCCCCTCACAAGACCCGTTCATCGTCGCAATTCATCTTCCATCAGTTGAACTCGATGAAATGGTGGCTGACAGCGCTGAGGTCTACGAGACATACGTTCAGGAAGATGTGAGCGGCGCCTCCGCCATTCAGCAAGAGCTTGCGCAGAGATTTGCGCGAGATGAGGCCATAGGCCCACTACTTGCTGCAGCTTTCTCGACAGATGCCGCAAACGTATCGTTCGCGAATGTGGCTGACGCGCTTGGCTCCTTCATCCGTGACGAATTCCGCATTCGCCCGACGTCGCTGGAGCAGTTCGTCTTAAACGAGGGCGTAATTTCGAGAAGTGCTCTCAACGGGGGAATTCTATTCTACGGCCGAGGACGTTGCGCGATTTGTCATAGCGGACCTTACTTTAGCGATTTCGATTTCCATGCCGTGGCGTTCCCACAGATGGGCTTCGGTCGAAATGGATTCGGCATCGACGAAGGTCGCTTCAACGTCACGCATGATCCGCAAGACAGGTTTCGCTTCCGAACTCCTCCGCTCTACAACGTCAGTAAGACAGCGCCCTACTCGCACTCCGGTTCGGTCCAGACATTGGAAGCGGCGATTATCTCGCACTTTGACCCGCTTCGACTGATTCAATTGGATAATCTGGACAGAACTGCCAGAGTCGATCTCTATCGCCGACTTGGGCATTCAGCTGGCGAAACATTGCCAGCGGAGTTGACTGACCAAGAGGTTCACGACCTGACTGAATTTCTCAGAATGCTGGACTTCTGATTTACCAGCCGACTCTCTTAGGCATTAAGAAATTCAATTGAGCGCATAAACAATTCGGGTGCTCCAAGATCCTGTTGTCGGCTTACCGTTCTGATCCAAAGCAGGAGTAAATCGAGCATAACGCTGCATGTCACTGCACGCTGCTTCGTCCAAGATGGGTGACCCACTGGAGGAAGTAACAAGGCAAGTTGAAACCCTTCCATCGGTACTGACTTCGACTGAGATACCAACGGTGCCTTCGATCTCTTGCCTAAGCGCACGCGAAGGATAATTCTCGATGATACGCCGCCCCCAACGATTTTGCCCTTCCGGTTGCACCGGCCTCGATAAGTCAGTCGATGGCTCAGGAATTGAGATTGTTGCTGAAGTTCGCGGCGGTCCATCCTCAGTCGATAGCTCCGACTCCGACGAGTTCTCGTCTGCAGTAGCGACGGAGGTGGTCTCGCTGACTATTGGCTCGCTACGAGGAGAAATTGGTTCAGATTGTGCAGACGGTTGAGATGGCAGCACGACAGACGGCAAGGCATCCGTTGAAACGCTTCGTTGGATAGCGGCTCGACGAGCATCCAGTCCGGCCGAAGAGAGAGCCATTCTGCCAATAGCAGATTCCCAACGCTCGCTGACAGACTGACTACTGAACCAGCTGTCGCTGAAACTCGGCTGCTGGTCCGCAAAGATATTCGCCGCCGTCAGATCGAACGCAAAGCACCGATCCAGATCTTCAATCTCAGAGTCAGTTGACAAGCTATCGTAGCACACCAGGCTGTATTGCCTCGCTCCTTCTAGGCCAGCCGCCTCGACAACCCGCTCTACATGAACTCGAGCAGTGATAATCGCATCCGTAGAGGGAGAGGAAATGTCCCCTCCCGATGGCTCCCAAGAGACCGCCAGCCTGACGAAGATTACGACGGCGATCAGCGACAAAGCGAGGAGCCATTTGTTCGGGCCTGTACGCATGAAACTTTAATTGCCCACGCAGGTTCGGCTCAGGAAAAGTAGTCGACCAAGAGGCTCGACGATCATCGAAACAACTTTCTCATCAACGACCAAAGCGAACCGGTCACCCTAACGTCAGCCCGATTGTAAGCAGCTTTTCGTGGGTCTGTAAGCCAGCCCCAACCCCTCGGTGCCCACGCGCCCAAGCATTGACGCAGAGCCGTTTTCCACGACGTTCTCGCAGAAAGGCTTCCTGTTAGGTTCGGTCGACGAAGTCCGAATTTCATAATTGACGGGTAAACTCCCAGCCTTGATAAAACAATGGTAACGCATTGAGAGGCTTAGGGAGGAATATGACCGATCTCGAACAGACACCCTTCGGCGGTGCAGAATTCGCCGAGAACCCTGAGCCTAGGTGTCCTTGCATCCTACTCTTGGACACCTCCAGTTCGATGTCGGGTAATCCGATAAATGAGCTCAACGCAGGGCTGGCGACTTTTCGTGATGAGCTCCAGTCAGATAGCCTCGCTGCAAAGCGGGTCGAGGTGGCGATTGTTACATTCGGGCCCGTTGAGGTTGCAACTGACTTTACATCTGCGACCGACTTCTATCCGCCATTACTAGAGGCCAATGGACTGACCCCTATTGGAGAGGCGATTGAGCACGGAATAGAGCTCTTGCGAGCTCGGAAGAACGAATACCGTGCAAACGGTATCGCTTACTATCGCCCCTGGGTCTTTCTTATGACTGATGGGGCGCCGACGGATTCCTGGGCCAATGCGGCGCGGCTCATCAAGGCCGGTGAGGAATCCAAAGAATACATGTTCTATGCAGTCGGAGTTGAGAGCGCCGACATGCAAACGTTGTCTGAGATAGCGGTTAGGACACCACTAAAGCTGAAGGGGCTCGCATTCAGAGAGCTTTTTGCATGGCTTTCAAGCTCTCTGAGTTCTGTATCTCGCTCCAATCCGGGAGATGCGGTGCCCCTAGAAAATCCTGCCGCGCCAGATGGCTGGGCAACAGTTGAATAGAGGTGTGGAGTTGGATTGCTGCCTCCGTTCGGGGTACGTCTCACGAAAGGTCTGGGACAAGACTGCAAGACGCCAAGAGATGCTTTAGCAGCTCATCAGGCGACTGCCTGGTCGCAGTTGTTTGTGACGGCGCCGGAAGCGCTAGTCATGGCGGTGAAGGTGCGGCATTATGCTCACGCATCCTTTCGTCGCGCGCCTTGGAGTATCTGCGAAAAGAATGCATCACTCCCGATGATGCTCTGATTGAAGAATGGATCGATGACGTTCGGGATTCGATTGCCAGAGCGGCGACCGCGAGATCGCTTTCAACAAGAGACTTCGCAACAACCTTGGTAGCCGCGATTTCATGCTCGGAAGAAACGCTAACCCTGCATGTTGGCGACGGTGCGATAGTCGCCAAGACCGGTCCTTCCGATGAATGGGTGGCGCTGTCTTGGCCCGAACACGGCGAGTATGCTTCAACCACATTCTTCGTAACCGATGACGAAGGTGCTAGGTTGAGAATATCCCGGACAAGCATACCCATCAAAGAGCTCGTTCTCTTTACCGATGGCCTGGAAAGGCTAGCGTTGGATTTCAAGGAGAATGAGCCTCATGGCCCGTTCTTCTCACCCTTTAGTCTTGCGGTAAAATCCGGGGACGATGGCTACCTATCAGACCTTTCTCGGGACCTGAAGAAGTTCCTCAACTCTGATCCGGTCAACGAGAGGACTGACGACGATAAATCGCTGATTGTTGCCGTTCGGAAATGAGCCAAAGTGATCTGATCGCTGAGGGGCAATCGATAACCCTTGGTCCTCGCATTGGGCGGGGCGGCGAAGGCGAAGTTTTCGCAATCAGCAATAAGCCTGGTTTGGCAGTTAAACTATATACGAAGCCGGACAAAGCTCGGGAAGCAAAGATCGAAGCAATGGTAGCGGCCAGGCTTCACGCCAGCTCACCGCTAATTGCATTCCCTATCGCAGGTGTCCGACATCGAACTGGCGCCTTCGCTGGGTTCAGCATGAAGCTCGTCAACGGTCATCGACCATTGCACGAGCTTTACGCTCCGGGAGCAAGAAAACAGACCTTTCCAAAGGCCGACTTTCGTTTTCTGGTTCGCTCAGCCTTAAACATCTCAGTTGCTGTCGCTCAGGTGCACAAAGCCGGCTGCGTGATTGGCGATATCAATCACTCGGGGATCTTGATTTCCGATAAGGCCATCGCAGCCCTGATTGACGCAGATAGCTTTCAGTTTGGCATTCAGTTCCCATGTCGGGTCGGCGTACCCGAATACACACCTCCAGAACTGCAAGGCCGGAATCTGGGAAGTGTTGAAAGGAGCCCAACCCATGATGCGTTCGGATTGGCGGTAGTAATCTTTCAAATGCTCTTCATGGGACGACACCCCTTCGTCGGCCGATTTGCCTCAGGGGATGTCACAATCTCACAGGCTATTGCTCGTAGCCAGTTTGTCTATTCAAACAATTCTACAACCGGTGTTCGTCCGCCACCCGCAAGTGCTAGTTTGGACGATTTTCCAACCGACTTGGGCTCTCTGTTTGAGGCTGCCTTTGACGGAAATTATTCCCATCGACCACGTGCAGAAGAGTGGGTCACTGCGTTGAAAGTGCTCGAACGTTCGTTGTCGCGGTGCCGTGAGAACGAGTTGCACTACTTTCCTACTTCTTCGGGATCATGCCTATGGTGCAAACTCGAGCAAGCTTCCGGAGTTGTGCTCTTTGAGCAGCCTCTCCCGAGCGGGGCAGTAGCTCCGGATCCAGGAGATGCGAACTTCGATTTAGATGCCGCATGGAAGGCGATCGCTGCAGTAAAAATACCTCGCAGCAGCGACCTTAATCCAGCCATCTCGGTGTCTGCGCCAAGCGTGAGTCCGGACATTGAAGACCTAATCGGCCAGCGGAGGACAAGAGTTTTCTCTGGAGTAGCTCTCATGATCGGTGCAGCGGTCGTAGCTGGCTTCGACTTGGGGCTGTGGCTCCTCTATTTACCTATAGGTATCTGGGGCTACATGCGGGCTTACCACAGCAGCTCCGAGTTCTCCCAAGTCACACAAAGATACCGTAGTGCCCATGATGCCTATCAAAAATCCTTATCTGATTGGCATCGACGGATTGGTTTCGAAGAGCTGCACTCTCGCCTAGGCGAGTTGAATGACGCCAGGACCCAGTATGCTGGGCTTGCGGATTCCAAGCAGAAAGCACTTTCCCAGCTACATTCGAACAGGCAGCAAGCCCAGCTGCTGAGGTATCTCGAAAAGCACCGCATTCGACCGGGCAAAATCAGTGGAATTGGTCGGGGAAAGGTTGCGAGCCTTGCTTCTTATGGGATCGATACGGCGGCTGAGATTCAACGGAACCGAATTCTGGCCATTCAAGGGTTCGGCCCCGCGACCACTCAGGCACTTCTAGAGTGGAAAGCCGATCTCACAAGCAGATTTCGATATAATCGGAACATGACGCCGCAGGATCATGACGATATCCAGCGCACTGAACAAAAGTTCGCAGCTGAAGCTGCAAGATTACGACGAATGCTGTCTGGCGGAGCATCTGAGTTGCGACAAACGGCTGCCTTGGTTGCTAGCCGCGCCAAGCGCTTGGATCCTAGCCTCAACAAGGCTGCACAGGATCTGGAACAGGCCAAAGTAGATTTGACGGCATTGGGCCTTGCAATCCCCAACCTACCTTCTCCCACCAGTTCTGTTCCCGCTTCAGCGAAAGCGCCGCCGAATTCGAGGACAGGCCGAGTTGGCAATCAAACCAACAGTCCGAGTTGCCCGCAGTGTCAAAGCCGGATGGTCAGACGACTAGCGCGACGCGGACGAAATCGTGGAGGGCATTTCTGGGGATGCTCGCGGTACCCCCGTTGCACAGGCACGAGATCAATCTGAGGGACCCGCCTCGATTGGAAGAGCAACCTAGCCCACGTTCAGCTGTTTGTTGATTACATCCGATCCTCTCGGGTGCCTGACCCTAGAAAATGTTAGCAATTTCGGTCTATTGACACGTCTATGAGCTTTTTATTCTTTGCAGCAGCCGTCTCCATCATTCCCACAGGAGAGAGCTTTCAATGCACTCCCACACATGTCTGGGATGGGGATGGACCGATCTGGTGTGAGGAAGGGCCGCGCGTTCGCGTTTCCGGTATTGCCGCTCGGGAAATGGATGGCACATGTAGAAGCAACCAGCCGTGCCCAACTGCAACCGCTGAGGAAGCAAGAAATGCTTTGGCGACGCTCATTGGAAACATTGTGGGTGTTGGAGAACATGGGCACTTGTTGGTCGAAGGGCCGACTATGCAGTGCGTTTCTACAGGATCGGCAGGAGGCAACCGAACAGGTGCATGGTGCCAATCGCCTCGAAGCGGGGATATCTCGTGCAGAATGATTGAGACCAGGACTGCACTCGTGTGGGATCAGTATTGGGGCGATCACCTCTGCTAAGGGTAGCCAGCTGATTGCCAAATAGTAGGCAGGCTACGATCTTGGTGCTTGTCGAATAAGATCGGCGGGAATTTCTGACCAAGAGCCTTTATTGGACAGCGCACGGAAAAATTCGAGCGACACTATCTGCGTATCGTGCGAATTTCAGGTCATTACTCAGATCTGCGGAAGATGGTAGGTAGTGGTAAGGTCTTCAAACTTTTGCGCCGCCAGCTTCGGCAGCGGCTGAGCCCTTTTTCATTTCGCGATCGGATTGATGAAGGCGCTCGGTGAAATAATAGAGGCCAAGAAGGGTGGAGACGATCAGGTGAGCCAACCAAAATGAGTAAAAAGCA
>JAGROY010000308.1 GCA_020439995.1 Verrucomicrobiia bacterium
ACCAGAGACGGGCTTTCAGAGTGTAAGGCCGTCCCGACTAAAGCGCCAAGCGCCAGCGCGCCGATTCTACCGAACACCTGCTTCACTTTCATCAGGCTAAGACTCTAGTCCTTTCTGTTACCTGAGCGCAACTCAATATCAATATCCACAATACCCAGAGGGTATTCGGGCAAACGAAACCCGGTACCACTTGGGAGCTGCCAGCAGTCCTTGCTTGTCGCCTTATCTTTGTCGCCTTGTCGCCCATGATTCAGTTTTTTGGTAGGTTAGTAAGTGCCCGGTTGTCCCCGTGAATGAGGAGGAGGGCGAAAAGAGAATCCGACGCTACTTTAGTCCGGCAAAGGTTTTGCTATAACCCGTGAAAGCGCTGGTTGTCGGACGAGGATCGGAAGGGAGGGTAGGGGGAGCATGAAGTCCCCGGGGCCGCGAATCGGCAGAACACTTCGACGATAGCCCCAACTCACGCCATCACCTAGACAAAACGCAATAAAAAGCACCCGACGTATTGGCTTCGCTTCTCAGAGGCATCCGATTCAGTCGTTGCAGGGTTCACTTTCCAAAAACGTCCATCAACTCTTTTGCCGCAGGAAAGATGACCAAGACAAGCCACAATGGAACCCCGCAAAGAAAGACCGGTACGACCGAGATCGCAGTCGATCGCCCTAATCTGTGGACGGCATCCTGATGCCGCCGAAAGCGGAGGCGGTCAGCTTGTGCTTCCAGTGTTTTTTGAATCGGCGCCCCTGAACGGATTCCGACTCTTACGGCCGTGACTAAAACATTTAATTCCGGAACTCCGGTACGCTCGGCAAGTGCTCGGAATGCATGATCGCGTGCATTTCCCAGTTCCAGCTCATCGCGCAGAAGATTGATTTCGTCCGCAAGCGGATGCGGATCCCGAAAGCCCTGTTGAGCAGCCACGAGCAGCGAGCGCTCCAATGTCATTCCGGCCCGAAGAAGAGAGTTTACAAGATCCAGATAGAAGGTCAGAGCCTTGGAGATTTGTTTCTTTCGGGTGATAATTTTTGCCATTAACCATAGGTCTGGAAGGAAAAAACCGATGCAGCCCAAAAGGATCAAAAGCAGGAAAGATGTGGATACTTCGCCTGCCAGCAGCGCAAAGAGAACCGCCAGGAGAACTTTGCCAACCCAGAAGAACCACGTTGCTGATTGGTCGACGATTCCCGCTTGCCTGAATCTGCGCTTCAGGCTTGGGCGCTCCTGCTTCATTGCCCGCGCATCCGGCCTCAGCATGATTCCCCACCAGAGAACCAGCCCCAGCGCAAATGCCAGGAGCACAAGGATCACGTCAATAATGGAGCCATCTACTGTCACGATTCAGAACGGGCAAGACGCCCCAGCCACACAAAGCCCAGGATTTGAACAATTACCGCTCCAATAAAGAGTGCGGTTCCGGCGGCGCTGTTGAAAATGCGATCAATCCAGTCGGGTTTTCGAAACGCGTAAAATGCCAGAATCACATAGGGGCTGGCAGCAATCGCCAGGCTTGCCAGCCTGGGGCCGCTCATCTGACTCGACACTTGCACGCGATAACGGTATCTGTCGCGCAGTACTTTGTTCAGGGCCTCTAACATTGGGCTCAAGTCTCCTCCCAGTGTAAACTTGACGGCCAGCGTATTTGCGAAAAGCCGCAGTCCCTCTGAGTCATAACCACGAATGATCGGACGGAGAGCACGATGAATCTCCATGCCAAAGTCGAGCCTTTGCACAAGAATATTAAACTGTGAGCGCACTGGTTGTTCGCCGTTTTCGGCAACACCTCTGAGCGCATTCAGAGGTGTTTCGCCGCTTTGCAGCAAGCTGATCATCAGGTCGACTGCATCGATGAGTTTTTCCTCAAACCGGACAGCACGCCGGTGAGCCAAACTGGTAAGTATGCTCCAGAGAATATAGGGAAGCAGCAGTGCTGCCAATAGACCAGTCCACCAGGGGAAAGCGAAAAGCTCCAGAATGACGAGAGCCAAAGCGATCCCGGCTAAAAGCATTGCAAACCACACAAACAGATAAGTCATCGTTAGTCCTGCACCGTTCACGATGCGCTGTGGCCAACCGACGCTTCCAAAACCCGACTCACCATTTCGATCGTTGTCAGCAGCAGTTGGGTTCGGCCTCAAAAAGACCATTGCCACAACAATCGTGACGACGAGAACGGCCAATTCGAATATCTCCAAACGTTCCATTGGCAGCAGCTCTCGATAATTATGCGTGGTTTGACGATTGCAGAGAACCAAACCACTTCGTCATTTCCTCATCGCCGAGTCCCATGCGGCCCAGCAGTAAGGGGATGTTGACGGCCTCGAATTGTCCCGCTGGAGTGCACTTGAACAACTCCCGTGTCACAAAGCCATCGGGTGTGAGTCCCACTTCACAAATGCTGGTAATTTTACGTGATCCATTGCCGAATCTTTCCACATGAACCAGGAGATCAAATGCGGAGCCAAGCATGTCCCGGATCGCACGGCTTGGCACGTCAAAGCCGGCCAACAATACCAGCGTTTCGAAACGAAGCAGTGCATCAGCAGGACTGTTGGCGTGTACTGTGGTCAGGCTTCCTTGATGGCCGACATTCATCGCCTGTAACATATCGAATACCTCATCGCCGCGAACTTCGCCGACAATGATTCGATCCGCACGCATGCGAAGCGCGTTGCGGAGCAGGACTCTCAGCCCTATTTCGCCCTGACCCTCGGCATTTGGCAGTCGCGTTTCCAGGGCTACGGCATGGGGGTGATTCGGGTAGATTTCTCTGGTTTCCTCGATCGTGATGATTCTTTCACCATGCGGAATAAAGCGGCTGAAAACATTGAGCAATGTGGTCTTTCCCGTGGCCGCTCCACCACTGAACACAGTATTGATGCGTCGCTTCACTGCTGTGGCCAGAAAATCCGCCATGCTTCTGTCGAGCGTTCCACCGCCGATGAGATCATCCACCGTAAGAGGCGTCGATCGCCCCAGGCGGATGGCGGCGACGGGCCCGACATCGCTCAATGGAGGAATCATGACATGCAGGCGGCTGCCATCCGCAAGTCTTGCATCCACATATGGGGTTGCATCACCCAGATGTCGTCCATGTCTCTCCACCATCCTGCTCAGCACATGCATCAGGTGTTGTTCACTATCAAACCGCACATGGCTCTTTTCCAGCACCCCGGATCGGTCGACCCATACGTCGTAGGGGCCATTGATCAAAATGTCAGAAAGCGTCTCGTCTTCGAGCAGTTCCTCAAGCGGCCCCAGGCCGGTTAATTCTGCGATTACTGCACGGGTCAGGCCGTCCCGCTTCTCCACGCTTAGATTGTCCAGGCTTCTGTTGTTTCGAAGCGCTGCATCGACCAGCCTTTTTACATGATCGCCGGAATCGTCTCCATTTCCGCTCGGCCTCCCTGCGCCAAGGCTTTGCTCCAGCTGGGAAAGAACGTTTTCTTTGAGCCCGCCCACCAGACTGCGATCAATCCTGGAAACTGTGGTTCCACCATCGTTCATAACATCATGGCACTGGGTGGCCAATATCAATGGCGGGCAAGATTTCCTCCGTACTTCCGTTCTCCAGGTAGACTGGTTGCTTGGCTGCTCCGCTCGGAACAATCTCCACCGCGTTTGAGTAGAGTTCGTCGTCGGCCGTCAGCCAACTCACAGGGATTCCATCAAGCGTCAACTCGTCCACATTGATTTTCTTTCCAAAAGGGATCTCCTCTGGGTAATCCAGTCCGGGCAGCTCGATTCCGCGACGATCTCCATCAATCCCCAGATTTTCTTTGATGTGAGGTGTGATCACGAACAAGAGCTCGAACTCATCCCGCGTCTTCCGCTTCCACTTGAAGAGGGACTTGAACACGGGGACGTCTCCCAGAACAGGAACTTTTCGTTCAGTCTCGTTGTCATCATAGCTAATCAGCCCGCCAATGACCAGACTCTGGTCTCCCCGAACGCGTGCGGTAGTAGACACGCTCTGCACTGAGAATCCGGGGACGCCCTCAACATTGAGGCCATCGTCAGGTTCAATGATGGTTGGCGATGCCTCAAGCGTGACGATACCGTTTTCGTCCAGCGTCGGGCGGATATCGAGACGCACGCCGAAGTTTTGAAAGAAGTATCCCTGAAATGCGGCTGAGCTGGTCGCTGCGGTCGTAGGAATGGGCACCTGACCTCCAACTTCGATCGTGGACTGCTCGCCCGTCAACGTGAGTACATTGGGCTCTGCAACGGAACGGCCGATTCCCTGTTGTTCGAGAAAATCGATCGCCGCATTTATTCCTGTTGAGTCACCAACATAAGCGCCCATGAGGTTCGCGCCGTTGCCCGTCGACTGATTGTTGAGGAGACCGCTACCGAGCTTCGTTGCCGCATCAGAGACGGGTGCCACTCCGAAACGACCGGTGGGAGCAGTGAAATTCCCAATCGCGAAATCGGAAGAATTGACCACATAGTTCACACCGAGACTATGTGCACGCCTGCGGTCAATCTCCAGAACCCGGATCGAAACAAGGATCTGGTCCAGCGCATCGACTTCCAGAAACGAAACCACGCGTCCCCCGGCAGTGGTCAAATTCAAGCCTCTGGAAACGAAATTCGCGAGTCCGGCAGGTGGGTTGTCGCCGCCAAATCCAGCGCCTCCTCCTGCTCCCAGTCCGCCCTGGCCTGGGGTGGATGCCCCAGTTCCTCCCTGTCCGCTGCTGCCAGCTCCCGAGCCGCCAACTCCTCCAAAATTGAAATTCTGCCCAGCAGAGGAACCGCTTCCAGCCTGGCTCTGGCGTCCTTGGATCGGGACATGTTGTGGCGCATAAACGGTGCCACCTCCGCCACCGAGATAACGGTCGGCCAACTCGAGCGCCTGGCTCAGTTTGCGGAGATTCGCGACCCGACCACTGAGAACAAATGAGTCGAGAAATGATTGACCATCCGCAGCAACTGCACGCGCAGCCTCTTGCGGATTGCGCTGATCGTAGGCACCGCGCTCCACCCGGATTCTCCGCAGTCGGATCCGCGGATCAATCTCCTTAAGGGCCTGCGCGAGATCGCGCTCGAACGACAGCCCGCCAGTCTCATACTTGATGAGATTGACGATCGTAACGCCTACTCCTGCGTCAGGTGCACTACCGAAAAACTTCTTCACCCGCCGCTCGGCTTCGCTCGCGTCGGCAGCCATCTCTACCTCTCCTTTCAGCACCAGCGTATTTCCATCAGAGGAATCCTCAACTGTGATCGAGGCATCGATGTCCGTCAGTGCATCCTGAATCAATGTCAGGTTCTGCCTGACATTGACCGGGTAAAGCAACCTGCGGCCGTCTTCAAGCCAGACATGGAGAGTCGTTTGCGCAAGCTTTAGTCCTGTTACCAGCAATTCCCGTTCAGTGATCACCCGCAACATGGCAACCGTGTCATCGGCAAGAGCCACGCGGCTCGAGATCCCTGGCAAGGTAACGACTACGCTGGAACCACTGCCAATGGTAAGATCCGCCTGAAGTTGCAGGGCCTGAGGTTCTGACGGCGTTTGGCCATGCAGAAAATCAGCCATAAAAAACAGAGCTGAAACCAAGAACACCAGATTTCCGACGAATCGGACCCCTGATCGCAATCTCGTGCATCCTCGGGCGTAATGATAATTCGGCTGGATAACGGCTTTTATAATAAAGCCTTGTTAACCAATTTTCGGTGGCTGTAAACTATTTTTACGTTTTCTGTGGTTTTTGTAATTTACAGAATAAACGTAAAAAGGGTGTCACGATGAGCGGCGATTCCTGCCGGTCAGCCATTCAATCGCCTCAATCAGGCACGGCAACGATTCTTGATTCCTTACCCTGAATCACTTCTACACGATGGTGGTTGTTGAACGTGAGCCGCTCTTCGCCTACATCAGACTCACCGTGCAAGACCAACGCCATATGCAGCCCCGAGCCATCAGCTTTGGCAAGTGAAATCACATCCTCGGGTAGAATCGCGACCATCAGAATCGCTTCTGCTGGCTTGTTGTTGTCTTGAGGGGGCGCACCAAGATCTACTCCGAGGGGGCCTTTTTTCTTCGCGTCATCAGGGGACTCGTCGCTGTTGCCCCCAGAGCTGTAGCCGATCATGCGAGCATCGCGAACGAGGACATTTGCAATGCGTTGCTTCTCTTCAGTCGACACTCCAGCTACGAGAATATCGATAGAATCTCCCTGAGAGATTCCAGCGAGTGGCAGGGTTTTGTTCGACAAGTTCAGGCTGTAGAGCACGCGCCCTTCGGGAATGAGTTTCTTTAAATCCATCCGCTCTCTGAAAAAATCGGTTCCCGTAATCACCCGTCCAGAGGGCACTGCGCGAGACGGCATTTTGCCGAGAATGAGTTGCTGGCTTGGAAAAGCTTCCGGAGGCACTTGATCCCTCGGCAGTTTTACTACTTTCAATTGCTCCCAGGCAATAGGAAACCCGGCTGACAGTGGTTCACTGGCGACAACTACCGGCACCGCCCCAAAATGACGGGCATACTGCCGATAACCAAAGACAAAAATCACGAGAAGGGTTGCGACGAGTAAAAGCAACTGGGAAACCGCCAAACCTCGACAGTTCCGCATCCCTTGAAATCGCGATTCTGACAGCTTAATTCTCAATTTCTGTGGGTTGGATGGAATGATTACCGTAACGGCATCTCGTCAAATTACTCAAATCATTTTTCTGAAAATTCTTGTCAATGGGACTATTTGACGGAATTTCGAGATCGTCTACGAAAAGCGAATGGGGCTGATTGCTCAGCCCCATTCAGAGAGTTTTTTCTTTTTGGCAAAGATTTGGCTAGCAAGCTAGCGCCTTGGCCCTTCACTGACGGGAGCATCGAAGATGCTTATCTCTGAAGAGTCGTAGTCTACTTGGTCGACATAAGCAGCGCCGCGGGTATAGGCGCGGATTCCAACGTCGAAGGGATTTTCTGCGCTCGTTCCCGTGTAATAGTAGCTTTGGTTGGTTTGGCCGATTGCAGACGCAACATCGCCCAGTTCGGTGACAACAGCATCCCGAACCGCAACCAGACCAGTGATTAAACCGATGACTAGAATGGACGAGATTAGGATCAGTTCCAGCGAGATAATGAATCCAGAGCGTGATCGGTTTTTCCTAAGCGATTTTGATATTTTCATGTTTTTATGATTTCTTGTGCGTGCAAAACCTATGTGCTGCTTGACTGAGCAGAATCGATTCTGATTTTTGCCACTTTTATAATAAATGACATAAAATCGGAAGCGCAACAATAAAATCTAAAATTGCCGAGCGGGGTAGTGAAGATTTGATGCGATCTAAACCTGCCGCGCTGCGAAAACAGCGGAGCCTCCCTCCCGATCGGAGAATAGAAGAAGCATCGTCTGCAGTCGCCGGGCGTAGTCATCGCTTTGCTGTCGCAAGGAATGAGTCTATAAGGCGTGATGTCCTTTTCTTCACTAGGTTTGCTGGAGCCACTGGTTCGTGCGGCTGGTCAGTATGCCGCCCCTACCCCCGTGCAGGTGGCTGCCATTCCTGCCGTGCTGGCTGGTGGTGATGTGCTGGCCACGGCACAGACGGGATCGGGCAAAACGACGGCGTTTGTGCTGCCCCTGCTTCAACGCTGGCTTGGGGCGGGTGCGGAGCGGAGGCGACCGCTGCACACGCTGATTCTGGTGCCGACCCGTGAACTGGCCGCGCAGGTCAGGGAAGTGGTGCAGCAGTTTTCGCTCCATCTGCCAGTGCGGCTGAAAGTAGTCAGCGCGGTGGGCGGGGTTTCGATCAATCCGCAGATGATGGCATTGCGTGGCGGCGCTGATTTCATCGTCGCCACTCCCGGACGGCTGCTCGACCTTGTCGATAGCAATGCGGTAAAGCTCGCTGGTGTCAGCGCACTTGTTCTGGACGAGGCGGACCGGATGCTGGATCTCGGATTCGCTGACGAACTGAAGCGCATTCTCGCGATGCTGCCCTCCCATCGACAGAATCTGCTGTTCTCTGCCACTTTCCCACCTGCTGTGGAATCGATCGCTCTAACATTGTTGCATCATCCCGCCCGCATCGAGATACTTCCAGAGGAGGGGGCTGCTGAGCCGCCCAGGATCGAGCAGAGAGCCATCTGTGTCGATACTGCCAAACGCACGCCACTGCTGCGTCACTTGATCGCCACGCACCGATGGAAGCGCGTGCTCGTCTTCGTTGCCAAACAATACACCGCTGATCATGTTGCCGAGAAATTGCGCCGCAATGGCATCCGTGCCATGGCCTTCCACGGTGAGCTCAGTCAAGGGGCGCGCACCCAGGTGCTGAGCGACTTCAAAAGCGCGTCCACTCAGGTGCTCGTCGCCACTGACCTTGCTGCCCGCGGTCTCAATATCGTGCAATTACCTGCAGTCGTGAACTACGAGTTGCCGCGTTCCGCTACCGATTATACGCACCGCATTGGCCGCACCGGACGTGCGGGAGCGGCTGGCGTTGCAGTAAGCTTTGTCACCGCCGCAGCGAACGCCCACTTTTGCCTCATCGAAAAACGCCAGGGCTTGACCATTCCCCGTGAAGAAGTCCCGGGGTTCGAACCCACCGAGCCCGCTCCCGAGCCCACGCCGGGCACAGGTGGAATCAAAGGCCGCCGCAAAAGCAAGAAAGACAAACTCCGTGAAGCCGCCGCGCGGGAACGCCGTACTTCGGAGCAGTAGGGCACCCGAGCCTTTATGTGATTTCATTTGGCCTTGCGAGCAGGTGCACAGTCACCAGCAAGATCCGCTGAGCAGATTCTCCAGATGAACACATGTTCATTTCAATAACTGTTGAAATGACGCGCGAGCAACTCCATGAAGTAAAAGAGCAATTCCGCAGCAACCAGGTGGTCTGCGAGAGAGTCGTGGGCTTGTTTCATCTGCTTTCGAACAAGCCCCGCTTCCGGATTGCCTGCATGCTGATGCACGGCGAGGCGTGCGTTCAGGAACTGGCGGAAGTGGTCGCCGACGGCAAGATGACAAACATTTCTCAGCAGCTGAAAATGCTACGACTCGGTGGCGTGGTGACGAAGCGGCGAGACAAGAAGCAGATTCTTTACTCGATCAGTGACGAAAAAATCGCACGGTTGATCACCTTTCTCCGTACTGAATTTCTGGAAGACCAAACCCTATGAAAAACATTCTGATTCTTGGAGCTGGAACCGCTGGCACGATGATGGCAAATCATCTCCGCAAGCGGATAGATCATACCGAATGGTCGATCACCATCGTCGACAAGGAACCGCAGCACTACTACCAGCCGGGATTCCTTTTCATGCCCTTTGGTATCTATTCAGAGGAAGACATCGTTCGGCCAAAGAGTCGCTTTGTCGGTGACGGTGTGCACTACCGGGACTCCGCGATTGAGCGCATCGATGCCGCTGCCAATCAAGTGCTGCTCGAGGGTGGTGAAACGCTGCCTTACGATGTCCTCATCGTTGCCACTGGCACGGCACCGGCACCCGACGAAATTGAAGGCATGACGGGGCCGGACTGGCGTGATCGCGTACACGAGTTTTACACTTTCGAAGGGTCGAGGGCTCTTCGCGGGGCGCTCGACAAATGGCAGGGAGGGCGGCTCGTCGTGCACATTTGCGAAATGCCGATCAAGTGTCCGGTCGCTCCACTTGAGTTCGCCTTTCTTGCCGACACCTGGCTTCGCGAGCGTGGACTTCGCGAGAAAACCGAGATCGTCTACGTTACTCCGCTTTCGGGTGCCTTCACCAAACCAGTGGCTTCGAAGATCCTGGGTCACCTGCTCGATGACAAGAAGATCGATGTCGTCACCGACTTCAATATCGGCCATGTCGACAACGAGGCGCATAAAATTGTTTCGTGGGATGAAAGGGAAGTCGCATACGACCTGCTCGTCACGGTGCCGACGAATATGGGTGATCCAATGATCGAGCGTTCCGGACTTGGCGATGAGCTGAACTACGTGCCCGTCGACAAGCACACGCTGCAGTCAAAGGCGCACGCCAACATTTTTGTCATTGGCGATGCCACGGATGTGCCGACGTCAAAAGCCGGATCGGTGGCTCACTTTGAATCTGAAGTGCTGGTCGAGAACATTCTGTCCTTTATTGCAGGGAAACCACTCGATACCAAATTCGACGGCCACGCCAACTGCTTTATCGAATCTGGAAACGGCAAAGGTTTCCTGCTCGATTTCAACTACGACCTGGAGCCGGTTACCGGTAAGTTTCCCATTCCGGGCATTGGCCCGATGTCACTGCTCGAAGAGTCCCGTCTCAATCACCTGGGGAAAATGGCCTTCAAGTGGGTCTACTGGAACGTGCTCCTGCGGGCGCTGCCACTCCCCATGATCGGGCACAAGATGACCCTCGCCGGGAAACAGATTCCGGACGGAGTTGTCCGGCCCACTGCTGCCCATTAATCTAAACCTCTTCAACTAACACAACCACCACCATGCCAGATACAACTATCAACGGAATCACTGTCAGCGTCGATGCCGACGGCTACCTTACTGATCACTCCCAATGGAGCCGGGAACTTGCAGAAGGCCTCGCCGCAGCCGAGGGAATCACACTGACTGACGCCCACTGGAAGATCCTCGATTTCATTGCCGCCGACTATGCGGAGAAAAGTGCAGTGCCCGGTATGCGTCGCATGAACAAAGTGGGTGGTATTCCCACCAAGGAACTCTACGCTCTGTTTCCTGACGGCCCGATCAAGAAAGCCGCAAAGATCGCAGGTTTCCCCAAGCCTACCAGCTGCGTCTGAGATTCAATTTTCCACTATCATCAATCATGAGCGACAACGATAAAATCAAGAAAGTCTCCATCATCATCTCGCGAGGTTCCCTTGAGGGTGTTTACCCGGGACTAATCATGGCCAATGGCGCACGGATGGAAGGTATCGAAGCCAACCTGTTCTTCACCTTCTTCGGCCTCTACGGGATCCTGAAAAAGTACATGAACGATCTCAAGATCGCGACCGTTGGCAATCCATCCATGCGGATACCTGATGCCAAGGGGTTTTCCATGCCAACCTTGCTCGGAGCACTTCCTGGCATGTCCGCCTTTGCCACGCACATGATGAACAAGGAGATGGAGAAAATCGACATCCCACCGGTGGGCGAATTCATCGAAATGATCTCGGATGCCGGCGGTAAGATCTACGCATGCAAGGCCACCGTTGATATGTTCCACCTTAAGGACGATGACTTCTGTCCGCAAATGGACGGCGTCATCACCGTCGGCGAGTTTTACGAACAAGCTGCTGGTTCCCAGATCATCTTCACTTGATGCAGAGCGGGTTCGGTTGGCGGAATCTGGCATAAACTATTTTGGCTGGATGCGGGACGGATCATCGATCAAAATGTCAGGACGACAGCAGATCGATGATTGCCTCCCAAATCCCTCCACTTTTCCTCATTGCATGCTTTTTAGCATCTGCCAGTGCAGGCGCGGACGAGCCTCCCGGGCCATCGAGCCGGAGGACTCCGCTGGTGATTTCAGAGATTCACTATCATCCATCGGATCGAGCGGACGCTGCGGATCTTGAATTCGTTGAGATCTACAACAGCAACCCGTGGCCGGAGGATATTGGTGGCTACCGGTTGCGCGAGGAGGTGGATTTTGATTTTCCCAGGGAGACGCTGATACCTGCGCAGGGATTCGTGCTGGTGGCCGCAGCTCCTGATGACCTGCAGGCGATCTATTCGATTCCTGGAAGTGTGCCGGTTTTCGGCCCTGCGAAAGGCGCGCTTTCCAATGGTGGCGGCACCGTGCGACTGGAAAAGGCCACGGGCGCGGTGCTCCTTGAAGTCCCTTACAATGACAGTGTGCCGTGGCCGGTTGCGGCGGATGGAAGTGGTCACTCGCTGGTGCTGGCAGCGCCGACTTTTGGCGAAGCCGATCCCCGCGCATGGCGAGCAAGCACGTTTGTCGGCGGCTCTCCGGGCATGCACGACCCGCTACCGCCCGCAGAAGAATCGGCACTCAGGGATGTCCGTTTTGATCGGGCTGTAATGTGGCCCGGAACCAGCTTCATCGAATGGCGCAATACTGGAGATGTCGCCGCAGATCTTTCCAGATGCACTGTTACAGGGAGTGGCCTGACATTGCCCTATCGGTTCGCTGAAGGGACGATCATCGCAGCGCGCGGCATTCTGAAAATCGATGCGGACGCACTGGGAGGTAGCCTTTCGCCAGTCGAGCCGCGTCTTTTCCTGTGGAATGCAGCGGGCAACGCAGTGATCGATGCTTTCGCCAGTGATGGCCAGCTGCAAATTGGCGCGACCTCTTCGATCGTCATCAATGAGATCATGTATAACCCGCTGTCCGGCGACCAGGACGATGAATTCATCGAGTTGCACAACTCGGGGACGTCAGCAGTTGACCTCAGTGGCTGGCATTTCTCGGACGGCATCGACTTTGTCTTACCCAACGGAACGCAGCTGGCCGGAGGTGGCCATCTGGTGGTCGCACGGAACCGCGAACAGTTGGTCGCGAATCATCCGGGCATCGATGCTTCGGCTGTGCTGGGAAATTTCGAGGGAACGCTGTCGAACGGGGGTGAAAGGATCGCTCTGTCGCAGCCGGCGGTGTTTGAGCAGACGGCATATGAGGTGGTGGTGGATGAAGTGACTTATGGCGATGGTGGCGCGTGGGGGCAGTGGAGCGACGGCGGCGGGAGCAGCCTGGAATTGATCGATGCACGTGCGGACAATAGACTCGCCGCCAACTGGCGGGACAGTGACGAATCCACCAAAAGCATCTGGACGACGGTCGAGCACGAAGGCTTGCTCGATCTGGGCAAGGGCGCTGCAGATCGTATTCAGTTGTTTCTGATGGGCAAAGGCGAGGCCATGGTGGACGATGTGCAAGTCGCCTGGGAAGGCCGCGACAATCTGGTGGCGAACGGTGACTTTGCATCAGATGCCGGCGGGTGGACGTTTCAGGGGACGCATCGCACTTCCGAAGTGATCGATGGCGCGCTGCATGTCCGGGCGGTCGATCGTGGTGACTTGGTGGCGAATCGCATTTTCCACCGACTGAGCCCGACCCCCCGCGGAGAAACCCGGGCAACGATACGGGCGCGGGTGCGCTGGCTGGCGGGTTTCCCCGAGATACTGCTGCGCATGAAAGGCAACTACCTCGAAGCGGACGGGCGGCTCGATGTGCCAGAGAATCTCGGCACGCCAGGCGCGCCGAACTCGCGCATGGTTGCCAATTCAGCGCCGTCGATCACCGGTGTTTCTCATTCTCCTGTGCTGCCAGAAGAGAATGAAGCAGTGACTGTGAGCGCGACGATTGACGACGTCGACGGAGTGGGGCGCGCGACGCTCAACTACCGCATCGATCCATCGACGAGCATCACATCGGTGGAAATGGCATCGATCGGCGGCGGCCTCTACCAGGCGACGTTACCTGGACAGGCGTCGCGCACACTGGCGGCTTTCACCATTCAAGCGGAAGACGCGCATGCCACTGACGCGGCCACAGCGACCTTCCCTCTGGATGCGCCGAAACATGAGGCTCTCATCCTTTTCGGTGACGGCGACTACGAGGCCGAACGCTTTGGCACCTACCGGATCTGGATGACGCAGGCCACGGTGAACGACTGGCGCACCCGTGCGAAGATGAGCAATGAACCACTGCCCGTGACCTTTGTCTGTGGCGGGCAACGTGTCGTTTATACCGCTGGATCATGGTTCAGTGGCAGCGCGTTTACCAGTCCGGGCTACGATTCACCGGTCGGGCGCATTTGTGGCTACGATGTTGAGTTTCCCAGCGACGAACGCTTTCTGGGCGCGAAGCAACTCACCCTGGATTTTCCCATTCGCGACCCGACTGCCCAGCGCGAGCAGCTCATGTACTGGTTTGCTGACCGCCTGGGGCTGCCGACCAATTATCGCCGCCATGTGCATGTTTTCGTCAATGGCATCGGCAATCGTTCGCGTACCGGCTGGGGCACCAATTCCAATTCCATCTATGAGGATGTGCAGCAGCCGGGCGCAGACTTGATAGAGGAATACTTTCCCGACCACACCGAGGGCAACCTTTACAAAGGTGACTACTGGCATGAGTTCGACGACAGCGGTGCCCGCATCGATCCCTCCACAGCCAACAGCCTGGCAGTGTTCAACACTGACAATGGCACCAAGAAACCGGCACGCTATCGCTGGAACTGGCGACCGCGCGCGACGGGGCAAACAGCCAGCGACTTCGCTCCTCTGTTCGAACTGGTCGACGCCGTGAACCTCGATCCTGCCTCGCCCGCCTGGCCGGATGCTGTCGAGTCACTGGTGGATGTGGAGAACTGGCTGCGCACGTTCGCCCTGAACGACCTCTCTTCGAACTGGGACAGCTTCGGCAACGGTGGTGCCAAGAACACCTTTCACTACAAGCCGGCGGACGGGCGCTGGTCACTCATGAGCTGGGACTTTGATGTCGGGCTCGGCGTCTTCAATGACCCCACCAGCGCGGCAATTTTTTCCGGCGGCGAGGTGCAGGTGCGCAACTTTGAGCGCGACCCGATTTTCGTCCGCCACTACTGGCAGGCGCTGCACGAGGCGGTATACGGGTTCTTCCAGAGCGATGTGGTGGACGCGTACACGGCGGCAAAGCATGAGGCTCTGACGGCTGCAGGAGTGCGGGTGACAGCGCCCACTGCACGCAGCGGCGAGTCCGGCCTTTCGATTCCCAACTGGGTGAATACCCGGCGCAATTTCCTGCTGAACCAGATGGCAAAAGTGTCCGACATCCCGTTCGTCATCGATCATGTTCCCGGAGATGCATCGGAGCAATTAGGGAATCTGTTAGTGTTGTCCGGCACCGCTCCCGTGCAGGTGGCGGATCTTCAAGTGAATGGCAATCCGCTCGGCGTGCGCTGGACGGACACGAATTCCTGGGAGGCGCACCTTTTTCTTGAATCGGGCATCAACACGCTACGCATCGCTGGAGTCGACCGCTACGGCAACGAGGTGGCCGACGCGCTCCGAACGCTGACGGTCAACGTTACCGGAACGGTTGAATCCGTAGCTGGCAATATCGTCATCAACGAGATCATGTTCCAGCCCGCTGATGTTCCCGGGGCGCAGTATGTGGAGCTCTACAATCGATCGTCTACCACGGCTTATGCGCTGACGAACTGGAGCATTCCAGAGATTGGACTGAGGTTCCCGGCAGGCGCAGTCATTGCTCCCAGCGGCTACGCCCTGGCGGCTCTGGACGCCGGTGTGTTCTCACGCGTCTATGGATCAGGCATCGCAGTGGCTGGCGCGTTTTCGCAACCAGTGGAATCGGCAGGAGGCACACTCACATTGATACGCAGTGGCGCAGACGGCTCGGAAGAAACGATGAACCGCGCAGAATTTTTGAGCGGCCAGCCAGCGCAGGACGCCGCCTTTGGCAAAGGGGCATCGCTCCAACTGCTCAGCCCGGACGCAGACAATTCCATTCCCGGGAACTGGATCGCAATCGCCGCTTCAGCTTCCGCTGGCCCGTTGATCGCGATGGACGGGGACTGGCGTTACTTTCAAAACGGTGCACCTCCGGAAGGATGGGCCACACCGGGCTTTGATGACATCAGCTGGGCCGTCGGCAAAGGCCCGCTCGGAGTGAGCGCCGCACTGCTGCCATCGCCCATCGGCACGCCCCTGACGCTGGGACTGGCGAGCTATTACTTCCGCGCCGATTTCGACATCACCGGCGATCCGGCGGCCGCCGACTTTGCTCTGCGCGCACTGGTGGACGACGGCGTAGTGGTCTATGTCAATGGAGCGGAAGCCGTTCGACTCCGGCTTGGAGACGGGGCCGTGAGCGATCAAACGTTCGCACGTCCAGCAGTGGGTGACGCAGAGATCGAGGGCCCGTTCCCCCTTGATCCAGGCTTATTCGTTTCGGGTCGCAACGTCATCGCTGCTGAAGTGCACCAGTCAGTTCTGAACAGTGCTGACCTCGTATTCGGACTGGAGCTCGTGAAAAGTGGCGACGGCGCGGCGCTGGCATCGCTGACTCCGGGCGCGGCGAACTCAGTGATACCCGGCACTGAGACAGAGCGCCTGCGGATCAAAGACTTTACCGTTAAACTCCAATCAGACGGCAACGTCGCAATTCACTTCACCGCCCCCGGTGCCGAGAGCACGTATTCAGTGCAGGTTTCTGATGATTTGCAAAACTGGCAATCGATCGCGGATGGTATTGTCAGCGGCACGGTTTTTAATCAGATCGTCCCAGCCGCACTGTCCCGATACTACCGCGTAGCAAAAACCCCGTAACCCCGTCTCTCATGCCTTTGCCATAGGGGTAGGGACGGCGCATTGGCTTGCGCCGCCCCTCCCTCCGAACCGCACGTGCG
>JAGROY010000005.1:0-40463 GCA_020439995.1 Verrucomicrobiia bacterium
TTTTCCGCCGCGCTGTACTAGAGAGCTTATCAGCAGCGAGCCGATTGTGGCAGAGGGCGCGCTCTATCAAGTAGGGTTTGATAGAGCGGTGTTTGAAGTAGCGGTCGAGCCGGGACAGGACAGTCTGGAATTGACAGCTCCGCCCGCACTTGCGATCACCCCGGACGGAAGAAAGTCCTCAGCACCGAAGATACACGCCTTTTCCAGGATCATGCTAACCTATTCGCCTAAGGGAGGGCGACTGCAAGCCGTTACGAGGTGCTCACCGGACGTATTGTGGTCAGCATCATTCGAGCTGTTAGCTGATGGCATGGTCAGGCGAATGGACGATGGCGGAGCAAGCATCGGTGATCCGATTCCGGCAAGGGTAGTTGGACTGAATGTTGATGGAATCGCAGCGCCTCACGTCTATTCGCTAAAGTATAAGTTCCGCATGAGTGACAATACTGGTGGGATGGACATCCTCATGGGAATTGGTTACGCAGTCCGATCGAGACCTGTCGTGAAAACGAGCTCGGACAACTCTTGGCAAGAGACTGATCAGGGATGGTCGGAGTTTGTCGATCAGCCCTCGCCTATGGTTGACGCCGAATTTGAATCTCCCGAGTCGCCTTCTGCCGTCTCGTTTCCAGATAAGTAATGTAGTCATAGCGAAATCAGCGTATCACGATGCACCTCCAGCCATCTTCGCCCTCTCATCTTGTTCGGCAATTTCCGCGTTTAATATGGGAAAGGTTCGAATAACGCCTTTAAACCCATCTAAGGCGATGTTCACTTCCGTTAGCCTTTCGCTCTCAAAACCGAACACAAGTGTCAGGCACGATTTCGAGGGATCGATCAGGGTGACCCGGTCAGCAGAACAGATGAGTTTAACACGATAGTGACTGAAAGCAGATGGGCCAGATGTGTTCGCTTTCGGTTTACGAATGTGAAGATCAATGAATTCCCTCATTTCGCCGACCGATGAACCCAATGGGAGCTGATCTGAAAGGAGATCTCGAAGATTCTTCAAGGAATCGCTCCTTGGGTTTGATCCTTCCTTGAGAACAGTCCACACATCCACGCTATCTTTCCGCAAACTCGAAAAAAGTCGCAATTCCACCCTCGGTTGACCAGAAATGGTCGATACGATTGCGCGGAGGGGCACGCTGCAACCCGAGGGTGTCAATGCTCCACCTGCGACACTGGCAATACTAATCGTGAGTAAAAGGCGCTTCTTCATGTCATAGGAATGTCAGCCACTGCTGAGAGCGCACTCGACTCGTTGTTACAGAATTCCTTCTCACTGTTTCGATTCCAGATAGGCAGATGCTCGACTATCGTCGTCTTGTTCGCGATTGGGCTTTGGGAGGAGATCGAATAAGTCAACCCACGGCGTAAGGTTGATTGCGCGCAGATCTTGGCTGCTTTTCGGACGATCCATTCGGAGCTTCGCATAGACGAACTTTCCGTCTCGATGAAAGTAGCAAACACTCAGGATCTTATGGTCATCGAAGAGGAATGAAGGATAGCCGCGCACTCTCTGCTCCCAAGCAGAACCAGGAAGGCCTCCGGATGCGTCGGAGAAGTCCGGTGATTCAAAGTGTTCAGAGATATGACGCTTCAAGTCTTCAACAGTGGACTCTCGGTTCAATTGTCCCTGCATGTATTTCGAGAGGGCGACAACTGCGGCGCTGTTCTCGAGGTTTTCATCTTCCCAGTGTTCCCAGACATAAAGTAGGTCTGCTCGCATCGGTGAAGAACGCTTTGTCCAATTGCGGGGGGTCTTGGTTTTGGCGCTGTAGAGGGTCAGGAGCGGGTCGTGGAAAAAGTAAAAAAGGGGGGCAACGCCGGATGCAAGAACTATAGCGAAGAGAGCAATCTTGCAAAGTCGTGACATCTTACTGGTGATTACGATTGAGGCATGTCATCCGCGACCAAAGCGCGGATAAATTGAAATGATATTGGTCGATTTGGCTTCATGCGTCAACTTCGGAGCGGGTCGGGAATTGATGTTCGCGGTCTAGTTCGTCTAGCGCCATCCACGGATGGCCGTAGGATCCTTTTTGCAACACAATGCGTGATCGTGCCGTTTTGCTTCCGCCGTCGATGCACGCGACTGGCCGTCCGAACAGAGAAACAATAACGGACTCCTCATTCTCGCTCCAATGAATCGAAACATCACCGTCTTTGAGATGGGGCATGACAGCTCCCTCAGAAATGTGTCCCTCCAACAAAGGTGGAACATCGCCCCTCTGAAAAATGGCTCCAGGCCCAGAGGGGTTGTGTAGATTCACAAGTGAGCAGACGGGGGCAGCGGCCAACGTTTTCTTCGCAATAGCATCTCTTAGATACATCCAAACGGCTCCATTCTCTGCGGACTCTACGATGCAGTGATAGCGTTCGCTTGGAGACTGAGAGGCTTTCCAAATGTCGGTCATTTCTAGGGCGAACAGTGAATCTTTCCCACAACCAGGCGGAATATAATCCTAACCCTGCCCGATGAATCTCTGCATTTCCACCATTTTGTGAAGATCTCTCCGCTAAACAACTTCGGATCAAGGAGCGATTTCGTGCTCGCCCTTTTGATGAGGATTCACGATGATCGGCACCATGAAGATGTGGCGATTGCTCTTTCTGGTGCGGTGGACGTTACTGGCCTTGCCCTGCACGCAGGCGGCTGCTGAACCGCTACGAATGCCTGGGATCACCGAATTCCTGGCGGTGAATGAAGGGGGGCTTCAGGATGAAAATTTCGACAGTCCAGACTGGATTGAAATCCACAATCCGGGCGACACGGAAATTCGACTCGACGGCTACTTCCTCACGGACTCGCCACAGAAACCTGCGAAGTGGCGGTTTCCCGACGTGAAGCTTGCCGGTGGCGGATACATGGTTATTTTCGCCTCTAACAAAGACAGAAGGGATCCTGCCAGACCACTGCACACGAACTTTCAACTGGCAGAGGAAGGCGACTATCTGGCGCTGGTGGCCCCTGACGGCAGGACACGGGTTTCCGAATTTCCAGCGGGAGATTCGCCTACGGGCCACTACCCCGGGCAAAAAAGCAATCGCAGCTACGGTGTCGACGTCAATGGTGTGACCGGCTACTTTTACCCGGCCACTCCCGGAGACAGGAACGGGATTGCCCGGTCAGGAATCACAGCAGATCCAACCTTCAGCGCGCAACGCGGACTCCAGGCGCAGACAGAACCATTCGTCCTCACTCTGGCGACCGCGACTCCGGGCGCTTCGATTGTCTACTCGATTGTGACTGATGGCGCAGGGCCGGGTGCCGACGGCGAAGGATCAAAGTATACCAAGCCGCTGAAAATTTCGTCGACCTGTAGCGTGCGTGCCACGGCATCGCTGCCGGGCTGGCTGCCATCGGATTCGGTCACTCACACTTACGTTTTTCCTAACACAGTGGCGAAGTCTCCGATGATGTCCCGGGCGATCACGGTGCATCCGCAGTATGGCCCAATGATTCCGGCAGGGCTCGCCAGCCTTCCCAGCATTTCGATTGTCACAGGGCAAACGAGCGGCGATGTGGAAGTGCCCGGTTCCGTTGAGATGATTTTCCCCGATGGAAGCGAAGGTTTTCACGTCCCCTGTGGCGTCAAGGAGTTTGGCGGTACTTACACGGACTGGCGAAAGAAATCGTTTCGCCTCTACTTTCGCGGAGAATATGGCGCGGCAAAGTTACGGTATCCGGTCTTCGCCGGACATGATCGCGAAACTCGTGCGGTCGACAGCTTTGACCAGCTCAACCTGCGCAGTGGATCGCACGACATGATGAGCCGTGGAATCTATCTGGCCAATCGCTTTGCCGACGACACCATGCTGGCGATGGGTCACCTGGCACCGCACGGCCGCTTTGTGCACCTGTATCTGAATGGTGCATACTGGGGGCAATACCATCTGCGCGAACGCTGGGGCGCGGGAATGTTGTCCGGATACTTCGGCGGAAAGAAGGAGGACTACGAAGCTATCAATGGAAATCTGAATGTGGGTGGCTGGGCGAACACCACCGCTGACGATGCCTATGATGGCGATGGCTCAACCTGGGAAAAACTGAAGGCGCTCGCGCTCAGTCCAGATGCTTCGAACTACGAAGCGGTGAAGCCTTATCTCAATGTGACACAGTTCATTGATTACATGCTGCTCGATATTTTCGGGAATTCGGAGGCTGAATTTCGCGCGGCAGGTGTGGCAGGGCCGTCCAGTAGCGGGTTCCAGTTTTTCCTGAATGATGCCGATGGACTGCTGGGTGACTACCTTGTGCCAAACCGGCCGCGCACCCGCTTCCAAAGCATGGTTCCAGGTGTATTCGGCCGGGCCGAAGGCGATGGCCCGGGGGGCTTGTTCAGTCTGTTGTTTAAAGCTGGCAACCTTGAATTTCGGACGCTGCTGGCCGACCGAATCCATAGGCACTTTTTCAATGACGGGGCGCTGACACCAAAGAACAATCTCGCCCGCCTCCAGGAACGCATCGCCGAAATCGAACAGAGCATGGTGCCCGAGCTCGCAAGGTGGCGGGAGCAGCGGCAGACCTACAGTATGCCGGATCAGTGGATCGCCGCCCGCGAGGTCATCACCAACGACTGGCTGCCAAAGCGCACCGACTGGATCATGAGCCAACTGCGCGGCGCGGGCTTTTACCCTGATCTTGATGCTCCCGTTGTAAGCCCCTTTGGCGGGTCGGTTAGAACCGGATCGCCAGTGCAACTGGAGGCACCACGGGGCGTCATCTATTTCACGACAACCGGCGCTGATCCCCGGCTGCCGGGCGGGGGGATTCATCCCGACGCAAAGCTCTACAAAGACGGGCTGGAAAGCAAGGTTCTGATTCCCAAGGGGGCGACGTGGAAATACGCGGACAGCGGCCCAATGCGTGGTAATTCATGGGCACTCCCAGAATACAACGACCTGCCCTGGAAACAGGGTGCGGCGCAACTCGGCTACGGCGATGGCGACGAGCAAACGGTCGTCTCCAGTGGCAACATCCCGGGACGAAAGCATACGACCACGTATTTTCGCAAGCGGTTCGTCGTCGGTAAGCTGGGGGCTGTCGAATCTGTGGAACTCCTCTTGAAGCGTGACGATGGCGCAGTGGTTTTTCTGAATGGCGTCGACGTCGCGCGATCCAATCTTGTCGGCCCTGTCACTCCCCTGACATTCGCACAGAAAGCGCAGGATGATGGCGGCGTATTCCACTCGTTCCAGTTACCGGCAAACCGATTGCAAAAAGGTGAAAATGTGGTGGCAGTGGAAGTGCATCAAGTAAGTCCCACGTCTTCAGACCTTAGTTTCGATTTGCAGCTGACGGTTACATTCCGGGACGATTCGCAATTGATTACCGTTCTGACATTGGATCAAACGACGCATCTCCGTGCCCGCGCGTTTGAGGATGGCGAATGGTCGGCACTCGCGGAATCGTTTTTCACGCTCGATGGAGAGCCGGGCGTTTCACCTGGCCAGCTAGCCATCAGCGAAATCCACTACCACCCAGCAGACGACAGCGAGACCGAATTCATCGAGCTGATCAATATCGCCGACCACTCCATCAACCTTCGTGGCACTGCCTTTGTGAAGGGTATCGAGTTCGCATTCCCAAAGACGCGCGACACCCTTCTCGCCCCGAAAGAGCGGCTACTGTTAGTCGAAGACCAGCGCGCGATGGATATTCGATATGGAATCAATCTTCCGATCGCTGGCCAGTATGCCGGAAGCCTGGCGAATGATGGCGAGACGCTTGTTCTTGTGGGTTCCGACGGGAACTCCGAATTGCTGAAACTGACTTACAAAGACACGAAGCCCTGGCCGGAAGGGGCCGATGGAAAAGGGCCGAGCCTCGTCCTGCCCGCGCCTTTCATAAAGCCAGATGAGCCCGATCACTGGCAGACAAGCGACGCTTCCGGAGGCACGCCCGGCAAGTAGACCGTTTGCTACCCCAATCTCCGGCGAGATGCGCATTGCCTCGCGGTGCGGGAAGCGGTATGAACTCTTCCAATGCGTGCTTACCTGCTAACGTTATTGGTCTTTGCAAACTCGATCGGAGCTGCCATTGCGCTCGAATTTGATGAAGAATGTCTTGTTCTCTCTTCAGTGAAGGAAGGTCGTCGTGAGGCATTTGCAACGGATGGGCTGCTCAATGTGATCGCACGGGATGGCTTTGCTGCGCCCAAAGCGGGCGACATGGTTCCACACGAGAGCGGCAAAGAGGCACCGTGGCGAAGTGCCACCTACAAGGACGGCGAACTGATTCTTCCCAAGTCCAACGACGAGGACACGGAACGAGGCTAGTCACGGCGGCGCAGACGGGGCGGCGGAGCGGACTACGTTTATCTGACGGCCACCAGCGAAGCTGAGGAGGTGCTGCTGTTGAACGCAAAGGGCCAGTCGGCAGTGATGGTCAATGGTGAATGGCGCATTGGCGACGCATACGGCAACAACCCGGTGCCAATCCCGGTGCTGGTGAAAAAGGGTATCAACCGCTTTCTCTTTGCCGCGAGCAGAAGAGCGGAAGCGTGGGGAGCTGCTATCGTCGTTAATGCCTCCACAGAATGGCTCGACGATCTTGAGATTCATGCAAACTACCGCAAAGACGAGGTAACTCCGTGTGGCCCTATTCCGCCCCTCGGGTTTCGCAAGCTGGGCTTTCTCATCACGAATGATCAGGTAGTGACCGGTAATGTTTCCTTCAATGTAAGTCTTCAGCACAAGGGGAATAACTTTAACGTGGATAAATAAGTAGACACCTAACTTCGACTTTGGCTGGGACTGTCGTGACTTTTTTGCTTTTTGTTTTCCATAGCCTCTGCCGAGTGGCAGAGGAAGGTCACGCAGTCCAGCTTTTCTCACTCGAAATGTGCCCTCCCCTGTGGGATGCCTGTGCAACGTTTTCTATGAACGTCCCTTCGAGCTTTAACTGGGGGGGGAGTTCACTCGACTTTCTCCTCTCACCCGCGCGCCACGGTTACCACAGCTAGATTCGCTGGAGTGAGCGTCGCGCGCAGGACGCGGGCGCATTCGTTGACGGTGGTGCCGGTGGTGAAGACGTCGTCTACCAGGAGGAGGTTCTTGCCCGTGAGGTTTTGTGCGGCGCGCTGGGGGTTGCGGAGGGCGAAGGCGTCGCGCAGGTTTTCGAGGCGTTCTTTGCGGTCGAGTTGGGCCTGCTGGGTGGTGTAGCGGGTGCGCTTGAGAATGTCAGCTACTGGGAAGCCTGCCCACTTGCTGGCGAATCTTGAGATCTCTGCGGCCTGGTTGAATTCCCGCTCCTGCCGACGCCGGCGGTGGAGCGGAACGGGGATCATCACCCATTCGCCCTGTGCGGCAATTCTGGGATCGCTGAGCGCCGGGAGCAACATGGCTCCGAGCACCCGGCGAAGGTGGAATTCGCCCTGATACTTGAACCGGTGGACGAGCTCACGCGTCAGCTTTGTGGCTTCGTAAGAGGCGATGGCAAAGTCGAACGCCAGCTTGCGCCCGAGACAGTTGCTGCACTCGAACGATCGCGGTGGGGTGCCCATGTTGCCAGCAAAGGTTTCGCCGCAGCGCTCACAGAAGGGGGCGCATACGGCTTCCAGTTCGTCGGCGCATGGAGAGCAAAGCCGCGCACTGTCCGGCACTTCTTCTGTGTCCGGTCGACGGCAGCCGGGACAGCGTGGCGGATAAAAAATGTTCAGAGCGGCAGCGCCGAGTGAGCGCACCGCAGCGATTGGCGACGGCCGCTGAGACAGACCGCTCATACCCTAGCGCTTCACCCGCACCATGCGTTTCTTGCCGATGCGCAAGACGCCGCCGTCCGGCAGGTCCAGTTCGGCAGCCGGATCAGTGAGCTTTTCACCATCGAGCTGGATGCCGCCCTGCTCGATCATTCGGCGGATGTTGGCGTTCGATTCCTTCTGGCTGAAGCATTTGCTCAATGCATTTCCGACCAGAGAGATGATGCGCTTCTCAGCTCCGGGAGAAAAATCTGGCAGCTCAGCTTCGGCGGCGTTGGTCTTGCGCAGTTCCCAGTTCTGCAGCTCCGCCTGTGCCTGCTCTGCGGAATGGTAGCGCTCAACTAGAGTCGCCGCCAGTTGCTTCTTGGCCTCCAGCGGGTGGATTTCCGGACAGGGCGTGCCGATGATGAGCGGGTACCAGCGCCCCATCAATTCATCCGAAATGCTCATCGCCTTGCCGAACATATCTCCCGGGGTGTCGGTCACGCCGATGTAGTTGCCGTAACTTTTGCTCATCTTCTTCACGCCATCGGTGCCCTCGAGCAGTGGCACTAACAGAACCACCTGCGGCTCCATGCCCTGGCTCTTCAGCATGTCGCGGCCGACGAGAATGTTGAACAATTGGTCGGTGCCGCCGATTTCCACATCAGCACGCACTTCGACTGAATCCCAGCCCTGCATGATCGGGTACTGGATCTCATGCAGCCGCACTTCCTCCCCGCGATCGATGCGGGTTTTGAAGTCTTCGCGCTGGAGCATCTGTTGCATGGTGACGCGTGCGTTCAGTTTCAAGATCTCGTCGTACGTCATCTTGCGGAACCAGTCGCCGTTGTAGACGACTTCCGTGCGATCCTGATCGAGAATCTTGAACGCCTGCTCGGTGTACGTCTTCGCATTTTCCATGACTTCGTCGCGCGTCAGTGGCGGCCGGGTTTGCGACCGTCCAGTGGGGTCGCCGATGGTGGCGGTGAAGTCGCCGATGATCAGCACGATGTCATGGCCAAGCTCCTGGAACTGGCGCAGCTTCACAAAGGGCAGTGTGTGGCCCAGGTGAATGTCTGGAGCTGTCGGGTCGACACCCAGCTTGATGCGCAGTGGCTTGCCGCGGGACAGCTTGTCAGCGAGTTCTTTTTCGCTGATGATCTTTGCGGCTCCGCGCTTGAGGATTTCCAGAGATTCGGTGACGTCTTTCATCGGGATGGTTCGGTAATGCGTTGGAAAGGAACGGTCAACCCTTTCCCTGTCGATCGCTTGGTGAATCCAGTTCAATACTTGCGCCGGTCGATCAGCTTTGTCTTGCCGCTGATCTCCCAGTCCGGGTCGTTGACGTTTTGCCCTTCATTGCCTGCGCGATAGACGCGGCTGCGTGGATTTTTGCCGTCAGCCTTAGCCATGCTGTGGGTGTTGCGGAAGGTGCAGTCGTAGACGTGCAGCACCAGAGGCTCGCTGCTGCGGCCATTCTGCCGGATCGAGGTCACGCCATTGGTAAACGTACAGCCGCGCACCTCCAGCTCACCCGCATTGAGCTGAACGGCCTTGTCCTTGAAACGCGAAAAGGTGCAGCGGATGATGCGGTTGCGCTTCTTGCCCACCGCTTTGCGGCACTTGGCGCTGCGGGTGCTGACGGCGTCTTCGTAGACGTTCGGAAATTCGACGTTTTCAACGCGACTGTTGATTCCGCGGAACCAGACACCCTCGGCACTGCGGATGATGCGCCCATTTTTCAGTATAGCGTTGTTTTTCAAAATGAATAGCGGCTCGCCGTCCTCACGCTGCGAGTCCCGGTCGCGGCCACTGTAGGTTTTGCCTTTCATATCGAAGACGGCATTGTCGACAATGATCGGCTTGCGCACCAGAACGGTATTCCTATCTCGCTCAGGAAGTGGAGGTTGCGTCTTTTTCTTTCCGGCAAGAACGGGCACCTGCCCGAAGAGCATCAGGAGTGCGCAGGCCAGAAGGGCGGGCATCAGAAATACTGGGGGATATCGCATACAGCTATCCTACACCGAATCTTTTCGGAGCGGGAGACAGGATTGATCACATCCCAACTTTGATTTATCATATTGACTCGAATTGTGATACTATACAAGGATGTCTCAAACTTCACGCCTTCGAACCTTCTGCAACGATCACGCCGTCAGCCTGTTCATCATGCTGACGCTGGGAACGCAGTATCTGTTCATCTGGATGCGCGCCGCCGAGGTGGTTCCGGCCAAGCTCTACATCCTCCGCTTTTTCCCGCCGCTGTTCTACGCCTTCGGGCTGGCCTGGCTGACCGATGGGTTCAAGGGCATGCGAGATCTGCTCCAGCCCCTTTTCCGGTGGAAAGTGCATATAGGCTGGTGGGTGTTCGCCATTTTCTGGCTGACTGCGTTCGCCATCCTCCTTCTCGTCGTGCAGAACCTCGTGCTCGGGAAAGGCTTTATCGCCATTCCTCTCGACTTCACCGACGTCAGCCGGTTTCAGGTCATCAAGCTGATCTTCATGGTATCGATCATCGAAGAGATCGCCTGGATTGGCTTTGCGACTAAACGACTCTGCAAAGACATGACGCCGTTCTGCGCCAGTCTGGTCGTCGGTGCCTTCTGGTGCTGCTGGTGGATGCCAGTCATCGTCTACGGCGATGGCGTGATTCCCGGTCTGCCGATTCCGATTCTCTTTGTCCACTACCTTGGGATCGCGGCGACGTGCATGTGGGTCTATCACTTCACCAAAAGCGCGCTGGTCGTCGCGGTGATGCAGATGTTCACCAATGTCGTATCGCTCGTCGTCCCGATCCTCCCCCATCACGGCGGCATGACCATTTACATCGTCTATGTCATCGCCAAGTGCGTCATCGCCATCGCTCTGTTCAAGGCATTTGGCCCGAAGCCGCTTTTCCGAAAACTGTCAGAATCGGAGCCAGCAACGAATGCCATCCCCGCAAGTTCTTGAAGTCTACCGCCCTCCTACTTCCACTCCTATGAAAGCATTCGCGCTTGTCGGCTCTCTCATCGCCATGATCATCGCCGTCATCCATATGACAAAATCCGTCGAAAGCGTGACGCCCGAGCCGGCCACGGATGAATCCATCGCCAACCTCCCGGCCTTGGCCACAGATGCTGCCGCCGATGTAAATGCCAATGTTCAGGCGCTCGAGGAAGCAATGCGCGAGGCGAACCGACAGATAGTCCCCAAGTAACCCGCAGAGTGAAGCCGCGAAGGGTAAAATAACAGTGGGAATTCCCTTGCTCTTTTATAGTGTCTATATTACACTAACAAAAGAAAGGAAATTACTACCATGTTTGGAGTCCGCTATATCAAGTTCGATCCCACCCAGTACGTCATTCAATACAAGGCGGGAAAAGTGGTCCGGGAGGGTGCCGGACTTTCGTTCTTCTACTTTGCACCATCGGTCTCGCTGGTAGCATTGCCTCTTCAAACCAGCGATGCGCCATTCATGTTCGAGGAGACGACTTCGGACTTTCAGGAGATCACGATTCAGGGACAAGTCACCTATCGCATAAAAGAACCTCAAAAGACGGCAGCTTTGATCAACCACACGCTCGACAGCACTGGTCAGGCCTACGCGACGCAGGATCCAGAGAAGCTGCAGCTGCGGATCATGAATGCCGTGCAGGTGCTCACCCACAGTCGGGTGGAGAAAATGCCGCTGCGCAAGACCCTAGCCGCCAGTGCAGAGCTTGGGGAGTCGATCATCGCGGAGCTGGCCGGGCTGCCGGAGATCGTTTCGCTGGGTGTGGAAGTGCTGGGCATCTCGATCCTTGCCATCAAGCCAAACCCCGAGACTGCCCGGGCCCTGGAAGCGGAAGCCCGCGAGCAACTGCTCAAAGAGGCGGACGATGCCATCTACATTCGCAGGAATGCCTCGGTCGAACACGAGCGCTCGATCAAAGAAAACGAACTGCGCACTGAGAAAGCGATCCAGGAGAAGCGCAACGAACTCGAAGCCGAACAGACCGCCCACGAAATTGCCATTGAGAACAAGCGCAAGGAACTCGTCGTCCAGGCAGCCGAGAACAGCCGCACGGAATCGGAGGCCAAGGCCTTTGCCGTGGAGGCGCTGGTAAAGGCCATGCAGGCTGCGGATCCCGCCGTCGTGCAGGCAATGGTAGCCGGCGGCATCAAGCCCGATCGACTCATCGCCAATGCATTCAGCGAACTCGCGAAAAACTCGGAGAAGATCGGCAACTTGAACATTTCGCCGGATCTTCTGAGCGAGCTGATCCAGGATCGCAATTAAGCGAAAGCGCACCGGATGGCACCATGTTTAAACGCAAGACCGAGCAGAAAATTATCCTCGTCGCCCGCGAGACGCGCATCCAGAAACTGAAGCGACGCTTCAATACCACGGAGCAGGCAAAGTTCTTTGTCGAGCGGCGCGGGGGCAACTTCTCGGATTACCAGCAGGAGGATGATCGCTACCGGAGCACCGTCCGCGAGGCCGAAACTTTCCTCCAGAAATGGGGAAATGTGCAGGTGATCGATCGCACCTTCCTGCCCAACTTCGTCTTCGGACCAAACGACACAGTGGTTGCCGTGGGCCAAGACGGGCTTGTGGCCAACACGCTCAAGTATCTTCTCGAAGGCCAGCCGCTCATCGGCGTGAATCCGGATCCAGCCAGGTGGGACGGGGTGCTGTTGCCATTCCAGGTGGACGATCTCAAAAACATTGTGCCCGATGTGCTCGCAAAGAAGCATCGCCAGCAATCCGTCACCATGGCCCACGCCACTCTTAATGACGGCCAGGATCTCCTGGCAGTAAACGATTTTTTCATCGGCCAGCGCACCCACCAGTCCGCACGCTACGTCATTGAATTCGCAGGCCGGGAGGAATCCCACTCGTCCAGCGGAGTCATTGTCTCGACTCCACTCGGCTCCAGCGGCTGGATGAAAAGTTTGCTCCACGGTGCCACCAGCATCGCCAATCAGCTCAACGCGGAACACGCAGCTTCACTCGCCGTACCGGACCATCTGCAGTCAGTCCCCTGGTCCGCCCGACGACTCTACTTCACCGTGCGCGAGCCATTTCCCAGCCGTTCATCCCAGGCTGATCTGGTGTTCGGAGAAATCAGCGAGGATCACCCTCTGACAATCCGATCCCTGATGCCGGAGAATGGCGTTATCTTCAGCGACGGTATCGAACAGGATTTCATCGAATTCAACTCCGGCGCAGTCGCGACCATTTCACTCGCGAACGTGAGCGGAAATCTGGTGGTGTGACGGTTGGTCGCCAAAACCGGCCCAGGGGCGACCAAAAGTCACCCCTACTACTACAGCTCTTGTTTCGCAGGGAATCACTCCTGGCTGACCCGCAGTCTCATGTATTTCACCAGGCCATTTCCAACGGTAAGCGGAGAGCCGACTGAGATGGTGGTGGTGCCGTTACCGTTGTCGCTGGTGGCCAAGTCGGTGAGCGAGCCATCGCTGTTCCAGTTTTGCAGATCGGTGGAGGTCTCGACAGCGAATCTTACTCCAAGTGCATCCGTGCGACGCACGTAGGTGAAGGCAAGGAAGTCCGTGCCCGCTGCTGACGACGTTGCCACCGAGATGAGGCTGCCGGGATGCACACCGAGGATATCTGCTCCCAGCGCGAATGCCAGGAACCCGGGATCAGGCCCCGAGTCTTCAGCTCCAGGCGAGCCATTGGTCGAGCTGCTCGCACGCCAGTTGCCAGCGTTGGCATGATCCGGCGCAGACTGTGGATTGATCAGCACCAGCGACGGCCCGTCACCGTCGGCCTCTGCGGGCCACGGAGCGGAATCGCCGTATTCAAAGGAATGAATCGTCGCCCCAGCCGCATCCACCAGAGTGATGGTCTCACCGCTGTTCTTGAGATTTCCGCCGGACCATTCGCCCAGGATATTGCTGTCAAGGCCATTGCCGTAGCGCTCGCGGAAGGCTGCCGCATTGCTGACGAGCAGACCGTATGCGCCAGGTGCCAGAGTGGTTTGGCCGAGCGTAAGTTCGCCAAAGGGTTCCCCATCGAGAAAACGGATGCCTGTCAGGTCGAGCGGCTGGGCACCGACATTTTGAAGCTCCATGAACTCGTAGGTCTCGCCTCCGATTGGATTGTACATCAGCTCTGACACTTGCAGAACTTGCGCCAGTGGGGATCGGTCACCGGCCGATGGATCAACCAGCATCACGTAATCGAAGCTGGCCTGGACAGACCTCGGATATCCAGTGGCAACAAACGTTCCTCCTTCACCGATAGTGGTTCCTGCTGCAAGGTCAGCTTGATACAGTTCTGACCATTCGTCATCCTGATTCCAGTCAAAGATCAGCTTGCCGCCCTCACGTCTGATGCGGATCTCCGCGACGTTAGAGACAATGTAAGGGATCGATGCCAGGCTGCCGGTGGTTCCACTGGTATTCACGCGGAACACACCCACCTTGTCGCCATTTTCCAACCCGATACCATAACGCACCGGGAGTCCGTTCTCGCTGATTTCCACCAGCAGCCCAGCCTGAAAATCGCCGAACTGCAGCGTCTCAAGCTCAACTTTGGTCTGCAATATCCAGTCGCCTGCCGACGGCAGCGGGCGATGAATCCACGGATGGATGGTTCCATCGAGACTTGTGTTGTTGCCTCCGGAAAGTTCGCGGGCCGCGATGTGCATGTTGATCCCGAACACCAGATCGGAACTGGAGGCGCTTTCATTGTGCAGATCAACAGCAAGGATATTCGTGCCCCTGACCAATGCACTGGAACCGTCGGCAATGATGGCCGCCTCTTCCACTTCTCCTTCGGTCGACACTTTGTCTGCTACGGTCGTGGCATCGATAGTTCCCGCTGGCAAGCGCGTGCGTCCAAGTTCCTTTCCGTTGAGGAAAAAGCGCGCTCCATCGTCTAGAATATGGTCGATGGTAATTTCCGACCCGAGTGGTTCTTTGTCGAATTCGAACGCCGTCCGGAGGTAGTAGGTGATGTTCCCCCTGGTGAAGTCCGGTTCGGTGGTTTGCAGTCCGGGATCCGGGAGAGTGCGGGATTCAAAGCCGAGCAGGCCTGCTCCCGATTTCCACGCACTGTCGTCGAAGGCGGCGGTGGCGAAGTCTGTTCCCAGATCGGCCCCTGAGTCGTCAAACTTCCAGGTCTGGCCGAGCGTCATGTATGTTTCCGGAGCTGGGAGCGGCGCCTGCGGAAGTCCGAGCGGCTTCGCCGAATCGTCCAATACCTGCATGGTCAATCGTCCCGGCCTGAAATCGAGCGTGTAGTAGCTGTCCGGCGAGAAGTTATCACGGAGTTCGATGTCATCAAAGCCCCAGTAGCGTGCGAGCAGAGGATCATTGAAGGACGCGAATCCATCCCGCCCATACACGGCAGCTTCCACCGTTTTGCTGGCGCTGTTGCCATCGGGATCGGTGGCGGTGACGGTAAACTGGTAGAGACCGGGCACTGAGAACTTTGCACTGGCACTGCCAGAAGCCTCGGGCGTGAACTCTAGAAGGTTCTGCGGAGCTACCCAAGCAAATGCAAGCCCGCCGCCCTCTGGATCAAAGCTGGAGCCAGCATCCAGTACCAAGGTGTCACTGATACCGACATTGAGCGAACCGGGATTGGATTTCACGGCAACGACAGGAGCCGCGTTCGTTGGCTTGGTGACGGTGAACTCTTTCTCTTCAAGGACTTCGCCCTGATGGGTCAGACCTTCGACCTTGATGACGTTCGAGCCCGATTTCAGTGAGATGCCTGTAAGCTTCCAGTCTGTGAGCCCATCCCAAGTGAGCACAGCTTCCGGGTGATCGACGACGCGCAGCGTGTAGATGCGCGACGGGCTCTTGCCTTCGAGGGTAAGAGTGTCATCGGTCGTTTCCGCCGTATTCGTTGTGATCGCAAAATCTTCTGTATAGGGGCCTCTGATGAAGTTCTCGACCACGCGCTCCTGGGTGCGGAAGTAGCTCTCATATTTGCTGATAGTGATATTGACACCCGAGCCTTCCGTCGCGGCTTCTTCGGCCGCCATCCACGCTGCTGTGCGTGCTGAGTCTTTCGTGTGTTTCCTGATCAGCTCGTTCAGATAATAGTGCAGCGTCCGCTCAATGAATGGCTTCTCGAAATAGGTACGGATACCTTTGAGGTTGCCGATGATCGGTTGGCCGCCCTCGAACACGCGGTCCCCGTCCCAGTGAATCAACATCCAGCGCCCATCGTCTTTAGGGCGGTAAAAATAGGCATTCTTTCCCCGGCCCACAGTGATGGTGTCCCAGTCGGAATCGTAGCCACGGACGGCGGCATTGATGCAGAGCATGTCCCGGTTGGCCATGCGGTTGATCGTGGCCTCATCGAATTTGTTCTCTTCAAGAGTGCGCACGAACTCGATGAAGTTGGTATAGTCGTAGTCGGTTTCGCGCGTGCGCATGATCCACTCGCTGTGATAGCGTACGGGATTGTCACTGTCTTTGTAACCCCAGTCGGCGTTGCGACTTTGACGGGTATCGCCATTGTCATTGGTGAAAATCCACTCGTCATCGACACGCAGGAGTGTCCCATCGGTGCCATCCTGGAAGTTTCGGTTGAGGAAGTCATTGGAAATGGGCTCCTGATTTTCACGCAACTTGAAGTTGTCCGTGTTGATTACTGAGTGGACGAACTCGTTCTCGTTAACAGGATGCCCGAGCTGGTACAGGAAGTAGCGGCCGAGCCTGTCGTCATAGAATCGCGGAGTGCCGCTCCCTTCGCTGGTTCCAGAGGCATCAATAACGCTTCTGCGGCGGCCGCGGATCAACCGATCTGCGGGCAGCTTCCATTTGCCGTGAGCAAGAGCACTGCCAGCGTCCCGGGTGAACGGGCTGCCGCTCTTGCGAATCTCCGCGTTGTAGAAAACCATGCTCTCGTTGGCAATGAACGTGGCATTGAAGAAGTGGTTCGACATGCGTGGGAACTTGTAGTTGTAAGCTGCCCTGCCACCCTGCGCGGTGAGCGCATTGCGATCATATTCAGAAACGATGAAGCGCTCGCGCAGCAGGACATCCGGCATGGTGCGATCGTCCACGACCCACATGGCAGGCCTCCCCGCTCCTAGCTTTGGCAGCATGGTGGTTCCGCCGCCAGTAGCGGTTGCCTCGACGAAAAACTGAACGATTGCCCCGTCGTCCTGGTACTGAGTCAGCGAGGTGGAATACACTCCGTCGTTGGCAATCTCGTCGCCGCCAGTGCCGCTGTCGTTCATACTGGTGCGGAGCCATGCACCATCTCCAGAGCGAGTGTCGAGCCTGTGCACGAGTTCAACCGATTGCAGACCGGAGGCCGATCCGACGTAGGCGGTAACCTTGACTGGATCCGTGGATTTCGGAACTGCCGGACTGTGCATCACGGCAGTGACAGTGGGAGCAACCGAGGGCAAAAGGCGGGAATTCGGCGCGCCGGGGGTTCCAAGATTGTTCGGGATGGGCAGGAGGAATGGGTGACCGAATCCGTGGTCGAGTGTCTGAACGATGAGCCTCGGCTTGCCGTTGACCCACCGAGCATCAAACGAAAGCGTGTAGCGGGTGCCGACGGTAAGTCGACCGGTGTCCACTTCAGCCCGGTTCGCTTTGTTATCGCCATGACCATCTGCGATGAGGTGCAGCTTCCCATTGTCCATGAAGCTCGCCCAATGGGTGCCCTGGCAAACCCAGCCGTCGGCACTTGACTCATCTGGCGACATCACGGCACTGTTCTCAACAAGGTTTTCCCCAGTGCCGTTTTCTTTGAGCGAGACGTTTTCCACGATGACGTGGGAGTCGCCGACCAGGTGCATGTGAAGCTCCTGGCCACTGGTCTGGGCTCCAAAATTCGATCGCACGAATTCTTCCGTGTATGTGAACGTCTGCATCGCGGCCTTCTGGCTTTCATCGCTGTCCGCCCATGCGGATGGACTGCTGTTGTCCATACCGGGATGCTTCAATTCCATGCTGCTGCCGTCACCGTCGGCGAGTTCCGGCCAGTCGCCCGAAGGCATGTAGTCGACCTCGTCCGCCAGATTGCCCTGAGCATCTTCCAGGCGCACCAGTTCCCCGGACGTGCGCAACTTGCCACTGAAATTTCCGAGAATGGTTACGCCAGGATAGACGCCCTGCATCCAGTCCTTGTTGGCAGCCACGGCGAGGTAAGCACCAGGGGCCAGCGTCGTGCCGGATGAGAACGAGAAGTTGATCCCGTCAGTAAACTGCCAGCCACCAAGGTCGACCGCTTCGAATCCATTGTTGTAAAGCTCAACGAACTCGCTGTACGCTTGGTTCGACGGTGGATCATACATGATCTCGTTGATGACGATGGCGGTTTGCCGGGCGGGCGCGTTCTGGGCATCGCGTGTCGAAGCATCGTCGCGATACCACTCACTACCGCCCTCCGGGAATGCCTGAAAACTGGTCTCACCATGCAGGCGTTGAAACTTCCGGGCTCCGAGAACAGTATCTGATGAGCTCAGGAGGTAAATGCTAACGGCATCATCGACGAGCGGAAACTGCACGTCCACACTGGCATAGCCATTGCCCGGAATCATTCCGGTAAGCGGCACCTTGTCGCCGAAACCACGTTCGCCTGATAAGAAAAGCCCTGCAAGATCAAGTGGGGTTGCATTGGCATTGCGAAGTTCAATCCAGTCGATTGCGCCCACCGCATTGATATGCACTTCGTTCAGGCTGAGCAGTTTTCCAATGTCGCCCGCGCCGATATTGGAACCATCCCTGGTGGGATCGCTGAAGAGATACCAGTTGCTCCCTCCAGATGGCTTGCGCCCGGCGGAACTGCCATTCAGCGCCATATTGAGTTCAAGCGCGCTCAATACAGTCACCCCGTCAGGCGCAGTGAAAAAGAGTTTGGTGTTTGTGTCAGGGGTCAATCCAGACTCGGTAAAACCCACTGAATGCAATCCCTGTGCGGGGATGATGACATCACCAGCGATCTGAAACTTCGTCAGATTTTGCACATCGTCACTCAGGTAGTGGTCACGAAGATTGATCTCTGAAGCCAGTGGATTGTAAAACTCCACGAATCCTTGGCCGGGGCCAGCAGGCAGAATCTCGTTCACCACTGCGCCCGGACTGGAAGCAGTAATCTTGACGGCGGCGGCGAATACCAAGTCAGAACTGCTGGTCGATTCATTGTGCACTTCCACAGCGAACACGTTGCGTCCCGGCACCAGAAAACCGGAGCCATCGATCGAAATGACCCCCTCTTCGACACCCCCCTCTTCCGACACTTTGTCAGCGACGGTGTCATGGCCGATGTCTCCAGAGGGAAGTCGCACACGCCCAAGCTCCTTACCATTCAAAAAGAAACGGGCACCATCGTCGAGAATGGTATCCACCACGATGCGGGAACCGACTGGATTCAGATTAAAGTCGAAGTCGCTGCGCAGGTAGTAGGTGACCAGGCCGCCCGCCGAATCGCGGTCCAGCGCGGTCTGAATGCCAGGGGCCGGTAGTTCTCTGCTTTCGAAACCGAACAAGCCGGGTCCTGACGACCAGGCAGAGTCGTCGTAGTCCGGGGCCGCCCAGTTGGTGCCTGAGAGATCAGTGTTCGTATCATTGAATTTGTATGCCGTTCCCAGATCGATGTATGGCGTGGTGCTGGCGAGATCGATCTCTGGATTGTCGATGGCGATTCCCGACTCGCCGGCAGGAGCGCTCCCTGGAGTCCCTCCTTTTGCTCCGCTTGCTTTCCAATTGCGCCAGTCATCGGTCAACTTGAATGGATCCTTCACTACCAGAGTGTGCCCTGCGCCATCGGGTGAAATCGGCCATTTGCCATCATCGCCGTAGGTCAGTGCCACCATCAACACGCCGTTCTTGTTTTCCAGAGCAATGCGTTCCCCGTTGTTGTTCAGCGCACCCGACCACGGCCCGAAAATCCGCGTGCCAGCAGGCGTAGCAGGATACGCTGCACGAAACTCAGCCTCCGTGCCGGAAGTTACAATGATCCGCTCAAAATGCTTGAGGATGATCTCCTCAGCATTGGCACCGGTGTATCCGGGAAAAGTGTAGTCAACCCCGTCCGTGAGCCGCCAGTCGGCAAAATCAAACGGTGTGGAAGTGTTGTTAAAAATCTCGATGAACTCCGGGGCACCCCCTCTGGGATTGTAATGCACCTCACTGAAAATCACCTGCTCAGCCAGGCCCTCCAGTGATGCGGCAATGAAAAGGAGGGAAGTGAGGACGGAGGCTTTCATCTTGGTAGGTGATTGGGGGGGCTTAAATCAGCAGGGCGGACGATTGGTCTACCGCTCTGGCGGAAAAAGTAAATTCTAGAGTACGGTAGTTTTTCAACCAACCTCCAACGCACTCTTGATAAATCGATTACAACGACGCTTGACGCGACATCAATCGATTAGCTTGAGAGAATCACAGTGTTCCGATCGTCCGCAAATACCGCGACGACGCACACACGACACCTCAGCTGCTGCTGTGGAATCGGAATCTGCTTGAAGAGAGAGATTGCTTCCGAAATGCCCCGTGCTGGATCACTCCTGCTTGACCCGCAGTCTCATATATTTCACCGCGCCATTTCCAACGGTAAGCGGAGAGCCCATTGATATGGTGGTCGTTCCGTTGCCATTGTCACTGGTAGCCAGATCGACTAGCGGTCCGTCGCTGCTCCAATTCTGAAGGTCAGTGGATGTTTCGACAGTGAATACCAGCCCAGGTGCATCTGTTCGCCGCACATAGGTAAAGGCGAGGTAATCCGTCCCCGCTACAGACGTCGTCGCAACGGAGATGAGGCTTTCAGCAGGAACTCCGAGAAGGTCTGCTCCAAGTGCGAATGCCAGGAACCCAGGATCAGGGCCTGAATCTTCTGCACCAGGTGAACCATTGGTCGCGCTGCTCGCACGCCAACTACCTGCGTTGGCATGGTCAGGCGCGGACTGTGGATTGATCAGTACCAGTGAAGGCCCGTCACCGTCGGCCTCTACGGGCCACGGTGCGGAATCGCCGTATTCAAAGGAATGAATCGTCGCCCCAGCCGCATCCACTAGGGTGATGACCTCACCGCTGTTGCTGAGATTTCCGTCCGACCATTCGCCCAGGATATTGCTGTCAAGGCCATTGCCGTAGCGCTCGCGGAAGGCTGCCGCATTGCTGACGAGCAGACCGTAGGCACCGGGTGCCAGCGTCGACTGGCCGAGCGTAAGTTCGTCAAAAGGTTCCCCATCGAGGAAACGGAGGCCTGTCAGATCGAGCGGCTGGGCACCGACATTTTGAAGTTCCATGAATTCGTAGGCGTTGCCTCCAATCGGATTGTACATCAGCTCTGACACTTGCAGGACTTCCGCAAGTGCGGATCGCTGGCCGAGCGAAGGATCGATCAGCATCACGTAGTCAAAGTCGACGATAAAGCCGATGGCTGCGTCGGTGGAGGCGAAAATGCCGCCTTTGCTCACTTTCGAATTCGCGGGGAGCGGCAGGGAAAGCTGGGTATTCCACAGCCCGTCCTCGCGCCACTCGAAGTCCAGTGTATCGCCGGAACGAACGATGCGGACAGTGAGACTGTCGGTGCCACTGTAGTCGAGCGCGTTCAGGGAAACGACCGAGCCATTCGGGTTAATACGAACCACTGACAATGTGCGCCCGTCGCGGCTGCCGTATGCGTAGCGGTAATCGGCATTTTCCTCAGTGGTCGAAATCATGAGCCCGGTCATAAATTGATCGAACTGACGGTTAGTGATCTCAAAATCGGTCGCAAGAGCGAAGTCGCCACCAGGCAAATCGCGCCAGATGAGCGGATGCTGAGGGGCAGGCAGGCCGCCTCCGCCCTGGGAAACTTCGCGGGCGGCAATGTTCAGACGCATTCCAAAAACCACGTCCGAGCTACCGGAACTGTCATTGTGAAGGTCGACTGCGAGGACATTCGTCCCGTTCTTCAGTGCGAGTGAGCCATCTACAGTCAGCAACCCCTCCTCAACGACACCTTCGTCATCCACTTTCATTGCCACTGTCGACGCATCGATATCACCTTCCGGCAATCGAACCCGTCCCAGCTCCTGGCCGTTCAAGAAGAAACGGGCACCGTCATCGAGAATCGCATCGATCGAGATTTCGGAGCCGATCGGATCCAGAGTGAAGTCGAATTCGGTACGCAGGAAATAGGTCGTCAGGCCATTGGCAGAGTCTCTGGTGAGATCTGTCTGTAGACCTGGCTCGGGCAGGGTGCGTGACTCGAATCCAAACAATCCAGGGCCGGACTTCCATGCAGAATCATCGTAATCGGGCGCGGCAAATGCTGTGCCAAAGTCCGTATTTGAATCATCAAAGCTCCAGACCGAACCGAGATCAACATAGGTTGACGGATCAGGCAGTGGCGGAGGCAGTGGTGCGAGTGGCTTCGCCCGATCGTCCGAGATGATAAGCTTCAGTTTCCCCACTGACTCGCCGTTGATATCGTAGCTTGATTCTCTGAAAAAATTATCCAGTGGGCTGGTGTTTACCACCGTCCAGTAGTCTTCCAGGACATCGCTGCTAAAACTGGAGAACCCGTCAGGCCCGTAGACAGACGCTTCCCGCATCTGCGACGTTGTTTTGCCGCCGTCGCTTACGTCGACTGCAAACTCATAGAGGCCCGGTCGCTGGAACTGCGCCGATGCTGTGGAGCCGGATGGATTGAGCGTCGCATTGGCTGCGGGCCCGGTCCATGAGTAAGTCAATGCTGCCCCCTCAGGATCGGAGCTTCCGCCCGCGTCCAGAGAGAATGTTTCTGCGAAGTGCAGATTCTGCGAACCAGGATCGACCTCTAGCGTTGCATAGGGTGCTGAGTTCTCCGCTTTAGATACCGAGATCGCAGCGGTCTGCGAATCGCCGCCGAAAGCTGCATTGCCGAACTGATCAACCCCTCGGAAAGCAAGAGCATTCTCTCCCTGCTTTAGAACAATGTTATCCATCTGCCAGTTCGTATCATCGATCCACTTGATCTCGGCTTCAGGATGGCCGTCGAGAACCACCGTGTATGCTCGGTAACCAGCACTGCCCGTTACGGAGATAACATCACCTTCCACAGCGGTTACTGGATTGACCACCAGCGGATCTTCCAAGTGATCATCTATCTCGCGCAGCATGCGCGCATCCCGGGCATTAAACCAACTGGCATAGATGCTGCCCCGTGCTGTATATTCGCGGTGGGGCGACGCATTTTCCTCTGCCTCAAAAAACGCCTGTGTTCTGGGAGAGTTATTGACATCGACCAGATAGTCCCACATGTAACTCAGGAAGTACCGTAACTTGCGCTCGACGTAATCCTTTTTCAAAAAGGCACCTAGTTCCCTGCCGCCGGAGTAAAACGGATCACCCGAATGGCCACTCTGGAAACCGAGATCGCTGTCCCAGTGAAGAATCTGCCAGCGTCCGCCGTTGGGCGGGCGGTAGAAGAACGAATTCTTCGGCCGGGTATTGGTGATGCTGTCCCAGTCCGCTGCGTAACCGCGTACGGCAGTCATGATGGCAAGCTTATCGATGTTCACCATTCGGCCGATTTCCTCTTCAGTGTATTCATTTTCACTGAGGGTTTTGAAGAAATTGATCAGCGCCGAGTAGTCGTAGTCCGCCTCTCTCGAGCGCTTGATCCAGGCAGTGTGGTAGCTGCCGGCGGCATTCGGATCCGGGTAATTGGTCTCACCCCGGCTGTTCGGTGCATCATACCAGAAGTAGCGATTGGTAATCTCGGCCTTGCCATAGTTGTCATCGAACCGGAAGTGGTCGTCAATTTTGTAGAATTCCCCGTCCGATCCGTCAGCCCAAAACCGATCGAGCATGTCATTGCCGCAGGGCTCGACGATTTCGTTAAACTCTGGAGTGCCATCGTTTTCGATCGTCAGCGCGAACTCGTCCTCATTTACCTCATACCCGAGCTGGTAGAGCAGGTAGCGCATCATATTGTTATTGTGCAGTGCGGTCGATCCCTCAGCAGCAAGGGTGTTGTCAAAGGTGAATTTCCGGCTGTTCCTGAACATGGAGCTGGACGGCATTTTCCATTTACCACGCTGCCTCAGGTTCGCGCGTGCAGAGGTGTGCCATGGACTTCCAGAAGGACGGATCTCCGCGCCATAAAAGATTTCAGACTCATCGACGATCATCGTCATGTTCTTGTAGCTGTTCGAGAGAAACGGGAATTTGTAGTCGTAGTCCGCGCCTCCCCTGCCACTGCCGGTTGCCCAGGCACGCTCGTCGTATTCTGAAATCACCCAGCGATAAGTTGTCAGCCCTTCGGGATCAATCTCCTGGTTGTCGACCACGAACATTGCTGGCCAAGCTTCACGCACAGGAGCACGGTTCTCGGCACCACCTGCAGCGATGGCGCGCACATAGAACTGAACGATGCGGCCGTCGACACTCTGGTTAGTGATCCTGCCGGAATAGATTCCGTCACCCCCGACCGCATCTCCACTGACTCCGTCATCGTTCATCGCAGCCGTCTGCCACGGGTTGCTATTGTCCCTTGAATCTTCGCGATAAACCACATCGATCGATTGCAGCGCCGTGGCACTCGTTACCCGGGCGGTCACCGTGACCAGGTCGCCTTCCTTCGGTACCGCTGGTGAGTGGGCCACTTCCGATACGGTAGCTGGAGCATTGGCGACGTAGCGGGAATTCTGCGCGCCCGGAGTGCCGAGGTTGTTGGGAACATTAAGATGAAAGACAGGGGCAAAACTGTGATCGTAAGTCTGTGCGATTAGCGTTGGCTTACCTGCAACCCAGCGGGCATCAAAGGTCAGCTCCACCGCATCGTCGCGCGATAAGTCAGTGGCATCGATTTCTGCCTTATTGGCGCGGTTGTCACCGTGACCGTCAGCGATCAGGTGATACTCGTTCCCTTCAAAATGGCTGGCCCAGTGGGTGCCCTGTGACAGCCAGCCGCTGGAACTCTGACCGTTCGGCGTGTCGACGTCGGCATTTTCGAGAATGTTCGCGGCTTCGCCATTTCTGGTGAGCTTGATGTTTTTGAGAATGATGTGACTGTCCCCCACGAGGTGCAAGTGCAGCTCCTTGTAAGTCGAAGCCGAACCCATCGTTTCCAGCTGGGCATAAGTACCGGAGGCGCTGAAGCTTTCGAAAGTGCTCTTCTGCGACTCATCACTGTCACGCCATGCGGTCGAATGGTCGTTGTCCATCGCAGGGTTGAGCAGCTCCATGCTGCTGCCGCCGCCATTGGCCCAGATCGGCCAGTCGCCGCCGCTTTTGTAATCGACTTGATCTACAAGGTTGCCGCCTGAGTCTTCAAGTCGCAGCAGCTCCCCCTCATTCGCAAGATTACCGGAGTAATCACCGATAATGGTGATCCCTGAATACGCAGACTTCAGGAACGTTGCATTTGCAGCGATCACAAGATACTGCCCGGCCGCGAGAGATGTTCCAGCAGGGATGTCATAAGAAATGCCATCGACAAACCTCCAGCCGCTCAGGTCAACTGGTGACGTGCCACGATTGTAAAGTTCCACGAACTCACCATTACGGCTGTTCGATGGCGGATCCGCCATGATCTCGTTAATCACGATACTGGTATTGCGTGGGGGATTGTTCGCCGCTGCTTTGGTGTCCGTCGTACTCTCGTAGTATTCACCGGAACCGGCAGGATACTCCTGCAAGGCAACCACTCCAGAGTCGCGTTCAAACCGCTCGCCGATGATCACATTGCCCCCCGATGTCCGCAACGAAACCGTAACGTCATTACCATCCAGCGGCATCTCCACGTCGAAGGCCATGTAGCCGTTCGCGGGAATAGTTCCGTTGATCGCTACTTTGTCAGAAAAATCGTTTACGCCTGAGAGAAAAAGCCCATCCACAGAAACGTTTCCTGCATTCGATGCATGGAGTTCCACCCAATCGACCTTCGATCCGTCCGCAGAAAAATGCACTTCACTGATGCTAAGTTGATTGCGAAGATCGCCAGCACCGACGTTAGCGACATCCCTCTGCGGCTCTGAGAAAACGAACCACGTGCTTGAACCAGAGGGCTTGCGGCTGACGGACGAACCCGCACCTGCCGGCACTGTCACGGCACTGATCACAGTCGTGCCGTCGGGAGCAACCAGGTAGAGCTCGGCCAGAGCGGCAGGAAGTCCTGTGGCATCCAGATCGACAGAAACATGCGCTCGCGGTGCAGCTACCAGATCTGCGTTGATGTGATATTTTGTAAGATTCGCCACGTCATCCGTCAGATAGTGGCCCTTGAGGTTCTCGTTTGAATCGGCCGGATTGAAAAACTCAACGAAGCCACCGGCTCCCGGTGCTACCTCATTGATCACCGCTCCAGCAGACGATGCGGAAATGCTCACCGTCGCACCAAATACGAGGTCCGAACTGGCCGCACTCTCGTTGTGCACCTCTACCGCGAAAACATTCCTCCCAGGAACTAAAAAGGCTGAGCCATCGACCGAGAGGACACCTTCCTCAAGCACGCCTTCTTCGGGAACTTTCGTTGCCTCTGTCTGCCAAGTTACTGCGCCATCAGCAATGCGCACCCGCCCCAGTTCCTGGCCGTTCAGGTAGTAAACGGCACCGTCATCCAGCACATTGCCAATCGTGATCCGTGAGCCCACCGGGTTCTTAGTGAACTGGATTTCCTTTCTAAAATAGTAGGTGGTCAACCCACCGGCGGAATCCCGGTTGAGGTCGGTCTGGATACCCGGAGCTGGCAACGTTCTCGTCTCAAACCCGAAGAGTCCAACCCCTGTCTTCCAGGCACTGTCATCGTAATCCGGCTGACTCCATGCCGTGCCTAGATCCTGTGTCTCATCGAAGTACTTCCACTCGGAATCAAGCTCAACCACGGGCAGCGCTGCGGACAGATCGATCTCAGGGCTGTCAATAGCGATGCCGCCTTCTGGACTTTCAGGATCAGCACCAGGCGTTCCGCCCTTTGAAAGACTGTAGGTCCAATTGCGCCAGTCGTTCACGTACCGATTCGGTTGCCTCACCACCAGCGAGTGGCCAAGCCCGTCCGCCATTGATGACCAGCGGCCGCGATCCTCATAGCTGACTGTCGTCATCACCGCTCCATTCTTGTCTTTCAAAGTCAACGTCTCTCCGCGATCGCTCAGATTTCCGACCCACGGCCCAAGTACCCGCACGCCCTCCGGTGTCGCAGGATAGGCGGCTCGGAACTCAGCTTCGCTCACGCCGATCAGGAGAATACGCTGCCGATTGTGAATGAAGGCATTCTGGCCATTGCTTGCATCGAACCCGGGGAAAACGTAATCGACTCCTCCCGAGAGCGTCCAATCCACGATGTCCAGCGGCGTGGCGGTATTATTCCGGATCTCAATGTATTCCGGCTTCCCGTCCTCCGGGTGATAGTGAATTTCACTGAAGATCACCTGCTCAGCACTCAGATGAATGAGTGATGAGAACCAGAAGCAGCCGAGGAGGAAAAGGCGGGGGCGAGTCATTATCATAAAGGCAGGGGTTTCAGAAAGTGATACTCCTAAGGGTGAAAGTATGAAGGAGCAGCTGGTAACTGTTTTCCCTCGACCCATCGGAAGCATGGGACTGTAGCAAGGTCGCTACCTTGATGACAAGCATTCTTCGACGCTCCCATTAAATCCGGGTGAAACGATCCCGCCTAACCACCCCCATTCCCGCCCGCTCCTCGCAATCAGGGCCATCGGCTCAGCCCCGACTACGGAGCTGAGCGAACCAATATGGCGGCCGATCGGCAGGCTTCGCCTGCACCACGTTATTGCGATGCTTTTGTCTGCATCCAGAATCTTACTCCGCATCATCATATTGATAGTCGTCCAGCGACGACTCCCGGAGCAGAAGAAAGGCGGCTCTGCCGGGCTCGAAGATCGGATCGACATCGCGGTTGGTGAGCGAGGCATTCCCCAGATCTGTCCAGTAGCGGTAGGGACTGTCCTGTCCTGCATCGAGGAGGAAGTAGCCGCTGTAGCCGGATGCTCCGGGCTCGGTGTCACCGCGCCAGATCTGAATCTGGTCGGCATCCGCAGGATTGAGGCTGCCCAGGAAGCCGCCGTTCAGATCAGCCCGACGCCCCGCTGGTGACTGTAAAACAGGATAGCCGGCTGCAACGAAATTGTAGCCGACGGACAATGGCTGACGGAACGCATTGTCACGCACCAGTCCTACCTGCGTCAATGTTAGGGTTTCACTGCCTGACGCCCGCTGCAGAAACAGGCCGGTTCCGGGGGGAATGACTTTGCTGCCGAAGTCGGCCAGGCTCGCATTCGCGAGGGTCGTCCAGTGGTGATACTCAGCACCAGCATCGAGCAGGAAGTAGCTGTCATAAGCTCCGGCCGAGGTATCGAAGAAGTGCAGTCGGTCTGCAGTGCCCGGATTGGCAGTGCCGGTGAACTGCGCTTTTGGGAAAATCTCCTCCACACTGTGGTGTGGTCGCACTACGAATGGCTGGCCGGCAGTCGACGCTGGCAGCTCATCGATTGTGTTCACAGCGGAAGCAGGATCGAGGGCAATCAGACCATTGCCGGTGCGAGCCGCATCGATATCGATGCGATGCCCTTCCAATGCGCCTCCGCGAATTTCAAGGAAGTAGCTTGTTCCCTCTTCAAGCAGTGCCGACAACTCACCACCACCGCTATAGCTGAGTGTTTCGCCGTTGGCACTGGCCACTTTCCCGGCAAAAATGTGCGGACGCAGCGTGCTGACGCCTACTGTCTGGTAGCCTGGGCGCACTGGTGTCCGCAGCCATGCGCACTCAGGTGTTACCGCATCATAGCCGGAGCCGGACAGCTGCACACGCAGCCTGGCGAATCCGCTGTCGACGAGCTGAGGCAGTGCATCAAGACCTTCGAGACGCACAGTCTCTGTGCCATCGCGATGGCGGGTGATGGTGGCACCGGGGCCGATATCGACCGGTTGCCAGTTCACGCGATCACTGCTGACTTCGACGCTGTAGTCGATATCGCCAATGGCTGACGGCCTGCGATATACTGCGGTGATGTTTTCCTGCGGTCCGACTCTTTCAAGGCTGATCCCGCCGTCCGTCGAGCTGGCTCCAGCGATACCGGTTCCAGGGCTCGTTCCCAGAGCATACTCTAACAAGTCCACAGAGTAGTCGCCATCGGCATTGGTATCGGGTGCCGTTACAGCAGAACCATTGCTGCGATTGCTGTTCAACCACTCGCCCCAGCTGCCTGGATAGGTAGCAAGTGTGGCATCGATGACGCTCGTTTCGTTAACCGTGAGCCGTGAGGATGGAATCACTTCGCGCACCTGACGGGCGCTGCTCCACTCGAGTTTTGCGCTCGCAGCACCCGTGACGTCTTTGTATTCGACCACCAGCATCGCCGGGACATTTGCCTGGAGTGCAAAGGTTCCAGTAGCGGTGCCGCTGTTGCTCCAGCGATCGATCACGACGTTGTCATTGACCAAAACGCGGATGCCATCCGCAGTGCCGGTGGTTGCATGCAGAGTGTAGGTTTCGCTGAAGGCAGGAACCATGCATCCGCGCCAGCGCACGGAGAAGCCGTTCGAGCTGAGCTCCGGCGAAGGCGAGCTGGTGCTCCAGTCAAAATCGATTGTGGGATCGATGCGTGTGTAACGGAGTTGCTCAAAATTTTCTCCCTCGTAATAATCGGCAGTGAGCCCCTGTGCGACCGAAGCGACAACGAGGTTTGCCACATTACCCCCACCAGCGCCCGGCAGGCCGCTGTGCACGTGCACATCGTCCAGATCACCGTCGAAGTTCCCCAGAGTTAGCACCCAGTCGTTGCTGCGGGAAAGGTTCGGCTGCCAGGCAGTGGAACCTGCCACTGCGCCATTGATGCGGCACTCGACAGTGCCCACGCCATCGTAGGACAGGGCCAGCGTGCTCCACTGTCCGATGGGTGCCAGCGTCGTCCACTGGGTCGATGTGACGATCTCGTAGATGCCTGCACGAATGTTTGGAGCGCGCTCGGAACTCCAGATCTTGTCACGCAGCTCAAGAGAGGAATCCCAGTCTTGGGTGAATGTGAGGACGGGCAAATTGTCCACGCTCCAGCCGAGATAGCGGCGTGGGAAAATGCGTGCTTCCACAGTGACTGGTTGAATCTCTGGACTGACGACGCTGTCTGGAATGGATACCTGCAACTGCTGACCAGCGGCGGTGAATCGGGCCGCGCCAGCAGCAACGGTAACACCACTGGTGGCTGATAGATGGTAGCCATTGTCCGAGCTGTCGGTGAATCCTGCATCGAAGTTGTACAGGGCGATGGTGTCCGCGCCGCCTCCGCCTCCGGTGGGTGCCGTGTAGCTGACAATGAGAGTATTTGCCGCCGTGCTGGCATTGCCCGCCGCGTCCGCCGCAGCTCCCGCAGGAAGTTGGATCGTCACTGGTCCGTCAGCAACCGGAGTGATGGTAAAGGTATAGGCAGAACCAGCTCCAGAAACGGAGGATGCGCTACCGTTGGTCACCACAAGGTCTGAGGCGGTGAAGCCCTGAACTCCCTCGCTGAAATCAGCGTTCACAAGGAACGGCCCGGATGCAGCGGCAGGCCCTGACAATGCCACTGCGGGTGCCGTGGTGTCTGGTGGTGGCGGTGTGGTCGAGCCGGGTTCCGCGCTCTGGCGCAGGACGACTTCGTCGATGTCGCCATCGAAATTACCCAGAGTAAGCTCCCAATTATTGGTACGGTAGCGATAGGGGGGCTTGTTGATAGTGGCCACCACCACTCCATCGATGCGTGCAGTCACATCGGTGACGCCATCGTAAGAGATTTGCAAAAGGTGCCACTGTCCGGGGGCCATGAGCGCTGCCACCTGCTCCGCACTCACCAACTCTGCGGTGTTCGCGGTGATATTCGCACCGCGTGGTGTACCCCACTTGCGATCCTTGAGACCAAAGTGCGAGTCCCACTCCTGGTTGAGGAAGACGATGGGTAGATTGTCCACGCTCCAGCCCTTGTATTCACGCACGTAGATGCGGGCCTCGATGGTAAGCGGCGAATCAGGATCCGGCGCTACCAGAGCGTCTGGAATACTGACCGTTAGAGTGTCGCCAGCGGCGGAGAAGCGGGCCACTTGTCCTCCTGGCTGGCTCATCCAGTCGAGATTGGCGGATGTGCGCTGCACTCCTCCGGACGGTGTCAATGTTAGTCCATTGCCGGATTCGTCGGCATAGTTGCCATTGAAGTGGTAGAGGGCGATGACATCAGGAGTCACGGAATACTCGTCGGTTCCGCCACCCATTGCTGGCTGCACGTTGACAGTTGTTGTCGCAGTGATGGTGCCGATGGCATTCGTTGCAGTCAGCGTGTAAGTGATTGTCGCCGTCGGGCTGACAGATTGACTGGAAGCGCCCAGCACACTGCCGACACCACCATTGATAGTAAGTGCGGTCAATGCGCTGCCGCCATCCGTCACTGACCATTGCAGAGTGGTGCTACCGCCTTCGGTGATGGATGCGGGCGAAGCGCTGAAGCTGGCGATGACTGGCGCGGTGAGCGTGACCGTGGGAGCACTGGGCTCGAGATCGTCGATCTGCTGGAGATACGCGGTGAGCTGCTGCATCTCTGTGGCGTTCAGAGACACGCCGCTATGCGCAGAAACAGCATCCGCCAGAGTGAGCGCCGATCCATTGTGGAGATAGGGCGCACCATTCCACAGTCCACGCAGAGTCGGCGTGTCGAATCCGGGAAGTGCCCCGCCGAGGCGTGTGCCACTGCCCGGTGTGATCGTGCCAATGTCATGCAGGACGTTGAGTGCACTGTCAGTGAACCGCTCGCCGCTGTGGCAACTGGCGCAATTTTGTGCGCGGAAGATTTCGCGCCCCAGCGCGGCGTCAGCAGTCAACGAGCCATCCGTGTTGCGGTATGGGCTGCGCGCAAAGGTGTCGAGCGACGCCACGTAGGTTGCCAGCGCATCGAGATCCGCACTGCGCCCGCCATTGGGCAGGCCAAGCGAAGGGTGCGGCGATCCATTGATCAATCCTGTTCCGCCGGACATCGCACGGATCGGATTTTCGAAGTCCTGGATCTCGTCAAAGTTGCCGGTCCAGTGAACTGGGCCGTGATTTACTCCACCACGTCCGCGCAGGTCGATAGTGTTGCGCAGGCCCTCGTCCAGATTGGTGAAGTCCCAGACGCGACCGTCCTGGCCCGCTTCATTGTGGCAGGTAGCACAACTGAGATAGTCCTGACCGGCGAGACGATTATCGACCGCATCATGGAACAATTGTTTCCCGAGAAGCACCTGTGGGCTGAGCGTCTCGCTGGCGACGGTGCTGAATGTTGCGACTAACGAAGCCGTCGGCTGGCCCTGCTCGATCAGCGCCGTAATGTCGTGCACAGAGACAGTACGATCCATGAAATTGTGAACGTAGAGCGTGTGCCCGTCTGCCGATAGAGCAAGCCCCTGCGCCGCGCGACCGGCATCGAACCGGAACAATTCCTGATCGCCGTAAGCATCGATCACAGCGACTTCGCGGCTGCCCTCAAAGGCGACGAAGACATACAGGCCATTCGGGCCAAAGTGTGCACTATTGGGAACGGACGAGTCATCGTGATCGATCCGCGCTGAGTAGGTCTCTGTCAGAGTTCCGAGATCAATGCGCGAAGAGATCGAGCGCGAAATCGTGTCCTGAGTGATTACCAACCCATCGCGGAACTGGCCGCGTTGAATATTGTCCTGCTTTGAAGGCACCCAGGCCATGTCATTGGCTGGAGAAATGGCTACGGCCCCCAGGTAGTTCGGAATGCCGCGCCCACCACCGCCGGAGTCCGGCTCGACGCTGGCCTGGAGACGAATCGTTCCCTGCACAGTCATTGTGTTTGCGTTCACGCGAATGACTTCGCCGCCGGCGTTCGATACATCCGGCGTCTGCGATGTTCCCTCGCCCGGCACTGGAGGCGAGATAAAGCGCGACACGAAAACGGTGCTGCCGTCGTGTTTGATCGACAGGTGGCGTGGATTCGCACCGACTGAAACACGGCCCACTTCAGCCGTCGTGATAGCGTCCACTTTGATCAACTCGCCAGTTCCCTCGAGCACAACAAACGCAAAGGGTGCCGCTGGTGAGAAGGCGATACCAACAGGTTCCGAACCCGGCTTCAGCGTGATGGTTTGCACAACGGCAAAGGTATTCTGATTGATGATACTTACTGTGCTGCCCTTCTTATTAGTGACGGCGATGCTACCGTCCGGCGCGATCGCCAGGCATCGAGGCCCCTGGCCTACAGGGATTTCAGCCAGCTTCAGCTGCATCACGGCATCATGCACGGTCACAGTGTCATTGTCAGGATTGACGTTCCATACGCGATCATTACCGGTACGGGACTCGTAAACCACGCTCTGAGATTCAACTGGACGGTTCGCGGTCAGCGCAGGGAAGGCGTTGTGATTGAACACAGCCACGCTTTCATCACCATTGGAGTCGGTCGCAGTGAGGGTGATGGTGTAACGGCCCGGAAGCGTATAGGTATGTGTGGCACTTGGAGTGGAAGTCGTCACTTCCGCTGTCCCGTCGCCAAAGTTCCAGACAAAAGTTGCACTGGTACCGCCGACTGCAGTTCCTGAAAAGAGTACCGCCCCGCCCGCTGCGGAAGCGCTGGTGATGGGAGCGATCACCGTCAGGGTGTCATTGACCGCCCACGTGAAGGTTTCGCTGTCCGAGCCTCCCCTGCCGTCACTCACCGTCACTTGAACGGTGTAACTTCCAATCGTATTGAGTGTTCCAAAGATCTGGCCATTTGACGCGCCGATCAGTCCGGCAGGTAAGCCTGAAATAGTGTAAGTGAGCGGTGTATCGTTGTCAGGATCTGTAGCAGAAAGCTGAAGTGTCACCGGATCACCAACAGTGCCCGCCTGATTGCCAATGGATCCCAGTACTGGATCCCCGTTGACTGCAGAAGGCTGCACGATCCACTGGAAACTCGTCGAATCCGAACCGCTGCCATTGAGGTCAGTGACATTGATAACGACATTGTAAGCTCCCTCGGCCGAAAAAGTTCCGCTGATGAGTCCGGATGTCTGATTGATCGACAGGCCGGATGGCAACGTCGATGATGAGAACCGGAGATTGCTCCCGGCCGCAGCCACCACAGGCACCTGAAGACTTGCTGCAGCGCCGACAATACCGGGCTGATTCGTAATGGTTCCGAGCTCTGGTGCACCAATACGCAACCGCAGAAAGACTTCATCATCTGCGTTGTCGGATGTCCAGATGTTGCGCGCCGCAGTGCCCACTGGCATGCCAACAATTCCAGACGGCACGCCACCATTGTCCGTCGCGCTCGCCCAGCCGCTGTCGTCAAAGTCTGGCTGGTTCCATCCTGCGGGCGCAGTTCCAGATACCTTCCAGGAAGAATTGGTCACGTAGCGCTGACCATTGATCAGAAAGTCTCCGACCGCGTGGGCTGCACCTCCGGTATTGCAGGCGCGGATCGCGATCGTGGTCGTCGCTCCAGTCGAAAACGCTGCGTGATACGCCTTGCTCCACTCAGTACCGATCTGGACAAGCTCACCATTGATGAAGATCTCGAACACGTCGTCGACGGACACTATCGAGCTGCCAGTGGGGTTGGCAGTGCGAAGGCTGCGCTCAGGGATGATTTGCTTCGGCGTGCGCGGGCTCGACCAGCTGAGCTGCATCGTGGCACCACCGCCGTTCTCATAGTGCTCAATTGTGATGGCCACGGGCTGCCCGGCAGTGAGCGCGATCGTCCCTGAGTTCTCAGTCGGTGCATGATCGGTCCAATTGTTTACCAACTGCTGACCGTTGACCCACAGCCGGACACCGTCGTCGGATTGAGTGAAAAATGTGTAGGTCTCGGTGTAGTCTGGCACCACCCAGCCGGTCCAACGCTCGGAGAACGTATCGACTCCCAGTTCAGCAATGTACGGACTGCTGGTGCCCCAGTTGAAGTCGATCTTGTGATCCGTGCGGGTCGCCTTGAGGGAGTTGAAAGCCATGCCATCGTAGTAGCTGCCATTCAATCCGCTGATCGGCGCATCGCCCACTTCCTTGATGTGAATGGTCGCCGCCTTGGAGTAGACACCATTGGCATTCAGGCCGAACAGCATCCAGTAGCCAGGCACCATGACATTCACATTCGGGTGCGTCACCAGTTGGTATTGGCCACTGCTGGTCTCGGAAAATGGGATGCTCAAGTGGCGCTGGTCAGTCGACAGTCCGTGTGTCGTTGCGCTCATCCGGATCATCGAGAATTTGTGGAGTCCCGGAGTGGCACTCACTTTGAATACAGAGCCCAGTGCAACGCTGTCCGGCGCGGCAGAAATGGTCGGCCGGGTAGCAAGCGCACCACTGGTAGTGTAAAGCGCCGGCGGCGTGTAGATTTCAGCATTCTGATGGTTAGCACTGCCCGCATCATAGCCACTGCCTCCCGCGAAGACGCGTCCGTCCGGCAGCAGCAAGCCTACTGAGTGGTAGTTCCGCGGTGTCGCCATGTCTGCAACCTGGCGCCACTGTTCAGTCTTTGGATTCCAGATCTCTGGCGTCAACACAGTGCCAAGATCGCTGAACTTTCGGCCGGAAGTATTGCCACCCACAATCATTACTTCACCCGTAGGCAACACGATCGCATTCTGGAATCGACGTGGAAATGCCATTGAATTCGTCAGGCGTACCGTGGGTGGCGTCGTGTTCAGGTCGACCACGTAACAAGCGGAAGACGTGCCGCCATCCCCAGTGTTGTTGCCGCTGCCATTGACGTTCACCGCGCCACCAGCGACGAGAAATTTGCCTGACTCATACATCACTACTCCAGCGTGTTTCGGATAATGGTTGCCCGGAACGTTCAAGTTCGCAGACACCCGTGAACCCGCTCCATCAGGGCTGACCCAGTGCATGGCTTCCGTCGGCCCGAAGTGGAAAAGTCGGCCATCTGGGGCAACAAACACGTACGGCCACCAGTTTGATTCGAATCCTGCTGCGCCTGCCACTGGCTGCCAGTTGATGCCGGAAAGGCGGTTCCACGTGTCGGCATTGTGATCATAACGCTCAGCCGTATTTGGGCCGCCGCTACCACTCACCGTGAAGACGTCTCCATCGGGTAAAGCAACGCTGGTGGTGTACCAACGCTTGTCGTTCATGTCATCGGCACGGCTCCACTGATTCGTGCGCCAGTCGTAAACACTGCTGTGCTCAATGGTGTAGCGACCACCAACCGTCTGGATCACTCCATCAGTGCGCATCACCAGGTGCGCGCAGAACATTTCATGGTCGAGATACAAATCTTCATCGAAACGACCGGTCGCAGGGTCATAGACCGTCCAGTATGTCTGCGTCTTCGTGCCCGGCCAACTGGTGCGCTCTTGCCCCGAATAGGTGATGATCTTCCCATTCGGCAAATTCGCCGCCGATACCGGAATATGCGGCCAGGCGATCACCCCGCCCCAGGAACCAGCCTGACTCGACGGGCCCGGCTCTGAAGGCGTTCCCGTATATCCCGGCAAAAGCGATGCAGCATCCGCCCAGAAGGCATCGTCCTCTTCATGATTCGCTCCAGCGAAAGACGAGGCCTGCAAGAGCGCCGAAGCGCACAGCCCGCAAAGAACGCCCTTCACAAGGTTCAATCCAGTGTTTCCACCAGTCTGTTTCGATGTGTTCATATTCAAAATCGTCATTTCCTCGAACCCCCTGAGATCGAACCCGCTGCAATACTTCAGCCATGAGAACTTTCAGATGATTCTAATTTTAATTATCAAATGCAACTTCTGCATTTTAGATAATTATCAGAATTTATCCAGCACAATTTTGCCATTCTTCGCGAAAATGCGGCGCAATAGCGGGATCGGCCCGATCTCAGCCGCCAGTGCTCAAATATTGAGTTCGACAATGCAGGCGACACGTCCTCGTAGAGGTTCGTGCTGGAGTTCGATCGAAGCGGCTGAGCGAGGAAAGCCCGAAACCCTGTGCGAATGAGAAACCCCGGGATTGGGACAGAACTCGGCCGCAGTACCCTGAACAACTTTCGAGCTCGCTACTCGCTACTTCAGGGACAGACTTGCACGGATATAGATTGACCGACTCGTCTCATGCTCCGCCCCCAAAGTATCCGGTAGGTATGCTCGAAACTCAGATTCTCCCGAGCGGCCTTCGTAGAGATGATGCAGTTCTGGAGCGACATTGTGCCATTCCGACAAATTGACCGAATACTGAATCGTACAGGAAACTTGATCGATTGCACTAGAAGTAAGAACGTAGCGCACAGCGAGACCCGTCGTGTCCGAAACGATGGAAGGTAGATCAATTGATGCGTCCGCAGTTCCCGGCCTGCGGCCAAATGCGTAGTCTGCCAGCAAAGTGACTCCGTTCCTGTCCGGATCATCCATCGGCTCTACTGTTCCCGCTTCGAAACCAAAGAGTTCGAGCCATTCTCTATACGTGCCGTTCAAGCTAATGGTGGCATTGTCTGACCAGAGCGCCGTACCCTCTGCGGAAGTCAGCTTCGCACGATAGGAACCCAAGTGCGCCTGAGAGACCGGCGCGATTACGAGACTCCCGGTTTCAGCTCCGGAAACACCATTTCCCTCCTGTAACAGAACACCTTCATGAAACCATTGATATGACCAGTTGTCCTGATAAGAGCCCTCCACTTTCATGACAATCGTCGAACCGATAGAACTGGATACCGATTTCGGATGCACCGCGATCCCCGGTTCGCTGGGCAACGTCTGAAGCAACATCGAAAACACCAATCGCTCAAAAGGAGTCTCTGCCGTCAAGAAAAATGGTTGTGAGGTATAAAAGTCACGCAAGCCGAACAGGGTAACATCACCGTTACCGCTATCCTCCAACTGCGCCCATCCCAACAGGGAACCGTGTCCCCAGCTTACCCGTTGTCTGGCAACTTCGAGCTTATGAAAGAATGGCTCTCCGATGGGTACCGTCACTGTTCGCTCGCCTGTGTAGGGTAAGATGGATTCGTCCCAGATGTCGAACCTGGCTACTTTGTAAGTTGTTCCAGTCGGATTTGAAGCGCTCACCAACGCATCGAAAATGCCGTACTGAGATGGTATCCCGGAGATTTTACGTGTAGCAGCGTCATATGCCAGCCCCGGAGGCAATCCCGATACACTTACCTGGTCAGCCGCCCTGTAGTGCAGAACGTCCATCTGAATTGCTTCGCCAGTCCGGGCAATCATTTCGTCTGGAATCGCCAGTTTGGGTGAAGGCAGACTGGGCTCAATCAGAAAGATCGAGTCATCTAATCCAGTGATCATCCGTCCGGTGGCGTCGGTAATGCTACGGAACGAACTCCCAGCTACCTCGGAAAGGTATCCGCGAGACCAAGTCTCCCCATCGTCCTCCGAATAAAGCAAACTTTCGCTCCTGTGCCCCAATGCCACTATTATTCCACTCGTGCCCACCTGCACCGAAAGTAGATCAAGCGATTCTCCGCTCTCTTTTCGAGCCCACGTCAGTCCGTCCCACCGAATGATTGTGCCTGATGCCCCAACCGCAATCAGTCCTTTCCCGTCTTTGGTCGCGGCAATATCCCAAAGATCCCATTGCCCGACGGGAGAGGAGATTTCGTCCACTGCATCAAGCTGAATACGGGCGATCCTTCCACCAGCACCAACGGCAATCGCCGTACCGTCCGGCCCTTCAGCTACAGCATTCAAAGACGCCGCTCCAGCGTCCTGGCTCAATTGAGTCCAAGCCTTCCCATCAGGATCACTCACAAAAATACCATCCCCCACAGCAACCCAGCGATTCACCGCATAGGTCACATCGCTCAGCACTGGTGCATCATCACCAATAGAAAGCCGAGTCCACTTTGACAGCGTCGTATTCGCTGCCTCGTAGAGTCCGCCTGAACCATTGGCCTCCACACCCACGATCAACAACTTTGGCGTGCCATTGGCATTTGTAGCAACACCGATTCCCGCAGGATCGGCAAGTGGTGTTGCTGCCTTTACCCAGCTTCCCCTGTCATTGCCGCGAAATGCCCCATCAGAAAAGCGGTCTAATGCCACGATGTTTGTACCGTATCTCCAAAACGAGTGAAATTCCCTAACCTCCTCGGACGAGGTGGAATTAACATAGAACGACCAAGTGTCCCGTAACAGCCTTCCCTCATCGTTGTAGTGAACCAGCACGGCGTCGCCACTCTGCGCTGTGCCACTGGGAGTGCCCGACACGCGATCCTTTGTGGGACTAAGCTCTAATCCATCAGGAAGATTCTCGATTGATACAACTCGATTGGGATCAATTCCAAGATCACTTTCAAACCCAACACGGAAGGGTCGATCAGATGCTAGAGCGGAGACAAAGGAATCAGGTGTCTCGACCTTCTTCGTCTGGTTCCTCACGGACAACGAAGCCAACGAGAATGCCTGGTTACCGCGAGTTCCATGAGCAACCAATATCGACCCAGCATCCGCAGAGACGACTCCAGTCAGTAAACTATTCTGGGCGTCGTAAGAGACCGTCGGGGGCAAGTTCGGGAAATACAGATCGTTACCATTGATTCCCTCATTGATCTGCAGTGGAAAGACGAACCGGGCTCCTTCCTCAACGCTCATCCAATGCTGCCCTGCCAGCGGTTCTGCCACACCAGACGAGTTAATACCAATGAAAAGTCGCGAAATGGATACCCCAAATTTGTTAGAAGCTGTGAGGACTGCCTCAAACAGGCCCGCCTGAGACGGAGTTCCAGAAAGATCACCCACGCGGCCATTCTGCGGGTTCCTAGATGGAACAAACTCCATGCCTGGGGGTAATCCCGCCATGGAAGCCACCGTTGATTGATCGGTGTTGACCATTTGAATTCGTAAGCTCGGGGAGTTTTCCGAGAAAATCCACTCGTCAACCAACAATCTGGGCGGCGCACCACTTGAGACCACAGAGAGCTCAAAGCCTACTGGTTCGCAGTAACGACCCGCTGAGTCTTCCGCTGTGACTTTAACGCTGTAGTTTCCGGGAACGTTCGAAGAACCGCTAATCCCACCGGATTCGGAATCCATCTGCAAGCCGTCGGGCAAACCCGCCGCCAGGAACCGGATTGCTTCGCCGCTGGCGGTCTCGACTACCAGTGAAAAGAATCTGCCACCTTCGATCTCGGCGAGTGATGGCAGTTGCTTAAGTGAGACACTTGCATTCCTATCGTAAACAAGAAGGTGGCGCTCGATTTCGATTGATTCATGGACGTTGCTGATCCGCTGCCTTACCGGATAGAGCCCGGAATCATTGATATCGGCAGCACCGACAAGAATAACATCTTCCTGTAGGTAGTTAGAAGCTCTTTTAGTAGATCGTCCGCCGACAAAGGCTTCTCCGACTTCTGCGATCTGGTCAAAGTTCGTGGCGCTGATCGGCTGGCTGCCCGCATGATCTCGTACGGCAAAGCTCAGCACGGCAGGGGGAGAGACGTGCGTCGAATTCGAGGCAACAAGCGTCGTATGAAAAACTCCAGCCTCTAACAGACTACCCGTGATCAGGCCGGTTTTCTCATCAATCTGAAGGCCTGGAGGAAGGCAGGATGCCTGAATTCTCTCGAATCCGCCCGAAGTCTCGATTTGAATGGAGACAACGTCATTGACGTCGTTGATCACTGCGTCCCGTTCGATGATCAGGGGTGCGTCAAAAAACTCCGGAGGAAGCACAAAAAACGTTGGCCCGCCAGCAGGAGCGAACCCCAAGTAGCCGGAATCATCAAAAGCAACGAGTTGAAGTGTCTGACTTGTCTCGGTCGCGCGAAATTCCCAATCCATTCCTTGAGGTAAGCATTCCAGCACCGGATACTGCAATCCAACGATCGTTCAAGTATCGAAGGGTTGCTACCTCAATCGGTGAAGGCAGCGCGAAAGAGATATCTTTCCAACTCCGGCCATCAGTAGAACTGAACAGCTGATTGTAGCTGTAGGCGA
>JAGROY010000005.1:40649-41429 GCA_020439995.1 Verrucomicrobiia bacterium
TACGCACCTGCGCCATACGCGACCGCATACACCTCCGGGCGGGAATCGATATCGAGCGTCGTCCAATTCTCTCCGTTAGATGATCGTTGCAGGTTGGTTCCTCCTATGAAGTAGTAACCACCGGCATAGCTAATCGTGCCTGGTGCCACTCCTAGAACTTCCGTCCATTCGCTTCCGTCAGTTGAGCGAAAAATTGATTCTCCCGCGCGGGTGAGCGAAACAGCCGGACCTTTGATGAACTCAGAAAAGCTTTCGTTTTTTGGATTTGTGTAAACTCGCTCTGGAAGATCTGGAGCGTAGAGGGAGACACAATCGCTCTTTTTCTGCTGACCGAAATAGGCATCGACCCGAATTTGGTAGAGTCCAGGCAACGACGGCTCTCCCCTAAGCTCTCCAGTAGAAGCCCGGTAGCTGACGCCATCCGGCAACCCTTCTGGAAACTCCAGTCGATCCACCGAGCTGTGGCGGATGCCGATGGGCTGCCGCACTTCATCCAGGAAAGGTCGAAACGTTTCGTACGTGGGGATCAAATCGCGGGGAAACTGTACTGCGATCGCCGCAGGCTTGCCAATCCGTATTGCTGTTCGCAGCATCGATTGCGCACCGGATGCAGCGGTAACTTGAAGAAAAAAGACCCACTCGCCGATGGCCAGAGGAGTCCCGCTGAGAACGCCGGAACTCCCGTCTAAGGTCAGACCTGGAGGAAGGTAGCTCGGCAAGAATGACACACCAGGCAGATCCTTACTGAAGTCTTTCACCAAGGCTTCCCCACGAACGCCG
>JAGROY010000309.1 GCA_020439995.1 Verrucomicrobiia bacterium
CATAAGTACAAGCTTTATTTTACATCTTTTTGACCGCTCACCCTGCCGGCGAGTTGATTCAGCGATGGCCCGAATTAAAGAGACTGAAACAGTGCTGTTATTAGTGCGCACTGTGAACGGACTTACCCGTCTTCAAAAGACCATCTAGTCCTCCAGCGACTTTGTTTCCCGACTGACTACGATTTCCGCCTGTCCTTCTATGGCCCTTACAGCGAATCGGTGTGGTCCGACTTGCGCCTTCTGGAGCGATTGGGATTTGCCCAGAAGGAAGAAATGCACCTTCCCACGGCGGAAAACACCTTGGTAGCACGGGCTTGCACTACACGCGCTCTCAGGCCTACGCTGTCAGAATGCGCGACTTCCTGCCTACCCCCCCTCCGTTTCTTTTCGCGAGCTTGTGCCAAGTGACGGGGCTGATTCTGGCGACCTCAGCGTCTGGTCAGGGCCCGTCGGGCTTTCGCATCGTCGATTCGCAATTGGTCGGTGCCGACGAAGTCGTGATCTCGGCTGATATTCCGCCTCAGGAATCCACTTACGTGCTGGAATTCTCAACTGATCCGGAATCGGTGGAGTGGCGTCCCGTGTATGATTCTCTAAGAGAAGCCAATGAGGAAGACAGGCGACTGCAGTTTCGTTCGCGATCCGCGTCAACCCACAGTGGTTACTACCGGATCGCCCAGTGGCGGGGCGAATGGCAACCGGTCGTCCTCAACGAGGTGATGCCTAACAATACATCAACATTGGCAGATGAGGATGGCGAGTTCGGAGACTGGGTGGAACTGTACAATCACGGTACAGCAGACGTGGATCTTTCGGGATTTGGGCTGTCGGACAATATGTCAGTCCCACTGAAGTGGACATTTTCAGGAACGACGATTCCTGCCGGCGGCTACCTTGTCGTTTTCCTTTCAGGAAAAGACCGCGCCGGTGATGACACAACCGGGCCGCACACGAATTTCCGGATGAGCAATGGACGGGAGCCCGTCGTCCTGAGCAATCCGGCAGGGATCATAATCGATCGCATTTCGCCCGGACCGCTCGCAAGTAACGACTCTCTTGGACGCAATGTGGACCATCCACTCGACTGGCATGAATTCGACGGAACACCCGCTGCCACCCCAGGCGCCCCTAACATTCCCAACTCTGGCAGCCTGCCCGCGCCCTACGTCCAGCCTCCAGCGTTTGCGACAGCCGCAGGTTTCTACGACGGGCCGGTCGAGGTCACCGTTGGAGCATCGCATCCGGGGGATCTCGTCTACTATACCCTGGACGGCTCTGATCCTGACACGACTACAAGCGCTATAGCGGACGGTCGGATAATCATTAGCCAGACGTCCGTGCTTCGGGCCGTTTCGGTGGGAGTGGATGGCAGCGAGAGTGATGCCGCTACGGGAACCTACTTTATTGGAGTCGACCATACCCTTCCCGTGCTCTCGATCGCAGCAAATCCGGCTGAATTCGAATTTCGCAATGGAGCGCTCTACGGCTTTGGGGACAGTCTCTTCTCACGCACTGGACGCATCATCGGCACGTTTCCCTGGTCGAATTCGAATGCGTGGAAAAACCGTGAAATTGACGCAAATATTGAGATGTTCGAGGACGACAAGTCCGAGGCGTTCAACGAAGTGCTGGGGCTGAAGGTATTTGGCGGCTGGGGCTCCCGCGGCTACGCGCAGAAATCCCTAGCCGTTTTTGCCCGGTCACGCCGTGGCACTGGCCGCATCCAGCACCAGCTGTTTCCAGACAAAGAAGTGACATCCTTTGAAAGCTTCGTCCTCCGCAATTCCGGAAACGACAACCAGAGCACCTACCTGACGGCTCCGCGTTCTCCGATCCGGGAGTTCAGCACTCCCCAGTCCTATGGCAGCTATTTCGTGAACAGTAACTTTACCCTGTTCCGGGACGCGATGCTCACCAGCCTTTCCCGAGACATCGGGCTCGACACGCAAGGCTACCGGCCCAGTGTCGTTTACATCAATGGTGACTACTGGGGTATCTACAACATCCGCGAGAAACTGAGCGAGCACTACGTCGAGTCCAACCACGGGGTGCGGGAGAATCAGGTCGATATGATCGAAGGTTACGGCTCAGCGAATGCAGGGAGTGCGAGTGAATACAACAAGATGCGAACGTACATCAGCGGCCGCAACATGAGCGATCCAACAAACTACCACTTCGTTGAAGATCACTATCTGCACATCGACAATTTTATCGACTACCACCTGTCAGTGATCTTTTTTCAGAACTTCGACATCGGCAACATCAAGTGCTGGCGCCCGCGGATCGATGGCGGAAAATTCCGCTGGATCGTCTACGATCAGGACTATGGCTTCAACTTGTGGCCCGCCGAAGTCTACCTGCCGGCCATGAAGCGGGACTATGCGGACTACGACAACATGTTCGATTTCTATACCAATGCAGCGGGTTCTGGCACCGGCTGGCCGAACGCCGGGGGGCACACCGTGCTACTGCGCAAGATGCTGGACAATGAAGAGTTCAAGGCGCGCTTCATCCTGCGCTGCGCGGACTTGTTGAACAGCACTTTTTCCACCGACTACGTGACGGCCCGCATCGATGCGATGGCTGCTCCGATTCGCGAGGAAATCCCCCGCCACCTCGCGCGCTGGAACTGGACTGGAATTCAGCAACGTGGATACGACCATCCCTACAAAGAAGAGGATGTCCCACTCACACAGGAACTCTGGGAGTCGCACGTGCAAGGCATGCGTGACTACGCGGTCGAACGTCCGGCCAAATTGCGCAACGATCTGATCAGTCACTTCAAGCTTGAGAAGGGCACGGGTAAACTCCGGATCTCTGTGACACCGGCGGATTCAGGAACAGTGTTAGTCAACTCGATCACTGCCAGCGGCGACGAAGCGACACCCTGGAGCGGCACCTATTTTGAGGAATTTCCGCCAACACTCCTGCCACTCCCCCGCCCCGGCTGGGCTCTCAGTTCATGGAGCGGTGACGTCATTGATGGCGACAGTGCGACGGTCGCCGACATCTTGTCGGGTGAAGTCGCTACTGTGACGGCAACATTCCAACCAGCCGTTGTTGATCCCGCTAATGCGACCGCAAAAATCACCGAGATCCACTACCATCCTGCTGACCGACAGCCCGGCGGTGAGTGGATCGAAATCTGGAACAGCGGGAACGTCGCGCTGGATATCAGCGGCTGGAAAATCTACGATCAGTCAGACGATAACCTTTTTGCTGTTCCGAAAGCCACCACCCTTCCTGCTGGGGCCAGAATGGTGTTCGCTGCTGATTTGGAAGCATTCTCCGTCGCATATCCCGAGGTTACCAATGTCGCAGGCGGCTTCGATTTTGGTCTTGGAAACAGCGGCGACACAGTGCGTCTGGTCGATGCTGCCGGGGCCATCGTGGAGGCAGTCACCTACGATGACAAGGCCCCATGGCCTACATCTGCGGACGGCGAAGGATACAGCCTTTCCCGAGTCATGCCGCTGGGTTCACCAGAGGCTCCCACCAGCTGGGAGGCGTCGCCACTAATCGGTGGCAGCCCTGGGAATTAACGACGGTAAGGTTTCCAATCTGCCAATTTGAGGGTAGCCGAATCACGACTTTCTTGCCCACGGGGCGCTCGTCGGCTATTTCTGCCTAATCCAGATTTTTCCCATGAACAAACCTGCTCTTTCATCCACCCTTCCAAGCTCTGTATCACGACGCCACTTTCTTTCCGCCGGAGCAGCCACTGCTGTCGCTTCCGCTGCGATCGCACAAGACGAGCCGCAGACTGCCACTACTGAGAAGAAGTCCGGCATCGTCGTTCCCAGGTCGGAAAATAGAATTCTACTCGCTCCGAAGCTTGGGATGATTCCGGACAAACTGGACGGACGTCCACTGTCTCTTGTGGACCGCTTGAGCATGGCGGGCGATGCAGGCTTTGACGGTGTGGATTTCGATCAAGCAGGAGCCTACACCCTGGAAGAAGCCCGCGAAGCGGTGGAGAAATCGGGAGTGTTCGTTCACAATGCAATCAACCACGCGCACTGGAATCAGCGACTGACCAGCAGCAACGCGGAGGAGCGCGCCACCAGCCGAAAGAACATCGAACATTGCATCCGCCTTTCTCATGCCGCTGGCGGAACGGGTGTGCTCATCGTGCTTGGCAGCGCTAAGGACGGGCCTGCTGAGGAGATCGAGGAACGTTGCCGTGCTGAAGTGAAGACTCTGCTGCCACTGGCGGCTGCACTCGGCCAGCCGATTCTTTTCGAGAACGTTTGGAACAAAATGTTCTACGATCACGACGCGCCCCCAGAGCAGAGTCCTGAAAAATTCATCAAGTTCGTCGACAGTTTTAACAGCCCGTGGGTAGGCATGTACTATGACATCGGAAACCACTGGAAGTATGGACAACCGGGCGACTGGCTCCGTGCTTTTGGCCATCGCGCCGTAAAATTGGACGTCAAAGGTTTCAGCCGCAAAGACAACAACTTTACCGACATCGGGGAAGGCGACTTGCCATGGGCAGACGTCCACAAGGCGCTGGAGGAAATCAATTACTCCGGTTGGGCCACAGCCGAAGTCGGTGGAGGAGACCTTCCCCGCCTCACCAAAGTCCGTGAGCAAATGCAGAAAGCATTTGGTCTCTAACAAAGTCACTATCCCTTGTGAACACCCCGACCTATGAAATCGCTTCCTTTTCAAAACCTCATCATCCTTCCTCTTACCCTCGCCCTTCACTGTATGTCAGCTAATGCCCAGGATGCCGCGAGCATCTCCAAGAAGCCCTTCGGTAAAACCAAAGACGGTCAGGCCGTCGAGCTCTACACTTTGAAAAATGCGAATGGTCTGAGCGCCGACATCATGACCTATGGGGGCACAGTGGTTTCACTCAATGTTCCCGACAAGGCAGGCAAGATGGCGGATGTGGTACTCGGCTTCGACACGCTCGCCGAGTATGAGGAGAAGAGTCCATACTTCGGGTGCATCACCGGTCGCTACACAAACCGAATCGCTAAAGGCAAATTCACCCTTGAGGGCGAAGAATACACGCTCGCGGTCAATAACGACGTCAACCACCTCCATGGCGGCTTGAAAGGATTCGACAAACATGTGTGGAAGGCTTCCGCAGAAGAGACATCGCACGGCCCAGCAGTGACGTTCAAGCACACGAGTCCGGACGGTGATGAAGGCTATCCTGGCACACTCAGCATGGAGGTCACTTATGCACTCACCAACGACAACGCGCTCCGGATTGACTATAAGGCGACTACCGACAAGGCCACGGTCATTAACTTGACCAATCACTCATATTTCAATCTCGGAGGCGAGGGAAATGGCACCATCCTCGATCATGAGGTGACACTGTTCGCTGACATGTTCACACCCACAGATGCCACTGCCATTCCAATCGGTGAACTCGCATCAGTCGAAGGAACCCCTTTTGATTTTCGCAAATCCACCCCGATCGGCCAGCGGATCGACGCCGCTGACACGCAGATCAAGTACGGCCAGGGCTACGATCACAACTTCGTCGTCAATGGCAAGCCCGGCACTCTGCGGCCCACCGCAATCGTCCACGATCCAAAATCCGGCCGGGTAATGGAAATCAGCACCACTGAACCTGGCGTTCAACTTTACACCGGAAACTTCCTCGACGGCTTGGCGGGCAAGGGCGGAAAGACCTATGTTAGACGTGGCGCGCTCTGTCTGGAAACCCAGCACTTTCCGGACTCTCCCAACCAGGTGACTTTCCCGTCCGTAGTGCTCCGTCCAGGAGCCACCTACACCCACACCACAGTGCACAAGTTCTCAGCCCGGTAGGGATTGGGCTCGTGCCCAACAACTGTGGCGAGCAGACTAGAATTTTAACCGCCCCGGTTCTGTGCTGGGTAAAGTGAACAGAAACGTGGCCCCCTCCCCCACGGTTGACTCCACGCGAATTGTGCCTTGATGTCGCTCAACAATTTTGCGAGCCACCGCCAGTCCTATGCCCGTTCCAGGGTAGTCCGAGCGTAAATTGAGGCGCTGAAAGATCTCGAATATTCGTTCTGAATGCGCGCTATCAATTCCTATTCCGTTGTCCTCCACTGAAAACAGCCAGAATCGGCTGTTTTCTGGATTTTTGGCGGCAGAGATCTTCACTCTCGGCGTACATCCCGCTCTTGCAAACTTGATCGAATTGCCCACCAGATTTTGGAAGAGCTGGATGAGCTGAACGTCGTCTCCGATCACGTTTGGCAACGGATCTGGATCGATTGTGATCACTGCCCCAGTCTCTTGAATCGAGACTTCCAGGTTACTCAATGCCGCATCAAGAGCCTTGCTCGTATCCGTTTCGACCAGTTCTTTCCCCTTCGTTCCGACTCTGGAGAAGACCAGAAGATCGTCGATGAGGATTTTCATGCGTGCTGTTCCATCAACGGCGAATCGGATGAATTCCTGAGCATCTTCATCAAGAGCATCTTTATACCGGCGCTCTAACAAGCCCACATAACTGGAAACCATACGCAGCGGCTCTTTGAGATCATGTGAAGCAATATAGGCAAACTGCTCAAGATCATGATTGCTGCGTTCCAGCTCAAGTGTCCTGGCACGCAGAGCCTGCTCCGCTGCCCGCCGGGCGGCAATGTCGCTGATCGATCCCGCCATCCTCGTAGCCCTACCGGATGCTCCCCATACTGCGAGCCCCCGCGCGTGAAACCAACTGTAATTTCCGTTCTTGCACCTCAACCGGTACTCAACGTCGAATGGAATTCGATTTTCAATGTGATCCGTCACCGCCTGCAGCGTCGCGGCTTTGTCGCTCGGATGCAGATGAGCCGCCCAAGTGTCAAAGTCATTCCCGAATTCATCTGGCTGGTAACCTATTAACTCCTTAAAGCGTGCGGAGTAATACACTTCATTCGATTGAACATCCCAGTCCCAAATGCCTTCCGCAGTCCCGCGCACGGCGATCTCAAATCGTTCCCGACTTGCCGCCAGCTCCGCTTCCGCACGCTTCTGCGCGGTGATGTCCCAGAAGATTCCCTGGGTGCCGATCACGCTGCCGCCCGCATCGAATACGGGCGTCTTCACCACCTTCACTACGAGCGTCTCACCCTCAGCATTCTTGTAGGCCTCTTCGATTTCAAAAGGCGTACGAGATTCGATGACCCGCCGGTCGTCGTCCTGATACTTCTGAGCTAATGCCGGGGGGAACAGATCCAAGTCGGTTTTCCCGACAATCTCATCTGCCGAAATCCCCACACTTTTGCAAAAATTCGTATTCGCAAAAGTGAACCTCCCCTGCAGGTCTTTACGAATGATGTTCTGACTGAGTGATTCAACCAGTGAATGATAAAGAGCCTCGGAATCTCTGAGCCTGGCATTGGAGACCTTCTCCACAATCCGCCACTGGCCCTTCCGGCGCTCGATCGCATTCATTACTACGTCGACCGCTCTATCCACGGCATCGTCAATTGCCAGACAATCCTGCACTCCCGCATGAAACAGAGCGTTCAACTGATCTCTGGTCAAATCCACATAGATGACTACGACGGCCACTGCTGCGGCAATTTCAGCAAGCTTCTCTATTAAATCTGGTAACTCGTTGCGGTCGACAACAACTACGACACCAGCCAGCGCCTCAAAAGCTTCTTTGCTACCAGGCAGCAACGCTCCCGTCTCCACATCAAAATCCTTCTCCAGAATCCCGGCGATATCCACTTCCTCGATATTCAAGCACTTCACAAGGAGAATTCGCGACAACAAGAGCCCCTTCATGCATCCGAGACTATCAAATCACATGGATGAATGCCACAAATATCGCTCGCTCTGGATGAAACAGTTTATTGTGATCAAATTGCTGGATACTTAGGGAAAACTCGCGTTAAATGTAAGGTATGGAATCCAAGACAAGCATCAATCGCCCCTTGGATATCCTTCTGGCAGAGGACAATCCTGCCGATGTCCGCCTGCTGAAGGAGGCCCTGCGTGAGACTGGGAATCCCAATTGCTTACAAGTTGGCGTCGACGGCGAGCAGACGCTCGAAATCCTTCGAGAGCGATCGCTGAAGCGCTCGCTGCCAGACCTGATCATCCTGGATTTGAACCTGCCGCGAAAGAGCGGCTGCGAAGTCTTGGAGATCATCAAGAACGACGCCATTCTCAGAAGGATACCCGTTATCGTTCTCACCACATCGACCGACGCCAACGATATCGCCAGTGTTTACGATCTTCGAGGCAACTGCTACGTGCAGAAACCGGATGATTTTGATCAGCTCGTTCAGATCGTTAGAAGTATTGAACATTTCTGGTATTCGACCGTGCTGTTACCACCGCAGGCACATGTCGTCTCGCCAACTGTTTAGCCTGCCACGTTCATGGAATCCGATCCGCGAGATCACACCTTATTGTCCAAGCTGCCCGGCAGAGAAGGCCAGCCGACACGAATTCTGGTCGTGGAGGACAACCCGGGCGACTACCGCCTCATCGCAGAGTGCTTCCGCGAGTCCATCCAGCGCATGCCTGCTGAAATCACCAATGCGGCAACGCTCACTGACGCCCTGGCGATTCTCTCCAATCGAGAAACAGACATCGTCCTCCTGGACCTTTCTCTGCCGGATAGCTTCGGACTCGACACTTTTCGCTCGATTAATAAGATAGCCCCCAAACTTCCGATAGTCGTCCTGAGCGGAAATGAAAACGAGGACTTGGCCGCTGAAATCGTCAAACTTGGGGCCCAAGATTCGCTCTCTAAAGACTTCTTGGGATCGCCAGTGGCAGCACCGTTGATTCGGCGCACTGTCCGGCACGCGATCGAACGAAAATCCGCGCACGAGACGCTGAAGGCGATGCAAATGCAGTTGATCCAGGCGGAGAAGCTTGAGGGAATTGGCCGCCTCGCTGCCGGAGTTGCGCATGAAGTGAGGAACCCGCTCGCAAGAGTGCTGCTAGGCATCGAGTACCTGCAGGGAGGCATTGAAGCCGATGATCCAAATCTGCCCATAGTGCTTGAGCGCATGGCCTCGGCCGTGGATCGAGCGGACACGATCCTCAGGGGAATGCTGGACTTCGCATCGGACCGGGGGTTAACTCTTGAAAACACCGACGTCAACGCCTTGCTCACCAGCTCGCTTCTGCTATTGGAGCACGAGCTTAAGAGCAAGGGCATCAATGTCGCTCGGGAATTCGAAGAAGGCCTGCCCACCGTTTCCATGGATTCCCGAAAGATGGAACAAGTCATCATCAACCTTGTGATGAACTCAATCCACGCGATGGAAGGCCGGGACAAACGGGAGCTGACCATCAAGACGTCAAGCGAAGTAATCGAAGGCATTGAGTCCAACCAGGGAGCGAGAACCCGGGAACACCTTCGCTCAGGGGACAGAGTCGTTTCGATCAGCATCAAAGACACCGGAGGCGGAATCCCCAAGGAATCCCTCGCCAATATCTGGGACCCCTTTTTCACCACCAAACCCACCGGCATAGGCACCGGACTGGGACTCAGCGTGACCAGGAAGATCATGGATCTGCACCAGGGACAAATCACGCTGGTGAACACCGAGGATGGGGCCATTGCAACTATTAGTATCAAGACTGGAAAATTCGAGCCTTGATCAGCTCGAACACTTTCAGCTAACCTACCCAGCAAAGAGCGAAGTGTTTGCCCTTAGCAATACATCAACCGTAACAATCACCGAAGAATATGGAATCCCCCAGCAGCACGCGGATATTGATCATTGACGACGAAAAAGAATTCACAGATCTACTTCAGATGCAGATGCGCCGCTGCGCCAACGTCCAACTCCGAGTGGTAAATCATTCCGAACACGCCATCGCCGCAGCACAGCAGTTTAAGCCAGCAGTCATCCTTCTCGATATCGTAATGCCAGGGCTCGACGGCGGAGAATTGCTTCACAAATTTGAAGCTGACAAAGCTCTAAAGTCCATCCCGATCATTGTTGTAAGTGCACTCACTACTCACGCTGAAACTGCCGGTGGCCTCACTGCCAGCGGTCACGCGCTTGTAGCAAAGCCCGTAAAAACGGAGCAGCTTATCAGCCGAATCGAAGATCTGCTGGGGCACACGATCAGGCATTAGTTTCCGTAAGCGAATTTCCGCTTACACATCGATCGTTTCCAGTCCGGTCGATGGTTTGTCCTTGTAACTTCGGAGATGTTCTTCCACGCAATAGAGCAGCTTCTTCCAGCTGGCTGGTTTCGACAGGTGCAGAACATTGTTCTTTGTTACAGCATCAATGGCTGTCCCTTCGAGTAAAGCCGTCACCACAATAATCGGCATATTGCCGAAATGGGATTCCGCGCGAATACGATCGATCAACTGGACACCGTCCAGACCCGGCATCTTCAAATCGATGATGCACAAGTCCGGCTGGAAAGCCTCGACGACGGTAACAGCTGCGATCGGATCTGACTCAGTTTTGAAGTCATACCGACCAGTTCTTTGAAAATTCAAATCCAGCAACTCCAGAAAATCCGGCTCGTCATCTACGGCCAGAATTCTTCTTTTCCGTTTGCCCACGACACCTGACAGTTGATCGACGAAGCCGTCCCGCGATCGACACGCATTCTGGCAGGCCCTAACGACTTCCACCGGGATTCCACTCGCGCAGGCGTCGTGCAGCAGTGTCCGGATTTCACCTTCGTCGAGCCAAGACTGATCACTCTCAGAGAAAGCAACTTCCAGACTCTGCCTGAAAGAATCCCATTTAGCGTCTGGCGGATCTTCGATCATTGCCCCACCGATACAGCCATTGGAGTAGACATGAAATCGTTTTCTAACCAGGGGCGCTCAAAAATTCGTGTCTCAGGGATCTATTTGGGTCAAATCCCCGTCCACCAGGCATCGATGTAGCCCTGCAGTTTCTGAACGATCTCGGGATTGTCGCCTGCAAGGTTACGTTTCTCCCAGGGGTCTTCTTCGATGCGGAACAGTTCAACTTCGCCACTCCCGGAAGCTCCGCTCCCCGCGCGGGTAGTCACGTTTTCTTTGTTGGGCAGAATGAGCTTCCAGCCGTCATGGATACACCAGCGGTAGGTGAGGTTCTCGGCGGGATTGCTGATATCGACGGCATTGTGAAGATGGCAATCCCCGAAGATCGCTTTTCGATCACGCACAGCTTGCACGTCGAGCAGGTTGATGCCCGACATCGCCTCCGGCACCGGCAAGCCGCACGCTCTGAGAATCGTTGGGGCAATGTCGATGCTGCTGACAGGTGTGGCTACCGTCATTGGTTGCGCCTTGCCCGGCCACCTGACCATGATCGGAGTCCTGATACCGCCATCATACTGTGAGCGCTTTGACTTGAGGTCGTAGCGCGGGGATTTGGGATCCTGAATCCATCCGTTGTCACACACATAAACAACAATCGTGTCGTCAGCAATCCCTCGCTCGTCCAGGTGCCCTAACAATGCCCCGCATGTTTCGTCGAACCACTCACACATCGCCCAATAGCGGGCCACTGGTTCAGAGTCCGTCTGAGATAGGTACTTTTCCAGCAGTCGCTGCGGTGGATTGTGCGGTGAATGGGGAAGGAACGGAGCATACCATAGCAGAAACGGCTGATCCCCTGCCCTGTCGATGAAATCGTACACCGGCTGCATTCCTTTGCGGCCTATCTCAAGGCCGGCGTCGCCGTGACGCCCACCCGGGCTGGGAAAGCCCTTGGTCATGCCTTCGGTAAATCCACCACGACTGAAGTTCCCCTGCCACCACTTGCCTGATTGAAAACTGACGTAGCCACGCTGCCCACCAAGAAGCCGGGGAAGCGTTGGCACTTCATCAATGAAGCTGATCATCTTTTGGACATCGGCGCGAAAGCTCTCGCTGGTGACGTACGGATTGCCGGTCACTCCCTCCGGACGCGGCGGCTCATTGCCCGTAATCCTGTGCTCGTGAGGATACAGCCCAGTAATGATGCTGGCCAGCGATGGACAACAGACACTGACAGGAACATAGCCGTGGGTAAACGTGACACTCTCCGCAGCCAGTTTGTCGATATGCGGAGTTTGGATATTCGGATGCCCCATGAAGCTGTAGTCATTCCAGCACTGGTCGTCTGACAGAATCAGGACAACATTTGGAGCACGGCTTTCTGCTACGGCAGCTGGGGATACCAGCGCAGAGAAACTCAGTGAAAGGGCAGCAGCGAACGTTCGCCAAGCATGAGAAGTAGACATAAACAAAGCCATATTCCCCAGCCGCGCCGTAGAAAAGGCAAAAACGTTACGACAGGCTCAAGCCACTCAAGGAACTCAAGCCAAGTCCCGAGCCCTCAGCTCTGACAGGCACCAGTCGTATTCGTTGACGAGCTGATCGACTACGTTGGCTGATCGCAGCTCTCTGGGCAGCACTTCCCATGTGTAGGTCTCGATCTCCATGTGGCGACAGAGCGTGGGTAGCTTTTTCAGCACATCCAGAACACCGATGATCTGGCCGCGTGTGTCACCGAACAGAAGCTCCGGCTGGGCGTGAACCGGCACATGGAAATGTACACGCCACTCGTCCCCAACGGCACCGGGTTCGGCTTTTGCTTTGGCCAATGCATCAGGTAGATCTCGATAGCGAACAAGCTTGTCCGGTACACCGGCAGCCGGATGCCGCTCGACCACTTGATGAAAGTAGACGTCCTCGGTGAAAGCAGCCAGGCGCTCAAGCGCATCAGGCGTGGGCTCCAGGCTCAACGCGGAACTGAGGTGTAGCTTGCTGATGCGGATGCCGGCATCGCTGAGTTTTTGCAATGAGGTGGCCGCATCCTCAAACTCCACTGCGAGATGGCAGGTATCGTAGTTTACTCCAACTCTCTGCTTCGTCGCGCTATCAAGAGGCTCAAAGAATTCAATGGTCTCGTCGGTGGTCTCAAACCAGCACAGCGGCTCAGGCTCCATTCCCAGATGCAGGTCTTTACCGCTGCTCTGGCATAGCGCGTCAATGTGTTCGGCACACCGGCTAACATTCACACGCATACGATCAACCTGATCTCGAGACGTGATGAATTCCTTAAAAGATCCCGGCACCGTGCTAACGCTGCCACCACTGGTATGCGGTGCGATCTCAGCCAGGATATCGAACAAAGAATTGGTGTAAACCACTCGCTCATCGCTGGTCCAGTCGGGCAAGTAAACTTGTTCCTTCACGCGCGTGCCGTGGAATTGGCCGTAAGGAAAACCATTGATTGTGAAAACGTAGCAATCGTGGTTGGTGAGCCATTTTTGGAATGCGCTCAGTTGCCCTGGCCGTGCCAGTTCCTTAGCCGCCTCATAGCCGAGGCGCAGCCCGATGCCGTATGCCTGATCAGGGCAGACCTGATTGCGCACTGCCAAAGTGTGTGTGTTGAGGCTGGCAAACGTTTCCTCCCAGGTTTCTCCCCGGTGAATGTTCGTGCAGTAGCCCAGATGGATATTGTGGTTAAGCCTCATGGAATTGCGAAATCGCAGCGTCGGCTGCCGCGAACCGCCGAAGCTAGGCGCGTGCACCGAAAATGGAAGTGCGAATTTCCCGGTTAGATGGAAACTGGAAACGTGCTTACCTGCGCTGGTTGAACGACGCAATCGCCCGCTCAGCATCGCGTTTTGCCTCGCGCTTCTTAACGTCTTCGCGCTGATCCCGCTGGGCTTTGCCTTTGCCGATGCCAATTTCGATCTTGATCCTCTGCCCGACCCAGTAGGCGCGAAGACACACTACCGTCAGACCTTTGATCTGAGTCTGGCCGTAGAGTCGGTTGATCTCTTTCTTGTGCAGTAGCAGCCGCCGGGTGCGTCGGGCTTCGTGCTGCGTATGGCTGGCCCGAACGTAAGGCTGAATGTCACAACCGTGGAGAAAAACCTGACCGCCATCGACACGCCCAAAGGCGTCGTTGATGTTGATTTTGCCATCCCGAACGGATTTCACTTCCGTCCCCACCAGCTCTATTCCAGCCTCAAACTTCTCAAGGATTTCATAATCCCTGAGCGCTTTTCGATTGGTAGCAATGTCCTTCTTGGTAGCCTTGGTAGCCATTCGTCACGTGAAGAGGAATAGTGGAACGTAGGGAAATCACCGGAATCTTCCCATCCGCTCTGTCAAACGCTCCTTTTACTTGGCCGCACCAGCCAAGACATTGAACCCAAGACGATGAAAATGGATGCGTTAGCCAGCGCCCTGAACAATCATCTAGTCGTCCGACTCGTCGTCGGCGACGATTTTGCCTTCGATGATTTCCATGAGGGCAATGTCAGCTACTCCCATCCGGCTTCCGCCAGTGTTCACAAGAGGAGCACGCCCCTGGTTCAACTGCCGGACTCTCTGCGAGACGACATTGATCAGGAGCGGTGTGTCTGGAATTACCTTCGATGCTTTTTGGATAAGATCGCTTCTCATAGGAGGTGCTGATGCGCCATAACCGCCCGCGACCCCGGAGGAACTCGTTCCTTGGTCGAATGGTATGATTTTCGGGCTGGGCATGGAATATATAGAAAATAGTAGGGTAAACGAGTTCTTGGAAGAAAAGGCACGCCGTGTCCGACAGTGGACTGTTCGCCATAACACAATTCAAGAGATCCGCAACTGATTTCCGACGAGCCATTGATTCGGTGCAGCTTGGCAGCATTGCAACAGCTGACTCCTGAGCAGCAAAAGCGCTAGTTCATCGCCTGTAAATCATGGTAATTATGGTTATTCGTGTTAGAATTTGAGCATTTTTGGCAAGAGCACCACTCGTTTTGTCCACTAAATCCCCTGTAAGACCCAAAATCAGCCCGGCGAAGCGCGCGATAGCTTCAGGAGCGATCTTCTTGATTCAATTATCGCTCGTGCTTGGGGTGGATGCGCAGCAGACCTCCTTCCCTCAAAGCGGCCCTTACGTTTTTTCCTTTGAGAGTGACCCAGCCTTTGCAGGATGGACCTTTGACAAGTGGACGTGGGTCGCTGTGCCTGCGGGTGGCATCGCGGAAATTGGCGCAACGGGCACCAACTCCCAATTGGGCCATGTCCGGCCATCGTCCAGCGCTCTTGATGACGGAAGCTTCGGAGGTGCCGAGTTCCCCCTACCGCCCGTGGTTCCTGCGGCCAGCCACCGATCACTTGGCTTCGGAGAGCACTGGCTGGTCAATGCCGCCGCTGGAAATGCGACTGATCCGGGCACAGGCCTTTACGAGCAGACGAATTCCGGCACTGCGACACTTCAGCTCACCGGCCTGCCCGCCCATAGCAGCGTCGATTTAGGATTTCTGCTGGCGATGGGAGATTCCTTTGATTCAGGCAACTCAAGCAACAGGGACGGCGCCTTTGAAGTCATCGTCGATGGTGCCAGCCGTTTCACCCATGTTCCTAAGAGCAGCGGCAACGGGTTGGTTGGAGCAAAAGGTGTGCAGACTCTGGCCACAGGCGCGAACCTCGGATACGCTTACATCGAACAGTGGGAGGACAATGGCGGCTTAGGCCCTGCGGACGAAAACGACAGGAAGGCCTCAAGCTGGACACTTGACTCCGCTTACGACATTACCGCGCAGCCGGCACTGATGGCGATTCCGCACACAGCGGACTCACTCACGATCGAGTTTATCCATCGCGTCAGCAGCGCGCCCAGCGACGAGCATCTCGCAATCGACAATGTTCGAGTCGAACTCAGCACCGATGGCGACGGCATGCCTGCAAGCTGGGAAACTCTGCATGGTCTCGATCCGAACTCAGACGACTCAGCATCTGACGCCGATCTTGACGGCCGGACGAACCAGCAGGAGTTCCAGCTCGGATCAAATCCCAATGTAAGTGACTCGCCTTTTCTTCACGCTGGGATGTGGAACGTCAGACAGATTCGCGGAATCGA
>JAGROY010000041.1 GCA_020439995.1 Verrucomicrobiia bacterium
GCGCGGCTGGCCAATGGCTTGCTACTGACGAATTCGCCTGCGGAAGTTTCTCTGGTTGCCGCTCCTGTGTTCCTGGGGCCGATCCTTGAGTCACCTCTGAATCTGGGGGGATCTCCGGTAGGGCGACCACGATCGGAATCCCAGTCGGACTTTGAGGATGATTATTGTCACTGGGGGGATCTCTCAAAAGGAGGTATCCGTTGAGCGCCGTACTCGCTACCAACCCGAGACACAGACTCCGCAAGGCATTTGCCGATCATCAGGAGCAACAAGAACAGTTCCTGGCTACCACCTGTGTCATCGAGAGCAGCTCCGCCAACCTCAGCGTCCAGGCAATCAGGCAATCTCACATTACCGCGCAGTGGCGGAAGTTGTAGCGCGCTTATCTTCAAAGAAACTAAGGAATCACCCAGCCATCTGAAACGACAGACTCTATCCAGACCAACCCTCGGCAGTTATTGTCCGGGGTCAGATGGGGCTCAAAGACAAGCGAAAGAATGGCAACCGTTTCCCGGATGGGATCGAGTGCAATCCTTGGCTCTGAAGTGACCGGATGGACTTCCTTTTCCTCTCCCGTCTCGCGATCGACCAGCGCCTCAAGTCTTCGATGCACCGGCGAATCCCTCTCCGCAAATCCCCAGCAGTGGCGGCTTCTGGCTGGATCCTCGAGGCGAAAACAGGCAAAGCGCGAAGCATCCTCGTACTGAAAATTGTAATAGTTGTCCACGCTGATGAATACCCGAAAATCGGTTGGCCCCGCGTTCCCTGCTTCGAGGAAGGTTAGCCAAGGAGCTTCAGAATAGGAAACAAAGCTTTCCCAGTCTAGGAGAAGTCCCTCACGTGCCTTTTCGAAGATAGCGATTCGGCGGCGTTGCCCCACCTGCACCTCGATTTCTAGAAAATCGATTCCGTCTATCTGGTATTCGAAAGCGTTGTCGGAAAACTCGCTCGGCCGGAAAAATGCTCTGCTCGCTTCATCAGGAAATTGGCGCATGCGTTGCAGCGTAATGTCTGGATGCCGCACAAGAGTCGCGCGCGCCTCGAGACTGGTACGCTCTCCAAAAGTTTGTAGCAGTGCTCGCGCCTGATCCAGTTCGTTGGTGAAAGGTGCCGGGAGGCTTTTCATCGGGAACGATTTCCCTGAATCGCTCGTAAAGCGCAACAGTAGCAGCAGGCAAAACGCAAACGCGACGATCACACCACCGATCATCGGCCAGGGTATGACCAAATGAGTTTGTGCACTCTTTCCCCAGTTGGCAATGTCAGGATTCTCCGATGGAGGCTCCTTTGGTCGGAGAGAGGGACTCTGGTCAGGACGAAAGCGATGCCCTCGCTTCACGCTTGCCGTCTCCTGCGCCGATGCAAAAATGCAACGGTTCCCATCGCCAACAGCGGCACCGTAGCCGGTTCGGGAATGGGGGTCGCTGCGATCTCAAGCTTGAGATTGTCTGTGAAGTTGGTCGCAGTGAAGCTGGCCCCACCATTGCCGCTGAAGGCTTGTAGGTCTGGGATGTCGCCCGGTCCGCTCTGGTTACCCGTCGTGGTAGTGATTCTCCATAGTCCGAAGTTGAAGTCGTTCGGAGCAAAGACCACCCAGTAGGTGGTGGTGGGATTGAGTGTCACTGCCGCCTGTACTGGGAGAGAATAAGTGCCCGATGCGGTGCCGAAGCCAGTCGTGGAGAATGATCCTAGCTGCGCCGAAGGCAGCGATCCCGAATCGCTGTAGAGGAAGACTTGCGAACCTCCTGAACTATTGGCCCCCTGCAGCGACACACTGTCGAGCGCGTATGTGGCGTTGTCGGTAGTGAACGCCTGACCAATCCAGAACGTGCTTTGCGGTGACGCGTTTCCGTTGTCCGCACCAGAGAGGTTGCTCACAACCACTACCGCCTCGGCCGTGTTGAGCGGAAAGAGCCCGACGGACAATAGCATGATCAAACCCGCAAATTTACCAGGAAAACGAACAGGCCTTTCTCTTCGCCGTGACCTAGCCACGGAAAAGAACAATCCCCCGAGCAGCAAGAGGCCGGTTGATGGCTCTGGAACAGCAAAGGCAACATTGTCGATCGTGAAATTGTCATTGGTACCCGTTCCAGGAGCGGTGAAAGAGATGGTGTCGAATGGCACCGTTGATTTAATTCCAAAGAACCCTTGATCCACCCCTCCCAAGTTACCGAAAAGCGTTCTGAGATCAAAATGTTCGGATCCAGCATCGAAGGTTCCTTCAGGCCCGACCTGTCTAGACCCCGCAATGCTGAAAAAATCGGCTCCAAATGCGGTGACCGCATAAGGCAGCGTCCAGACTATCGTTGTAAAACCGTCCGATCCCGATCCAGAGGGCCGAAGCGTCGTATTAAATCTTCCGGCGGTCACGAGATGATTCGGCGAGCCGATCGCTCCGCTGGCCACTGACTGAATTCCAGAACCAAGATTCAGAGTAGTCGATTGTGCGATTTCGCTGTCGAAAGTGTCAGTTACGATGCCGGTCAAGCCAGCCTCCCAAGACGATCGATCAAAGTTGATGTCGACGAACGTTGTTGTGGCCTTGACCGGACCCGCCACTACCAGACAAAACAGAAATGCGCGAAACATGAGGGAAGACTACGAAACAAGTACTGGAGGTCAACAATTACTATGTTTTCCAAAGGCGCTTCGGGAACTTTTCAAAAGGCGCAGACGGCAACCGAGCGATTGCACAATAATATTTTTTACTGTGTTCGTAATGGTTTGGTATTAAGTAAATTGCCGATACAGCCTAAAAACAATGCACAATAATTGATATTATTGTGCAACATTGCATAGCGCTGAAAATCAACGGCAAATACCGATATTCATAGGCTCAAACAGAGAAACGCCCCTCCCCTGCCCCGTTGCCGTTGCGGATTTTGGCACTTCTGGCGCGTTCACTCGCCAGGGGTAGCGCTTACTGCCCAGGAGCAGCAGGAATTAAGAGACTACCTCGATGAAGTGCGGCTACCAGATGGTTGACGGTGCACCGTGCATCACGGAAGCGGTGTCCTGGGAATTGGTCTATGAGGTGCTGGGGCACTTTTACGACGACGTATTGCCGTTCTGAATCGAAAGCTACCCATTCTCTTCCAATGCCCTACAGCGCCAATTCCCCTCCCCCCCGCCTGGGTGCATAAAAAACAGAAGTTCATAAATTATGAAGTTGAAGTCCAATGCGCGCATCAGCCACTGCTTCGATATCCATCCGGCAACGTCGCGAACGCGTCTCCCCATTCTCAGCCAATGCCTTACAGGGCCTAAGCTGTCGACGCCATTGGATGCCTGTATTGGCAGGACTCGCTCTGCCACATTCGTTCGCCCGGAGTGCCAATTCCCCTTCCGCCCCCCGCCTGGCCGATGCTGAGGAATGCCGGAGTTCAAGGATCGGATCTTTGAGGTGCATAAAAAACAGAAGTTCATAAATTATGAAGTTCATAAATTACGCACTTCATAAATTATGGGGATTATTTCGGGTTTCTTAAGTATTTGACTTGCTGAAGTGGTTTTAAAGTGAGAGAATCGCATAATGTGCAGTCTTTCATAAATTATGAAGTTATGAACTTATGCGAATAGCATTTCTCAATCAAAAGGGTGGGGTCGGCAAGACTACACTTGTTCTCCTGCTTTCATCTGTGCTCAAACGAGCTGGGTACGATGTTGCTATCGATGATCGTGACCCGCAGGGCACATCGAGCGTCTTTGCTGCTGTTTTTGGTGTGCCGCTCCTTTCCGAGAATGCAGATGCCGAATACGTCGTTACCGATACGCCAGGGCATTTACGGATTGAAGGTGAAGTTGAGCGTGAACTGAGCGCGCTCATTAAGCAATCGGACAAGCTCATTCTCGTGACCGAAAAGAGTCTGGCAAGTATCCATGGCAGTGCGCCTATGGCCAAGCTGATCAACAAGAAGAAGAGCCCACAGGCCAAAGCGTATGTCCTGTTTAATCAGGTGCGCGTTCAAACAATGATTGGAAAGCAAAAGGGCGAAGACCTTGCCGCGAAGCTTGGGCTTCCGGCGCTCACAAATGAGCTTCCACTTTCTGCCGCCTTTGAGAACGCTTTTTCCGAAGGTCTGTCTGCTGTGACAGGACAACACCGCGACGAACTCCTAAACCTTGCATTGGAGATTATGAAATGAAGACAAACGATAAACTAAACAAGCTAGCTGCAATGATGGATAAGGTCGTCCAGGACGATCCCCACGAAGCCAAAGCCAAGAAACGCGAAGCAGTAGCGGCGATGCCTGCCGCCAAGACAAATGCCGCGCAAACGCGCCCCAAGCTTGACAAGAAGCCGGGGCAGGGGAGTGCCGCACCAGTTTCAAAGGCTATGCGGCAAAAAGCACAGATCAATAGCGAAGGACAACGCGAGCGCACAGCTGTTAATCTTACGCCGTCGGCAGTGAATGCCCTCATGCGGATTCAGGCATTTCTGATCACTGAGTGCGGAGCTAAATCCGTTAGCACTTCGGCTGCCATGTGCATTGCACTGGAAACTACAGCCGAACTTCTTGGTGAAAAAAAATCCGAACTAGGCGCACTTTATCAAGAACTTAAAATGAGCGACGGAAGGCGTAAGCAAGTAGCATAAACTCATAATTTATGAACTTATGCTACTTGCTGTTCGCCTGTGGATCACTTGAACCCTTCATCTTGAGAGAGTTACCAAAGAAGAATAGGGTAGGGTTTTAAATCATTGTTAGAATAGGAGTACCATCCATGAGCGCCGCCAAATCCAAACGCACACAGTATAAGCACGCTAAGCCCAAACTTTTGGGCGCGATCGATCAGCGCAGGCCCAAACGTGGAGAAGCAGAGATCATGGGGCGCAAGGAATTCGGCTCATTGAAGAACATCGATATCGCTCGCATGAACGCCGGGCTTGAAATCGCCGGATCCAATCCCATTGAAGACGGGGAGCTTGGACACTCAACTAGAGTTCTTGTGCAAGCCACACTGCCTCATGGACCGCCGCCCAAGGATCAAGAGCTATGGATTAGGCGCAACGGCTTTGCCACGCTCACGGTGCAATCTGGTTTCAAGATCGATACTAAGACCGGAGAGAAGCAACTTGTAGGACTTCCTTACGGAACGCTTCCTCGTCTCATCATGCTATACCTATGCAGTGAAGCGAAGCGCCTCAAAACGCCTGAAATCAGCCTTGGAGACAATCTCAATGATTTCATGAAAGAGCTAGGTCTGAATCGGACAGGCGGGGACAGGGGGGATATAACGCGCCTTAAGACGCAAGCAGAGCGTCTGGTTCAAAGTCGTATGCAGTACCAGTGGGATGACGGGAAAACGAGCGCTGGATTCAGTGCTTCGATCGCAAAAAAATGGCTCTTCTTTTGGGATCAACAAAGTCCCAATCAACCCTCACTTTTTCAAAACACGGTGACACTGAGTGCTGATTTTTATCAGGAGATTATTGAGCACCCTATTCCGTTGCACCTTGGAGCGATCCAGGCGCTTAAGGGGTCGAGTTTCGATCTTGATCTCTATACTTGGCTGAATTACCGCGTTGCGACGCTCAGAAAGCCTGCAGTGATCAGATGGAGTGCGCTTCAGCAGCAGCTAGGCGCGGACTATAGTGATACTAAAGACTTTGCGAAGAACGCCCGTAAGCGCCTTGTAAACGTCCAAGCCGTTTGGCAGGGGCTTGAATGCGAAATTGTGCGGGGAGGATTTCGCCTTAAGCCGTGCGAGCCCTCGGTTCCTAAGCTCCTGAAGAAGCCCCATTAGATTGAGTCTAGCGCTGAATCGCTCCCCCTTCAGAGGATCCTGCGCTGAAATGCTCTACTTTCCAGCATTTCCGTCAGGCATGCAGGGATATTTACGCGGTTGTGGTGCGAAGAAATTACTATTTTTCAAGGGGTTGAGACGAAATAGCGCTGAATCGCTCCCCCTTTGAGATCCTTGCGCTGAAATGCTCCACCACATCCACCGATTTGCGCTGAAATACTCCACCTTCTATTGATCTCCTATAAAGCGTTGAATATCAACGGATAGAGCTGTAATTAATGCGATTCCTTGCGCTGAAATGCTCCCCCTTGTTGCGCTGAATCGCTCCACCACATCTCCTATAAAGAACTTATATATACTAATATAGCCGCTCTCATTGAGAGTCGGGAAAAAAGCGGCCCTGACGGGCCGGAAACATCAAGTCGCCTCCGGCGGGGTAAAAATCCTGGCCCAAAGGCCATAACAATCAATCCTCCTTCGCCCAACGAAAAAAAATCGTCGCCCTACGGGCGAGAACTTTTAAGAGTGCTTCTCCGAAGCAGGGGCAGTAGGAGGAGGAAAGATTTCAGCGGGATTGATTTCTGACACCGGATCTGGTATGCTGGTTTAATATTGCCACCGGAAGGAGACACGATGGAAACCAACACAACAACAGATGAGCGCTCGCGCATCACCGCGCGCGTGCCGGTCGATGCCAGGAACCGGCTTTCAGAAGCGGCCTTGATCAGAGGCACGTCTGTAAACTCTTTCGTGATCCAGGCCGCCCTCAAGGAAGCTGAAGATGTCATTGAACGGGATCGCACCATCAAGCTTTCCGAGACCTCGGCAAAGCGCCTGATCGAGCTGATAGGCACACCGCCCGAGCCGAACGATCACTTGAAGGACGCCGTTGCCATCTACAAGGATCAGGTGCGTGACCTCTCTTGAACGTCTCTCCAAATCCGATCATGATCGTGAAGGGTTTGATTGCGGCGTTGAAGCGCTCAATGACTACCTGAAGAACTCTGCGCGTCAGGCCCAGGAACGAGGACTTTCCAGCACGTTCGTGCTCACCGAAGAAGGCGCGAGTTCTCCCAAAGCCATTCTGGCCTACTACACGCTGTCCTTGTGCGAAGTGGATCAGAGCGGCATTCCCGCCAGTTACCGCCGGAAACTCCCCCCTCGGCCTTGCGGTGCCGTTCGCCTGGCCAGGTTGGGTGTGGATACCAGGCAGCAGGGCAGGGGATACGGGAAAACCTTGATCGCAGCCGCGCTGCGCAAGTTCTTGTTCATCCATGAACAAGCCGGAGCCATTGGCCTGTTTGTAGACGCGAAAGACCAGGCTGCCGCCTCCTTCTATTCACGCTTTGGCTTCGAGCGCCTCGAAGAGGACGGCCTAACGCTGTTCATGCCCTTCAAGACCATCCAGGAAAGCTTCAAAGAATGACACTTCCTCTCCTACTGCCCCCTTGTCCGCGGAGCGGACCAAATTTTTTTGAAAAAACGAGGATCTGATGGCGAGCCGACAAGACGAACTCGAGATCTTTAAGACGCAGATCAATCTGAGCGAATACGCGGCGAGTGTAGGCTACCAGATCAATGCGAAGAAAACTTACCAGGGCGGCGCTGAAGGTGGCGGCTCTACGGTGATGAGATCCGCGAGCGATCCCACCGACGTGATTGTGATCGGCAAGGACACGGACAATCACTGGATCTACTGGCATGTTTCAGTAGGGAAGGGGAGCCTTGCGTCTGATGCCGGTTCGATCATTGATTTTCTTCAAAACAGGAGAGGTGGCAAAGACGCCTTTCCCTTGGGATTGGTGCGCCAAGAGCTTCGTCCCTGGGTGAATGGATCGGTGCGCACACGACCGTCCAAGAGCGCCTTTGTTTCTGATCTCAGACCGATCAGCAAAGACCTGATGAAGGTCAAAGCCAAATGGGAAGGCATGAGAGCAATTACTTCACATCGCTACCTCGAAGAGGAACGATGCATTCCGGCTGCGGTGCTAACCTTGGAGCGCTTTGCCGGACGCATTCGAACCGACTGGCGCGACAATGCGATCTTTCCTCACTTCAACCGAGAAGGCGTTTGCGGCTACGAGATGAAGAACCATCAGTTTACGTCTTTTTCTTCCGGCGGTGAAAAGGGGCTTTGGTGCAGCCAGGGCAGGGCAGGGGACACAGCCCTTGTGATCGCGGAAGATGCGATTGACGCGCTCAGCTACGCCGCGCTCAAGCACGATCCGCAAGCGCGCTATTTCAGCACCGGCGGCGCACTCAGTCCGAAACAAGAACCCTTGATCCGATCGGCCATGGAACTGATGCCAAAAGGCGGAAAGATCATTCTCGCATTCGATCACGACGCAGGAGGCGACAGCCTGGCAGAGCGTATAAAGGCGCTGTTTTTGGATTTGAGAGGGGCAGGGCTCGAATTAATCGATGATCGGCCACCTACCCCCGGCGATGATTGGAACGACGTTCTGCGAGCTTCTATAGCCGAAAGAACGTCTATCCCAGAAAGGAACCCAGCCATGAAGACTTAAAGGTCTATCGTTTGGGTCGTGGGAAACGTGGCTTGAATGATCTTCTCACGCGCGGCTTGAACTTTGGCCCCGAGAATTTGTGATCGTATCGCCTGGGCGGCAATTTTGCCGACTTCTGAAATTTGCCGCTGAGCATGAGCCCCTCCACCAATGGAAATCTTGATGCCTTATAGCAGCTCTAGTGCTACGGCGTCAACTTTCCCTTATGTATTCATGTATACATGAGCGCTTTTCTTACATCGATGCCAGGTTCCAAAGACGGCCCCTGGAGGCCCTTGTTTTTGGATGCAGAGGTTTCCGGCGGGGAAACGTGTAAAGGGGGCTTGGAAAGGCGAGGGCGCTGCAATGCGGAAGCGCTTCTTGAATCTGGGATTGTAGAAACGGCTATCGGACCGCCGGGGGGCGACGGTTGCTCTTTTCCATGTGCTCTGCAGCGACTTCATAGCCTCCATGCATGATCCATGCGGCCTTGATCCGTGAGTGAATCAGCTCGGCACGGCTGACTGCCTTGGTTTTCACCAAGGTCTTTTCTCCGGTTGGCTTCACATTACCCGATGACGGTTTGCTGACTTCTAGCAGAGGTCGTTTCGATCCTCAATCCCGGCCCGCTCCGAAGGTGTCCGTGTTAGGGATGGATGCTCGAACCTGGTGACCTCGGACAAGGTCTATTGCATCCCTTCGGGGAATGTGAAAAAACCAACTAAAAGGAGAAAGACCATGACTAACGAAACCACAAAACAGCCAGCCTTGATTGCCTACTCAGTCCGGGAATCCGGCGACAATTCGTTTTACACACGGATTGGGGCCGCATGGTCCAACAAGAAAGGCGGCTACGGGATCAGACTTGATGCCTTGCCGGTAAACGGCGAAATCGTTCTCTTTCCCCCCAAGGAAGACGATACCGAAGACGCCGCATAGGCCTCACATTAAAGGGCCGCTTCACGCGGCCCTTTTCTGGCCTCTGGAAGGAGCGAAGGCTAAGGGCTGTGCCCTGGCGCACTGCAAGAAAAATAGCTCCGGGCCGTGTCCTCAAGGCGTTGCCTTTGCGGGCCGCACCCAGTCCCGACCGGTTTTCCTTTCCGTTTGCCTCCCCCTGTTCGCCACGAGGCAAGGGTTGCATGTGCAACCCATTGATTAACGAAAGAGAGAAGTGAAATGACAAATATGGATGATTCCGGCGATGAACCATGGTGCGAGCAATGCAAACCTGAAGAGGCAGATCTCTGGTCAGTTTTTGGGCATCTGGTCGAAGGCGGGCTGGAGTGCTTCGGCGATTTTCCGACTGAAGCAGAGGCCACGAGCTTTGCGCTGCTGGTTCTCAATGCCTATCCGCATTTGAACAAGTTCGGCCTTATGGGCTGGGTGAAATGTTGACAAGTGTCAACTGAAAGGCCACCGAGTAACGCGATGCAGACAGGAAGGCCGGGACAGGGCAGGGCTTTTGATGGGTGGCCGCCAATTTTCCTTCGCCCAAAGGCGGTTGCAGATCCTCGATGTTTGGGGTGAAGAACAGGCCGAACGCTACGTTCGAATGATCAGCGATGATTTCGCAGAACTTGCCTGTGATCCAGAACGCGGCCGACCTTGTGACAACATTCGGGAAGGATACCGCAGACGCCGGGTAGAGCATCATGTGATCTTTTACCGCGTGGTGGATGTCGGTGTTGATATCGTGCGGGTTCTCCACGAACAGATGGATTTTCCTCGCCATCTCTGAACTTTTTACTGGAGTGTTTTTTCACAGTGCCCAGCATCCGAAACGGGCGTAGCTCGGAGATTGCTATGGCGGGCCTTTACGGCATTAGACCCGATACTTGCTCTCATGAACATATTGCCTTGACCGATCATCGACCGTCAGGGGAGAATCAATTGCTCCCAACGCGCGAGGGCGCGTGGGAGAATATGAACTGTTAGCTCAAGAAATAAACACCATGCCCGCATCAGACATTTCGGTCAAACTCGTCGCTGAAGACGCTCTTCATGTGGACGTTGACGTGCTGGCGCTCAAGTATGCTCAAGCGAACTACGGCCTAGACAAGATAGTCACAGGCATGCTTGCTGACGCAGGAACAGATCCATCGACAATGCGCCCATGGACGGACGGCTTCCGGATTGTCGATAGCGTTCCTGGTATCGTTGCTCGGAAGGTTTTGTTTGTGGGCGTCGTTCCTCTCAGGGAGTTTGAATATGCCGAGATTCGAGACTTCTCCCGACGTGCATTGAGTTCTCTTGCAGGGGAGGCACCTCGAACACGACGGGTTGGTATGACGCTTCACGGCGCCGGGTACGGCTTGGATGAGAGTGAGGCTTTCGAATCCGAGATTGCGGGGATCGTTGACGCTATTCGTAGCCAGGACTTTCCCAATGATCTTGAAGAAGTGGTGATCATCGAAGCGAACCCAGGGCGAGCGGCGAGATTGGGTGAGGTTCTCGATCGACTGCTTCCTGGAGGACTTGTCCTCCAGTCGGGAAGCCCCTCACAGAGCCAGACTTCAGCGAGCGCTGAGATCCTTCGCTCAGCGGGATACTCTTCAGGCTCGAAGAATCATGTGTTCGTTGCGATGCCTTTCAAGGAGGAGATGGATGACACTACGGGATCCAAGCCGCTGTGCGTTCAGCTGGCTTTCTGTGCGAGCGAGCTGACCTTTCTGCGTTCACTGGTGACGTCATGGATTGGGTGCGTAATCGGATCAAGACCGCCAAGTTGGTCATTGCCGACTTAACCGAAGCTAATCCTAACGTTTACCTTGAGGTCGGTTACGCTTGGGGATGCGAGGTTCCCACCGTTCTCCTTACGAAGGACACCGACGATCTTAAGTTCGATACACGAGGCCAGAGGTGCTTGCCCTACAAGAGGATTAAGGATCTCGAAGACTCGTTGACGAAGGAACTTAAAGCGCTCAATCACAAATGAAAGGAGCTAACAGGCGTCGCTCTCAACACCTGCCCCGCCGCGAGTTCAATCAGTGTGCCCCCGGATCAGGCCACCTTCGAGCGCCTCATGCATGAGGCAGTAGCAGCCATTGATGCGTGGATCAGTGCCAGAATGTGACACTCGGTGACTGCTCCGTTGTGACCTTTCGAGAATGAATCCCGCAGACAGAGTCAAAGCAGCCATTCTTTTCCCTATCGCCCATTGCCTTTTTAAAAACGCAGGGAAGACGAAATCGTCCTTGAAACAGAATGCTAGTATTCTGTTTCAAGGACGATAGCGCGATGCTCAGACTTTCCAAGTCCTTTTGATTAAATCGCGCTGTTCTGTATCCCTTACGTCAAGGTAGATAGCGGTATTTGAGGCATAGGCATGGCCCATCCAAACCTGCAGGACACTGACAGGAATTTGCTGCATAGCACCGCGCACGCCAAAGCCGTGACGTAGCCCCTTTGCAGTTGCGTGGATGCCCTCGATCTTCGCTTCGCGCATTACCGCTTTGATCAATCTCCAGCCAGTCGATCGGGAGAAGTTCCAAAGCTTCTTTCCGCTGCACTGCGCGGCGGCAACTGCACGGAGCTGTTTGGTCAGTGGTTCCGGGATCGGCACGCGGCGGGTTTCTTTTCTGCCCCGTTTCTTCAGGGTTCCGAAGCGGATCACATGAGTTTCCCAGTCGATGGCCTGGCTGGTGAGATTGAGTGCTTCGGATATTCTGCACCCGGAATAATACAGTGTTAGGCAAAAGGCTGCATCGATTGCAGGCAAGTTTTCAACCGCCTTCAGAAATCTGCGGCTCTCGGTTTTGTTCAAATATTTGCGCCGTCCATCGGCATCGTAAACGGTCAATTGTCCCACGCCTCCCATGAAACAGAATACTAGCATTATGTTTCATGATACATGTAAACCATTAAAGAATAGTTGCTTGGCAATATCCTGTGCGGCGCTTTTTATGGTCGATGGGACTGCAAGCGATGTGCGAGCTACAGACGCCAAGAACGTTGATGAGGCAGAGAAGACAGCAAACCAGCCATCCTGGTTTAAAGCGGACCAAGACGGAATCTTGTGGTTCCACAAGGGGGACGATGCGCAAACCAAGTACAGCGCGGCGCTCGTGCTCTCGGCAGTCACCGACGGGATTGTGATCACTGTCAGCGCAAACGAAGCCACTATCAATGACGCCCTGAAGCTGGCAATCAAGATGCAGACGGTGCTGCAAAGGAGTGAACACACACCAGAGAAGATAGCCATTGTCGCCACCAGGGACGAGCTGCCGGGAGTTGGCTACCGATTCTATACGGATGGAATGGGATGCAGCATCGGAGACAAATCTGTGTTCACTCCATCGGAAGCCAAGACCAAAGAAGTGTTGAGCCAGGTAGTGAAACAGTATCGCGTATTGAAAGAAATCGCGGAGCAGGGGAGGTGGGGAAAAGACGATCACACTGAGAGTGTTTTGAAGATCGTTCCAGCAACACAGTGATTACGGTTTCGGCAGTGCCGGTGGAATCGATGTATCAAGAGACATGGTTTCATCCATTTCGAATGTGTCGTCTGTTGCCGCTTCAGTGATCCTTTGTTCGTCAAGCAACTGCTCGGTTCTCAGATTGGTATCGGATCGAAGGGCGCTTTCCGGACCATCGATGCCATTCTCAAATGACCGCTCAAGTGCGGCCCTGGCGCGGACAAGTTTTTCCTCTGGTGTCGCCTCCGGATCATTCATGATTTGCTCGCGTGCCTCAACAAGAGTGTTCCGGGCATTGATTTTCTCTTCCAGCTCAAGGCGGATGTTCTCGGTCTCCACGCTCGCTTCAATGCCGTTTCGGTGTTCCTCGGCAATACGCTTGCGGACGAGACTTAGAAGCTGGGCATCTGCGGCGTTCATATCGTCCGCCTCGAGGTCAACGATGCGTTTGATCCGCTCTCGATCTGCGGCACCCAGACCACCACATTGCTCGATGTCCTCAAGAATTTCTTCAAGCGCGTGCATGCGCTCAAAAGCTGCTGCCCCGCGCTCTTCGGCTTCGGCCCGACGCTCTTCAAGCTTTGCGATGTCTTTATCGAGTTGCGAGATACGTGCATCGATCTGGCGGAGTGTATCGCGAAGCATGTCGAGGATGTGGAGCAGTTTGCTCGTGTCCCGTTCTTCTTTTTGTCGGCCATGGCGCAGGTTCTCGGCGGTGAGTGCGGCGGCACCGGCCATGCGTCCGCTTATGCTGCTGCCGTGAATTTCAAGGGTGCCAGTGAGCACTTGCACTTCATGAGCCAAGTCCAGGGCTTTCAGCTCTTGCACGTGGTCATGAACCACGCCGATGGCTGCTTTGTCATTGAAGTGGTCGCTATACGACATGGTTCGTTCCGCTCCTCCTTTATTGCCGTGGGTTCATGCTAGCAGACTTGGGTTAACAATTCTTTAAGACGACGGGTGTTGTCTCCCCACCGCGAACCACAAGCAGACTTCAACCTCCGCCTTCGCCCTCGAAGACTGCTTTTCCTGCCGCCTTGCCGGGAAGAAAACGAAGCGGCTGTTTTTCCGTTCGCGGAGCGAACCGACAGCCGAGCCCAAGGAAACGCTCTGGCCGCTTGGCGGATCTTTTCAAAAGGAGACACGCCTATGGCGGCGGTGCCAACGATCATTCTTTTAAGAGCTAAGGGCTGTGCCCTGGCGCACTTCACGAAAATAGTTCGTGCCGTGTCCTCGGCTTGCAGCCTTGCGGGCCGCACCTAGTCCCGAGCGATTTTCCCTTCCGTTTGCCTCCCCCTGTTCGCCACGAGGCAAGGGTTGCATGTGCAACCCGTTGATGAACGAAAAAGGAGAAGTGAAATGACGGATGAAAACGAAAACCAAGTGGATGCGAAGACAAAGCGCATTCGTGAACTGAATGATCAACTGCGCAGTCGTTGCGGCGTGCCAATTTTTGGGGAGGGCGTTCCAGGGGGATTTTTATTTACCCCCGGCATCGCATCGCTGCTTCCAGAAATTCAGATTGCGATCTGGGCTGAGGTTCGCAACTTCAGCGCCTTCACCGAAGAGAATGACCCGTATGGAGAACATGACTTTGGGGCCTTCACCATAGAAGGCGCGGGAAAAGTGTTCTGGAAGATCGATTATTATGATCATGATAGGGTGCACGGCAGTGAAGACCCTGCCGACCTGAGCAAGACCTTTCGGGTTCTCACGATCATGCTAGCTGAGGAATATTAACCCTTGTTTCCTGCGACTGCGCCTGGCGCGGTTCGCAGGAAATCAACACGCAGCCCTGATGCGGATGATGCGCGAGGTGTAAACGGTTGCGAAGTGCTCGCTACCTCTGCTATAATGGTCGTATGAACGTGACCATTGAGATTCCTGACCGCATTGCAGCGGCCCTTTCTTCGAAAGGTGCTGATGTGCCGCGTCGCGTTCTCGAAATGCTGGCCGTTGATGGCTATCGGAACGGCGAACTTTCACGCGGCCAAGTCAGTGAAATGTTAGCTCTTTCTTTCTATGAAACTGAAGCGTTTCTCCACCAGCACAAGGTAGAGCGCGTGGCTGACGAAAGAGAGCAGATCGCCTCGATCTTGAAGGAACGCGCCAAAGGGCCATTCGTTGCGTTCGATCCTTCCGACGAAACGTTCTTCAATGAAATTCGCGAAGAGAGCGAAAGAATGTTGCAAGCTGAGAAGGACTAGATGTCTCGCGCTTTTTCCCGTCATCCTGCTCTCAAACGGGATTTAGTTGAGATTCGCACCCACATTGCTCGCGACAATCCAGAAGCTGCTGATCGCGTGGTGAAGGCAATTCTTCGCGCTATTGCTCTGGTAAAACAATCTCCCGAAGCAAGCCCTCTTTACGCTATCGATGATCCAGAGCTTGATGGCATTCTCCGCAGGAAGGTTGTCACTGAGTTTCGGCGGCGTTACCTCGTCTTTTACACAGTGACCGCCGAAGAGGTAAGAGTGCTCTATGCACACCATGGAGCGTTGCCCATTGAGAAGCGGCTAGATGATGAGCCGCATCGTGTATGAGGTTTTGGATTACCGTTCATGCGGATGAATGAACGCCTGGGCCGGGCCGCTTCCACCGCAAGCAGACTTCAACCCCCGCCTTCGCCCTCGAAGACTGCTTTTCCTACCGCCTTGCCGGAAGAGAAAGCGGCTGTTTGTCCGTTCGCAAGCGAACCGACAGCCGTTCGGGCGATAGGAAAAAGAGAGTTTCTGTGGTAAACATTTCTCATGGATTTCGAATACCCTGAAGTGCCAGTTGATGCTCTGGAACTGCTCAAAAGAACCGCGTTCGGTGACACTGGCGGTAGCCAGGCGGCGCGCTATTTTCTGTTCTGGGCCGTAGGCCGCGATGATCCAACGGGCTACCGTGGTGATGGCATCAGCGAGCTTCGCCGTCTCGATGGTGCGCACACGAAGGCTGCTTTGTCGGTGCTCAACTGGATGACCGGGCCGATTGAGAGCAATCAGCCGCTTCACGATGTGCTGGACGCACTACAGGCACGTTTTCAGCCAGTGGCGACTCCCGGTTTCGATCTTGAGCCAACCTCGTGAAGAAGTGATAACGAGCCTTGTGGAAAATGAGATCAGATCCCTGAAATTATTGATAGGAAACCCTCGTCAAGATGCTTGAAATGCCCTTTCTTGCCGGAACATGTCAACATACGCACTCTGGAACAACAAAGGTGGGGTCGGGAAGAGCTACCTGACTTTTCAAATCGCTGCTGAATACGCTAGAACGCACCCGGATAAAAATGTCCTGGTGATCGATGTGTGCCCTCAGGCGAATTCTTCTAGTATGCTGCTGGGGGGAATGGAAAGAGGTGAAGCGGCCCTTGATGAATGTGCTCTATCAAGCCCAAGGAAAACGATTGCAGGTTACATCCGTGATCGTGTGGCAAGTCCCTATCAAGATCCACGATCTGGAGCGTCTTACGTGATGCGTGTAGCTGATCGAAACCCTTCAATTCCTGAGAATCTTTTTCTCGTTCCCGGCGACGAGGAGCTTGAGATTTTGGCATCTCGGGTTTCAAGCGCAACGTATCCAGGTGCGGATGATGCTTGGGCGCGAGTGCATTTATGGCTTACGGATTTGATCAAAGATGTCGCAAGGAGCTGGAACGAGACTTCGCCTACGGTTTTCATAGATTGCAATCCAAGCTTTGGCATCTACACCGAGTTGGCGATGTCTTCTGCCGACCGTCTGATAATTCCATTCTCATCTGATGGTTCTTCAAAAAGAGCGGTGCGAGCTGGAGGCTGCCGACATCGCGGAAGGGCCGCACCGATCACCGAAGGGGCTGCGCCATTCCTTCGGCGTTCCCGGGAGCGTTTCCGGGGGCCCGCTGAACATGCTTTCGAAGTGGATGGGCCATGCCGACATCAAGACGGCCATTTACGCCAACGCTATCGGCAAAGAAGATCAGGATATCGCCTATCGGATGTGGATCGTCCAAAAAAATTAGACGTTAATACCTCTTGCTCATGGATTCAGACCGCCAAGAACTCGACGCAGAAATTGCGAGGCTCCAAGAAGAGGTAACCTTCTATCAGTCGATTTTGGATGGCATGCAAAATCTCGTTTTTGTGAAATCATACGATTCCACAAGCGGCAAAGCGCCTGTATTCCGGTATGTAAACAATCCGCTAGCACAACTCTTAAACTCTACCAAAGAACAAATTTTTGGGAAAAGTGACGAAGATTTTATCTATGACTCTGATGTCGTTAAGGCATTTGTAGAAGCAGACAAAAAAGTGATGTCTGGTGAAAACGATGCGCTAATACCCCGCGAGACCTTGACGACCCCTTCGGGGCAATCTCTCGAAGTGTCTACCCGTGTTGTTACAATGAAAATGGAGTCTACCGGAGATTTAATGGTGTTGGGTGTGTCTACCGAAATTCCAGAATCCATACTCAGTGAACTTATTTCGTCATCTCTATCCCATGTGGAAGTGTTCGTAACTGCGGAACTGTCAGAGAATGAGATTTCTGCTCTGCATATTCATTTGGCAGAACTAAAAGCATCAGCGGTCGCGACAGGCGTTTTCTTGTCAGGTTATGGTAAGCACATTTCTGGTTCTATACTGACTTTTACTGCAGAAGATAAGGAAGAGATACTCTCAGCACTGCCGGATTTGCTTGCGCCATTTTTGCTTTCTCGTGCTGTTGACTGGCCTCGAACGTTCGGCCAGTTGCCTGAAGAACTTCAGAAGAAGGCCTTGCTTCTGTCTACAAAAACTAACGCCGCAGCACGTTGGCGATTGGCAAAAGTGATGGCTGACGTTTTCGAGGGGTTTCGCAATGCCAAGGTTTGTCGCATATCCGATGGCCGTAGCAAGGGGATAAGTATCATGGTTTACACCAGCAAAAAAATCGCTGAGCAACTTCAGCAACAACCCACACTCAAAGTCGACCAATCGACAACTCTGATTATGAGAGATAACTATTCTTCATCCGGACAGGCAATACAGGGCCCAGATGCCCATGTTCATGATGTCACATTTTCCCAGCACTGGAAGAACCTTTCTTCCTCAGTAGATCTCGATGTGCTAGCTCGGGAATTGAAGATACTCTCCAAGTCAGCTTTTGCAGAGGCAGAAGAGACGGACGAGCGCATCGCTGCCGGACATCTGGCTTCTGCAGAACGCTCTGCCGCAGATGGAGATGGCCCCAAAACACTGGAGTATCTAAGGTTGGCAGGGAAATGGGCTCTTCAGATTTCCGAGAAGGTGGGAATTCCTGTTGCAACTGCTGTAATCAAAGAGACGCTTGGAGTGAAATAGTATTCCATACGGCATCGTTGCTGATGCCTACATTGCCAGTCTTTTAAACTGGAGGCGATCAGTACCAAAGTGATTTCCACGGTGGTTCTATTCAGTCCCTGTAGAGCCGTAAGAGCCGTAAGCAGGAAAGGAAACTCTTTCACAATGCTCCTATTGCCAAACCATTCTCTGGTAAAGGGATCTTCAGAAAGTTTTTTTTTTCGGTGAGGACGGCAAGCTCTTTTAGTATTCGGTGCCATTTACGTGAAGCACCGCTCCTAGTTATTCCTTCGAGGTGAGCAATGGCGTCCAGATTATAATTCTCAATATATCTCATTGAAAAGAAACGGCGATCTTTAGCGCTTAGGCAAGAGAGAGAAATCGATGGCATTAAGGAGCTGTAAGACTATTTCCTTGGCTTCTTTGGCTCTTCCGGGAATTTAATGG
>JAGROY010000042.1 GCA_020439995.1 Verrucomicrobiia bacterium
AAAGAGTGGGAACCGAATTGCGGAAACTGAGAGCTGCCTGGTTCTCACGGTCGATATTCCCATCGTTCGCGGCAAGGGACAGTGTTGCCTTGGTCGGAACAAAGGTCGCGTGGGCGATGGTATCGGCGATGTCGCCCGGAGGGATCGGGCTATGGGGATGGAAGAGTGGGGCCAGGCCGAGCGTCACGACCAGGGCAGACGCGGTGAGGCCACCCCAGGAGGCTGCGTTGTCCCATATCGCTACACGCGGAAGCAGCAACCGAATCAGGCCGATCGGTAGCAGGCAGACCGAAATGGTGAGAAACAATGTAAGGCTGGCGGAGTGACGGCCAACGGAACTGGCTTGCAGCCCGCCGATCCACGCGAACGGGCCTGTCTGCGTCCAGAGGATGGTTGCGATTCCCAGAGAAACTGCCAGTGAGAAGAGGTAGCGGATGAGAAACATGGGAAAGCGGCTATTATAGATTAATGTTAGTGTATGGCGTCGGCTACAGGTCGCCGTGGTACTCGTAGTCCGGCGGCGAGAACCGTGACTTGACACGCGCGATGATCTCGTCGCGTCGTCCCCGAACCCAGTCGGGGTATGCCGACCAGGTCTGGGGTGAGGGAAAGTAAATGATGTGGTGCGCGCGCCCAGTCAGCATCTCGCCGTCGATATCGAGACGTTTCCACGAGTTTCCGTGTCGTTCCTCGTAGTACATGCGATCGCGATCGATGTGTCCCACCCTCCATTCTTGCGTTGGGCAGGGCGCCGCCGGAGTGCTCCTGGCCCATCCGAATTCGGACCGGATTCTTCGTGCCAGCAGCGTCGCCAGCAGCCCGCCGGAGACGATGATGACGGGAATGGATTCGGTCCCCGTCGAGGGAAGTATCGTAGTGGTCACGCCCGAAGCGGAGATGTAGGTCGTCCGGGGGATCGGACCTTTGAGAAGACGATGGGCACTAATTGCGAAGGAGGTGGACAATAATATGAGGACAAAAAGGTATGCCCATCGCTGCCTCAGAACGAATCCGATCCCCGCAGCAAGCGTGGCGGGCGGCAACAGAATGAGCAGAATTCCTTCTGGGGTCAGTCCCGCAGCCGTGCCATCGCCACCCGCGAGTAGCATGAGGACGGACATAAAGCTGACAGTCGACGCCAATGCGCCGGCAACGATTGCGAGGCACCCGACGATCGTGACGAACAGCGAACGCTTGGTGGGCCGTGACTGTGAACTAGCGGTGGTGACCACTTCTGACCGTGTCGCCGGGCATGTAGTTGGTTCTTCTGACAAGGATGTCGGCGGTTTTGGTGGTTCGAGGACAAAGAACATCCGTGTCTGATCGGTGATCTCGGAAGAGTAGAGCGAACTGTTGCGCTCTCGGAAATCGAGTCGCGCGTCGGACGATCCTGGTCGTGTAGTGATCGGTCTGGCGAGTTTCAACCAGGCTCCGACCGGCGGCGCGGGAAAACCGCTTCCTATTTCGGCGATCGCATTGCCAGCAGAAAGCTCGGTGGCGATCAGGTCCTGCAGTGCCGCCGGAAACTTGGCGACGGCGAATGCCTGTTGTTCTGTTAGTTGCATGGCTGGATTTCCAAGTGATGGATCGATTACGAATTCATCGGGAGGGGGGATCGCCGGGATGGGGGGCGATGCCCGCCCAAACGTCCATGTAGTGGCTGGCGACACGGCAGACATCGCGCATCGATGCGCTGTCGGTACGGATGCGCGACAGTTCGAGGATCGCGTTCAATTCGGCAATGAAATTGCCGTCGTCGAGACCAGAATCGGCACTCGATCGCAACGCCCTCGCCGCTTCCATCCAGGCGCTGAAGCGAATGGAGACATCGGCTGCCCCGTGGTAGGCGGGATCCTGTTCCGGTGTGGTGCCATTGAATGCGATGATCCGCGCCCGGATGTCTCGACCCGCTGCCATGACTCCGGGAACCAGAGCGGCGTCGGGTTTTTCCATTCTTCCGATGAAATACATCGCTCCCGCAGCAGCACGTGCGGCGGTTTCGTAAGGGCCGTCTGCCAGTATTAACGCGTTCATTTCTCCAACGAACGTGGGTTTGCCGATGATGGCGAGAGTCGCAGCCTTGCGGCTAGCTTCATCGACGTGGGATTCTGTTAGCGGTAGCAATTCGCTGATTGGTAGATCGGGTTGAATACGTGCCAGAGGTTCCGGCGTAGTGACGGGCGGAATTGGATCAAGCTGCCCGGTTCCGGTCGATGGTTTCGTGTCAGAAAAAAGGTAGAGTCCGGTGGCGATGATTCCATTGACGCCTGCGACTGTGCCAAGCGCCCATGCCAGGGCATTCCAGAACGTCGTCCCGAGAACCCGCGACAGGATGATTCCGATGACGAATGCGGCAGCAGCTCCCGCGATCGCCATCGCGATGATAAAGTAGCCGCTGGCACCTTCGCGGTCCGGCATCGAATACCATTCGGCATAGCCACCGGCGACCAGACCCGACGCGATGAGGCTGACGATCCCGGTGATCAGTGCGATGAAGACGGAAGCGGGCCAGGACATGGATCGTAAGTCGGATCGATTGGGATCATTGTGAGTGCCACATTGGCCACGCCTGCCACGACGGGCCTTTCGTCTCAGGCATCTGCGGAATGTTCGTCCGGCCAGGGAAAACGTACTGACTTCGGTGCTTCGGCGCTTCCGTCATGCGTGCGCAGCTGAACGAACATTTCGATCTCGTGAGGATCGCCGTTACTGACATGCACACGAAATTGAATGTTCCGAGTGTCACGCTCGCTCGGATCGAATGCCCAGCCCCATGGAAACCAGGTTTTGCCCTGCGCGGAAGCGGCGCGTGCGTTCGAGCGCACCGAATCCGGTTCGAACACCGCGCCAGGTGTCTGGTATCCGACGATGCGGACTCGCCAGTCGCCAGTGCTGTCCGTTTCCTTGTAGGCGACAAACGCATAGGCGCCGTTGGTCACGGCATCGTATGCTTCGATATATCCGAGCTGTTGGTAGTTCGTGAATCCGGGAATGGTGGCGGGGGTGTCGATAAGTTGTGTCGTGGTTGTCATGTTCGTCTGGGATGGGTTGCCTGACTCCCGAAATACGTAGCGCGAATCTCCGGGAACGCGTATCGGTCGAAAGACCCAGTGGCATCCGACTTAGGGCGGGGCTGTTGAGGCTGGCCCACATTCCTGGCAATGAGTCACATGGGAGGAAACGCCCGATCGGACGGGGAGATCGGTTGGAACTTCGGGCGATCGGAGATCCAACCAAAGTCCGATGGTGCCTCCTGACGGGAATGGCATTCTTGCTCTGCCACTCCGTGAGTGGGATTCCATCGAACTGACGTCAGCAATTTCATCATGAACAGCACAAAAGACGACCGTCGCGGATGCGCCTTACCCGCCGGGTTCATATTTCTCGCGGCAGGCTTGTTTTTTCTGGGAGCGACGCTCCTGGGGGAGGCGCGGCTCGCAGTTTTTGGAGAGAAGACCGAAGGAGTGGTGACCAAAGTCACGTCGCGGGTGAGCTACTCGTCGAGTCCGCGAAAGAAAGGCGAATCGCACGCAAGTTACCAAGATCGATCGGGCCCGTCCGTTACCTACGTGCTGAGCGTGGCCTTCACGACGGCGCATGGCTCGCCGGAAGCATTCGACACCGTCAGCACCTGGGGACACGAGATGAAGGAAGGGGACACTGTCGAAGTGGTATATCTTCCCAAGCATCCCGCCACTGCGGAGATCTACTCCGCAAGGCAACTGTGGTTGCCGTTGGCAGTCGGAAGCGTAGTTACTCTGACTACGCTGGGTATCGGGGGCATGCTAATACGGAAAGGTATCCGCCGGAAGCGTCCGTGAGCCGGGACTGGGGTCAGTGCCGCCGACAGTCCGGTCCGTTCAGTACTTCCACGGCCCGCATCGCGGCAGCGTTGCGATTCTCCAGTCCCAGTTTGGTGAAGATATTGCTCATGTGTTGCTTCACCGTTTTCTCGCTCATACCGAGAATCAGAGCGACGTCACCATTGCTCTTCCCCTGAGCGACCCAAAGCAGCACCTCGGCCTCGCGCGGTGTCACTCCCAGGGCGTGAATGAGCGGTTCGTGGCTGGAGAAATCCGGGTTGAATCCGACGCCCGTCGAAGCTTCGTCGATGCGCCCCTGCACCGATTCGGCGCGAGCGAGGCGCGCCGTCACTGCCGCCAGCAGGTCGTCCCGCACCACGGGTTTGGTAAGGTAGTCGTCCGCACCGAAGTTCATTCCGATGCGGACATCTGCACGATCGCTCTTGGCAGTGAGGAAGATAAAAGGAATGTTCGTAAACTTATCATCTCCGCGCAGCGCTTGTACCACGCCATAACCGTCCACACCAGGCATCATTACATCGCAGATGACCAGATCGGGCATGACCCGTTGCGCGATCTCGATGCCGGATAGGCCATTGTCAGCCGTCTCGACCTCGAAGCCTTCCATCTCCAACATCAGAGCGATGTTTCTTCTCATGGGGGCCTGGTCTTCAACAACGAGTATTTTCTTTTTCATGGAATAGAGACTGACTAAACCGCGAACGAAAGTCGATCCTACTAAAGTCGTAGTGCGGGAAAGCGTTTGCGTGGTTTCTGTCCTTCCGTGTCTCCTCGACAGAAGTATCTCGTACGTAAATCATTCGCTCAACTGGAGGGCCAGGGCTGTGTTGCTGCCCTTGTGTTCTACAGGAAACTGTTCGAGATGGATCCCTCGTTACGGTCGCTTTTCAAAAACGACATCGAAGCTCAGGCGGAGAAACTGATGGAGATGCTCGCGAGCTTGTTGGCAATGCTGGACCGGAGTGACGAGCTGGAGTCCGAACTGCTGAACATGGGACAGCGCCATGCAAACTACGGAGTACAGACGTGGCATTACGCCATCGTCGGCCAGGCCCTGATCGGAATGCTGTGCGAAACTTTGCGGGGAGAATTCACTACGGAGGTGAGGGAGGCCTGGTCTTGCCTGTACGATTCGGTTGCGTGTGCGATGTTGAAGGGAGCAAAGCAAGGGCACGGGCCGGAGGTATAGAAGGAATGATTAGTTCCCCCCCCGCTACTGGGATTGAGTGAAGTGTGAAGGGCACAGTGCAGGCAACGCTACTTCCGAATCCCTCCAAAGTCGGACATTTGCACCTCATCTGGGATGACAGGCTCCGTCCGAGGTCCGATACCTAATATCGCGAAACGATGTAATGGATATCTCAAGCTAAACGGGGCCGACCGGTCTCTACTCGCATTCCTGAATTCTCATCGATCATCTACTCCATCATTATGAAGTCACAGACTCACAAAATCATTTTCTTAATCCTTAAATGCGTGCCTCCCGCAATCCTGCTGGCAGCTGGCAGTATGACCCATGTCAGTGCATCCCCCAATACGCTGCGTCCAGTTCCTGGCGGTTACAGCGGGAAGATAGCCGCAGACACGACCAATACCCGCTACTACAGCCCAATTCCGGTTGTTCTCGATATTGGTGCTGGTCGGCCTGTGTGGTATGGGGGCGGATTAAATTTTTCAACTTACCCGTACGCATCAAACCCGCTGGATCCTCAATTCACGATCTCACTTCCGACCCTTACCATGCCGAACTTCCCCGGCATGAAAGAGACCCCACAGGAAGGTATTGGCTGCGATGTGGACCGCGATGGTGACGTCGACATTGTCCGCATCAATTCATGGGACGGTTGGGACAATAGGGACACGTTTCAGGTATTCCTGAACGGCGGCAATGGCACGTTCTCCAAGGGCTATCGGCTGGACATGGAGTTGCCTGTGTTCACGGATTCGCATGATCGCAACTATCACATCGAGAGTGCCGACTTTGATCGCGATGGCGATCCCGACATTGTGATCCTCATGGCGCCCGATGACATCAATCGGACGACGACTCCCTGGAGCTATCCGGGAACACTGACGATTCGGTGGAACGATGGCACCGGAGGATTTCCCACATCCACCGTGTTGAGAGGCACCGGCTATGGTAGCGATGCTGCGCTCACGATCGGCGATGTGGACCGCGACGGCGACGTGGATATTCTCTGCGACGGGCACACGTCTCCGACTCCTAATGAACATATCGTGCAGATCGTATCGACACTTTTCCGAAACAATGGCGCGGGCACTTTCACGCTGACGACATTCAACGATCTTCCGGCTCGGCTCGCGGACATTGACGGCGATGGCTGGCTAGATTCCGGATCGCATGACCGCGTGTCCTACAATGACGGCGTGGGGCACTTCAATGAGATTTGGTTCCAAGGTTTTCGGGGCTCCGCCTTCAATGATTATACCTACGCCGACGCCGACGGTGATGGACGTATGGACTACATCTCTAACGAGGGAGGCAAGCTGGTTTACCGTAGGCGGTCGAACATTGGTTTTTTGGCTCCGATTGAGATTGTGAGTCTCCCTTCCCCCGCCGCAGCGATCGGCGCGGGAGATTCCGATGGCGACGGCGACACGGACTACTTCCTGCATTTGGAAAACGGGACGTTTGCGTTCGTAGAAAACCGCTCCCTGCACCAGATTCCCGGACGTGCTTCCTCAGACGGAGCGGTTTCGACTTCGATCTCACTCCCGGGAGTGACCGAACTGCACAGCGCCGACTTCGATCGCGACGGACGCGAAGATCTGCTGGCGGTCTCCCCGTCGCAGAAGAAATTGTTCGTTCTGTTTGGCGAAGACGACGGCATCCCGTCGGCACCGGTGATCTTCCGCAACACGTCCGGCCAGCCGCATAGCGCTGCGGTCGCCGACTTCGATCTCGATGGCCGCGAAGACGTGGCCTACACACTCCCGGCCGAAGGCGAAGTGCGCCTGGCCAGGAACGTTCCTGGATTCCTTATCGGCTGGCCCGAGTCCGCTATTGCCACAGGGCTAAAAGGCGTGTCTCTGCTGCGGACAGGCGAGCTGGGCACTCCGAACGGTCGCAGGGATCTGCTGACGGGGAACTCCACGACTGGTCAGTTGCGCTGGCTGTACCAGCTTGGGAACGGGTGGAACGGGCAGTCGGTTCTCAACTCGTCCGCACCGGTTCCGGGTTGTATCATGACCGCCGACGCTTCGAGGCGTCCCGGGGACGAAGTGTTTCTGCTGGGCGCGAGCGAGACCACCATCTTTCTCCGCGGGTACGAACTCAACCCTACCTGGAAAACCCTCGGCAGCAACTTGGCGACCCCTGTTTTCTCGGCTCCACCGAGCAACGTCATAGCGTGGGCAGAGGTCACCGGTGACAGTCGCGAGGAAATTGTTTTCGTGAAAGGCGATGGCGGACTCGGTTACTGGGATCCGGTCGCTGCCACGGGCGGTTCGATCGGGGCGGTTGATGGCGACATCAGGGCGATCGCGACCGCTGACTGGGATCGTGACGGGCGCACTGATATCCTGTGTGCCACCAGTCAGGGAGTGGAACTCTATTACAGGGAGAATCGGCAAGGCGTCTGGGCCAGGATGACGCTCGCCATTGGCGGCGGATTCACCTCCATCGTCCCGATTGATCTCAACCGGGACGGATGGGTAGACGCCGCAGCAGGGGATTCGGCTACCGGTTTCGTCCACTTCTTTACGAACAGCCCAAAAGTGGTCGCCGCTCGGCAAACCGCTCCGGAAACAGTCACGTTGTTTACTGGTCGGTCAGGCTCGACTGTTCGCTTCGAAGCATCGAACCGCGGGCGAACCGCCGACTCCAACACGAACTCCCTGAGTGATGTCGATGCGTCGGTTTCCACGGTTCGGATCGGGTATTTCCATGCGGTTCCGGACGGTAGCGGGTGGTCGAAGGGATCGCCGCTGAGGGTGGACGAACGGGCCGAGCTAATTTCTTCGGTGACCCTTGTCTCAGGAAATACGGTGATCGGTAGCGGAGACTCCGGTGCTACGTCGTTGCACTACGAAGCCGAGACGGGTGCGATTATCCCCATCCCTCCTGGCGAGACCCGGGAATTCGAAATTCATCTGACACTTACGTCACAGGCATTTGAAAGCGCGACGAACCCCTTTTTCGTCGAACTGGGGCCGACGATCACCGGACTGCAGCTCGACGACTTTGGTTCACCTGCCAACAGCACGATTCCGCTGGTCGGTGTTCGTCCCCTACTGGTTAAGATCGTACCCCAGATCACACCGCTTCAGCAATGGCGGTACGATCATTTTGGAACATACGATGCAACCGGAGCTGCTGCTAACGACAGCGATCCGGACGGAGATGGGAACGGCAATCTCCTGGAGTATGTGAAGGGCTGGGATCCCAATGCCGCCCAGTCCGCCGGGCAATCTTTTCCTCTGACGATGAGTTTTCAGGGTGCGGAAAATCGATTGTCGGTCGCCCTGGCCCTGCGGAAATCCTATGACAGCAACATTCGGATCATCCTTGAGAAGAGTACGGATTTGTCCAGTTGGGATTCGTTGAGCACCCGAACGGGAGTCGGCGTTTGGTCCGGCGTCATCCCCACGCAGGCAGAAGGGTCTCTGGAGAGCGATACGTTCACCTTCGAAACCGGAGCGATCCCCGCCGACACTCCATCGTATTTCTTGCGGCTGAGAGCCGTGGAACTTCCGTGAAGACTCCGCATCCGACGAAAGTCGGATGCGTCTGGAAGTGTTTGGCTTGCCACTGGTGACTCTGGTTCGAGAATAAGCGGATGCCTGCTGAAAACGACATGTCTGGTGCCGGACGGCTCGCGGAACGCCGCGAGTTCGTCCGGCGCAGCGTGCTCCGGGCGAATCGCGCGATCGGTGCCATCCTGGTGGTGGTATTGCTTCTGGGTGGGGTGCTGGCCATGATGATCAAGCGGGCGCAGGAGAGCCAGAGGCGAGCGGAAAAGTCGGAGGCGGCCGAGACGGAAAAGGTGTGGAAGGCGTCGCTCGCCCAGGCCCGTGCAGAGAATCTCAGCACCAAGGCGGGGCATCGCGAGGCTGCGCTGGAAGCCATTCGTACTGCTGGAAAAATCCGTCCGTCCATCGAGCTGAGGAATGAGGCAATCGCCGCGCTGGCGCTTTACGATCTGGTTCCCGAGCAACAGTGGCCGCTTGAATCCTCAGCATACGGAGTATCGTTCGATCAAAACCTCGAACACTATGTCACCCGCTACGACCCGACGGTACTCTCGATGTATCGGATGAAGGACAACACACACGTCCGTGATTTCCCGATGCCGTCAGAGTATCCGGACGGGGCCAACGTCGGCGATTTCCAGTTCTCGCGGACGGGGAAGTATCTGCTCATTCGTTACAACGGTGGCGGTCTCACGCAGTGGGATCCGCGCACAGGCGAGTTGCTGCGTACGATCAACGCTGACCCGCGCGCGGTGAAAACTTCCTGGCCGCTGTCTTTTTCTGCGGATGACCGTCTGATGGGGCTGTCGATGGATGGAAGCGCCGGTTCGCAGTTCGTCTATGATCTCGCTCTTGGCGAAGTGCGACCACTGCCGCGCTTTCCCGAGAAGCTCGGTTACCGCGGATTCTGGAACTCGGTGAGGATCAGCCCCCAGGGAGGCGTGTTGGCGGGGTTCGTCGGATCCACGCTTTATCTGTTCGATACGGTTTCCGGCGAGCAGCGTGGAACGGTTGAAGGGCCGGCGACGATTCAGGCGCTGACATGGGACCGGCAGGGGCAGCGTCTGGCGTTCAGTTGCGGTGACCAGACGCTGTTCACCTGGGAGCCGAGTACGGGCAGCACTGCGCAGATGGGGGGGAGCATTTTGAATCCCTGGGTGCAGGACTTCACCCAGGATGGCACGCAACTGATGACGTCCGGATCGGACGGGGTGACTCGGCTGTGGGACGTCGCATCGTCCAGACTGATCTGCGAAATCAAAGGGGTACTTGCCGGGTGGATGTCGGCCGATGGGCGCCGTTTCGGGGGAGGAGTTCCTGGGCAGAGCGTCGGTGTCTGGAGAGTCGAACAACCTGCCGCCAACGAACAACTCCAGGCCTCCTGGGTGAGCCGGGCGACCGTCTGGCGGATGGACCTCTCGCAGGACGGCCGCTACGCCGTCTGGACGCCCAGATCCTATTCGCCTGGGCCTGGCTACGAATTGTGTGATTTGAAACGAGGAAAGTCAGTCTTGGTGCCCATGTCCGAATACGTCGAAGCCGGATTTCGTCCGGGTTATCGACAGATATGGACCATCGGGAAACACACACTTCAACTGCGATCTTTGCCTGCGGACGGCGAGATGGACCCGGTGGCGATCGAATCAAATGTCGAGACCATCGCACTTCCGGAGGGAATCGTCGGCACCAGTGCCAGCTTCAGTGCCGATGGCCGCTATGCGCTGATCACCGGAGCAGGCCAGAAACTGGTGGTGCTCGATCTGGAGCGACCCGATCAGGTGGTGACGTTGGAGGCAGTAACGTTGGCTCGGGGGAGTGCGCCTTCGCCGGTTTCGCCCACGGGGGGAGGCGCGGTGGCGATCAGTCCGGATGGGAGCAGAGTGGTCGCGGGAATGGTTGCGGATGGGGAAAGCCGCCCTGTGGTGTGGGATGCCCGCAGCGGAGAAATCATCGCCCGCCTTGATTCGGGTCCGGGCATCACCACTTACAGTCCGGACGGTCGCTTTCTCGCGATCGTGGGCCTTAATCGCGTGCTTTGTTTTTCCACGGCGAACTGGCAGGTTCTCTGGGAACGTCGGCGCGACTCGCTGCTCACGTATCAGGGGGCTGTGTCGTTCACCGGCGACAGTTCGCTCATCGCCTGCTCGATGGGAACCACGCGCATCGAGTTCATCGCGCAGTCCGGCGAGTCGGTCGCCGAATGGGATTTTGGCAATCTTCATTTTGTTTCGAATGTTCGGCTCGCTGCCGACGGCAGTCGCCTGATCGTCGGCGGTCTGGAAGGTCGTGTCGCCTCAGTCGATCTCTTCACCCTCCGCCAGCGACTCAAGGCACTGAATCTGGACTGGCCGTTGCCCCGGGAGGACAAACCCGCAGCCATGCGTCCTGCTGAGCCGGGAGCTGCCTGGATGCCTGCGCTTCTGGGGATCCTGCCGGTTGCCATCGCTGTCGCTCTCGGCGCACTGGTGCTTCGCCGCCAGACGTTGCTGACGCACGAGTTTGTCGAGGCCACGGAAATCGCATCGCAACGCGAACGCGAACTCGCCGCCGAGCGTGAGGTCAGCGAACTCAAAAGCCGGTTCGTGACTACCGTTAGTCACGAATTCCGCACGCCGCTGGGGATCACCATGAGTGCGGTGGAACTGCTCCGGCATTACGAGGAGCGGTTGCCTCCGAACGAGCGGAAACAACTCTTCGACGACATTTACTCCGCTACACGCAACATGGCGGAACTCATGGAGCAAGTGCTCGTCCTTGGTCGGGTTGACGCCGGCAAGCTCGCATACAAACCGGTTCCGCTCGACATCGATGCGTTCGTCGCCAAGCTCTGCGACGAATCCCTGTCCGCGACCAGTCACAAGTGCCCCATCGAATGGACGGCTGAAAACGATCTTTCAGGCGCTGCGGCCGACGAAGCATTGCTGAGACACATCTTCACCAATTTACTCAGCAACGCCGTGAAGTACTCGCCTGCCGGATCGCCAGTGCGGTTCGGCGGACGCCGCGAAGGGAGATACGCGGTGTTCTCGGTTGTAGACAGCGGCATCGGCATCCCCGAGCATGAGATCGACCAACTTTTCGAAGCTTTCCACCGCGGTAGCAATGTTGGCGAAATTCCCGGCACCGGACTGGGACTCGTGATCAGCAAACGATGCGCCGAGCTTCACGGCGGAACCATCGGGGTCGTGTCCCGATCGGGAGAGGGCACGGAATTCGTCGTGCGGTTGCCCGCATGGAGTTGAACGGGATTGCTCGGAGATTTGTGTTGGCTTGCGGTGTCGGTATTCGCTAGCGTCCTCAGTATATGTCCGATGCTGTCCCTTTCCTGCGAACCCGATCGGTGGTTCTTTCGACATTGTTGTCGCTGATCTGTGCTGGCGATGCCTTTACCGGAGATTACGTTGCCGAGGTCTTCGCAGGAACGGGAGATCGGGGCTATTCCGGTGATGGTGGCGATGCCGTGGAAGCGCAACTGAATAATCCGTTCGGAATCGTGCGTGGGCCGGATGGCGGTCTGTATATCTGTGACACCGGAAACCATGTGGTGCGGAAAGTTTCCTCCGACGGGCGGATCAGCACGATGGTCGGTACCGGCAAGCCCGGGTACGGAGGTGACGGCGGGCAGGCGACGGCAGCACTGCTGAACGAACCCTACGAGGTTCGATTCGACCGTGCGGGCGACCTTTATTTCGTGGAGATGCAGAATCACGTGGTGCGCAAGATGGACATGCAGAAGGGAATTCTATCGACATTGGTCGGCACCGGCACTGCCGGATTCGACGGTGACGGCGGACTGGCTGTGACAGCCGAACTGAACCGTCCTCACAGCATACAGTTTTCGCCGGGCGGAGATTTGTTCGTGTGTGACATCGGTAACAACAGAGTGCGGGCGGTGGATATGAAAACAGGAGTGATCCGGACGGTGGCGGGTACGGGTGACAGGCGCACGGGCGCAGATGGTGTGGCGTTTTCTACAGCGCCCTTGCATGGTCCACGAGCGATCGATTTCGCATCGGCATCCGGTGCCGAAGGCGGCGATGCCTGGCTGGCGTTGCGCGAGGGAAATGCCGTCTATCGTCTGGACTTGGTCGCAGGCACGATGCATCACATGGCTGGCACTGGGAAAAGCGGCTTCACGGGAAATGGGGCTGCGGCGAAGTTAGCGACATTGTCAGGGCCCAAAGGTGTCAGTATCGGACCTGATGGCAACGTGTACTTGGCCGATACCGAAAGCCATTCAGTGCGCATGATTGATCTATCTGTAGATCCGCCTGTGTTGCGACTGATTGCCGGAACCGGTGAGCGCGGCAAAGGCAAGCCCGGCCCGGCGCTGGAGTGCGCGATGGCGCGGCCGCATGGGATTTTTGTCGATGTTGATGGTGCGGTTTATGTGGGGGACAGCGAGAATCACCGCGTCTGGGTGCTGCGCAAAGCATTGCGTTAGGAGATGCCGGAAAGCGATTCAATCAAGCGTAATGGCAACAGCAATGGCAACGACGGAGGATTTTCGCGATGGCTGCACTGCACTCTCAAGAGTCTACCTTGACATCTGAGAAATCAGGCCTAGCTAATTTTCAACATGGAGACCATCAGGCAGTTTTTATTGGCAGTGTTCTGTTTGGTTCAATCGCGCATTGCACAGAAATTCAGCGCGGGCTCCATGTGTGTCTGCCTGATAGCTGTTGCCGCACTTGGACTGACGGGTTGCAATCAGAAGTCGTCGACGGACGGTACCTTAACTGCGGAAACCGTGTCAGATGCGCCGGATGATGGTAGCCGGCCCAAAGTGGTCGCAACGACGACGATCGTTGCAGACTTGGTGTCCCAGATCGCTGGAGATTCCGTCGACCTGGTAGTGTTGATGCCGCCGGGGCGGGATCCACATCAATTCACCCTGACCGCACGAGATGTTTTTGAACTGAGGACCGCCGATCTCATTATTTACAATGGGCTCAATCTGGAGGAAGGGAGTGAAAGTGTTTACAGGGATTTAAGTGAGAATGGTGTGAAGACCGTAGCTGTCACGGCAGGAATTCCCCAGGATCGTATTCTGAAGCAGCAGGATGGAATACGTCCTGATCCGCACGTTTGGGGAGACCCCACATTGTGGTCGGAATGTGTTGCGACGGTGGTGGATGCGCTGACGGAAATTGCTCCCTATGCATCGGCTGATTTCGATCTTCGCGGAGATGCCTACCGATTCGAGTTGAAGCGGCTGGACAATTGGATCAAAGCACAAGTGGAGGGAGTTCCCTGGGCGAATCCACGCCGGCGGGTGCTTGTTACTAGTCACGATGGCTTCGCCTACTGGGGGCGTGCCTACCAGTTTGAAATCATGAGTCTGCAGGGTATCTCCACGGTGGACGAGGAGGAGCCGGACGGGGTCGAGGAAATGGTTGACGTGGTAAAGCAGCTCGATCTTCCCGCGATCTATTCCGAGACCATCATCCACACAGGACACATCCGGCGGATCTCCATTGACGCGAAAGTAAAGATTGGAGGAGTCTTGTATTCGGACTCCCTGGGCGGAGACTTTACTCCAACGTTCAGGCTGCGCCTGCTGCAGATTCGCTCCGAGAAGGAGTTGCCGTCGGCCGGAGTGGGAAACATTTTTCTGGGGAGACTGCCGGACAAATCGATTCACATCCGTGTTTTCAGCAATAAGGGACAGAAGATTTTTGACCGTGCGGACCGGGATATATCGGGAGGTGCAAGGCAGATTGTCGAATTGAAAGAGCAGGTGAAGGATTCATGGGAAAGTGGCTACATGATCGATGACAGCGAAGCTGAGGTGGTGGCCATGGTAAAAGACATTATCGACTTCAAACCGCCGGCCAGGAACTCCGCTGCGGGGGATGATCCCGGACCGGAGACGTCCCTGCCGCTCACGGGTGAGGACATCGATGTCCGAACTTATGTGGGAATGATGAAGTTCAACGCCTACAAAATCGCATCAGGATTGAAGGCGGGGCTAACGCCGGAACGTCTCAACGAAGCTGCAGGGAGCTCGGCTGATAAAGGAATGACCCCCGAACGCTAGGGCGGGACGAAATCAACCCGGCACTTCCCACAGCATGGCGCTGGGCACCTGTTCGGGTTCCGCGAGGCGCAGCAGGGCGTAGCCGATGCCGCTGATACCGCGAAAGAATCCAGGCTGGAAGCAGGCGTTTCGTTGCGGGTCGGTCGCCAGGCTGAAGGCTCGGTTTTCCCTGGCGCGTTGCAGCACGAGGGTGGCTCCGGCCATTGCAATCTCCTTCAATCGTTGATCCTGCAGTTGCCGACCGGCGGTGAACAGAATATCGATACGGCCAAGGTTGCCACAGCAGAGGTGATCGATCTGGGTGATCCCGGTTTCGATGGTGGTGTCGAGTGCGATCTGCAGTTCCTGCATCATACCCTGCCGTCGATCTTCTGGAAAAAGATCGAGGCAGCCTAGCCGCCCAAGCGCTACACCGGGAGCGCCGTGGCACCAAGTGCTGATGTACCGTTTTTTCCCCTGCGGGAGAAATGCTGGCCAGTTGCGCTGCTCCGCATCGTAAACGGTCCGTTCGTATTGGATGGCCTTCCACGCCACATCCAGAAACTGGGGATCACCGCAGGCTGCGTGCAGCCGAGCCAGGGCCAGCGCCATACCGGCGGTGCCATGCGAGAATCCTGCAAGCAGCAACCCATCGGGATCGGACCGCCAGGCAACACTGCCGTCCGCATTCTTCACTGCCTGATCGCAAAGGTGGCGGCCGCAGGTGATCGCGGTATCGAGGACTTTTCCATCTCCTGTAGCATGGTACAGTGCCAGCAGGGACAAGATGGCACCGGCACTGCCACCGATGATGTCCAGCGAGCGGTCTCCGAGAATGCGCTCTGGCGTGATGTGATCGCAGAGTGCGCTGGCGAGCGAGATATACCGGTCATCGTTGAGATACCTGGCAACACAGGTGAGCGCATATGCCAGAGAACTTAAGCCGCTGCTGCCACCGATGCCTTCCTTCTCGAGGAGTGTTGCCACGTCCTTGCTGTTGAGAATGTTCTCGATCGGCTTGATGGCGCTGTCGATGAGTTCATTGTAAGTGCCTTTCCTGAGCACCGATTCGGCAGCGGCGAGGAACAGGACAATCCCGGCGCAGCCACTGTAGAGGTAGTAGCTGACTCCGCGCTGGTTCTGCGCGTCGGGCTGAAGATAGGCCGGTGCCATCCAGGTGGCAAAGCCATCGCGCCCACGGATGGAATTCGCAGCCAGCGAGTTGGCAATCCATTCGGCAGATGCCAGCAGGCTGTCGTGATGCACGGGCTTGATTTGCGCAATGATGGCGTCCGCTCCTTTGCCCACATCTGCCAGTGATGCCATGTGATCCGGTGTGACAAAGGCAGAGCGGATCAGTTCGACTTGCTGCGCGGCGTGAGCTTCAGAGAATTCTGCGAGCCGACGTGCGATACGATCCTTGCCTGAGCAATCGAGAAAATCCGGGCAGACGACCTTGCCAGCCAGCGTGAGGTCGCGGCTCGATGTGCTCATCGCAAAGTAGGGGACATCGAGCTGCTCCAGCATTTGCTTTTCCTGTTTGAGAATCGGCCAGTGAGCCGGTCGATCGGCGGAGTCCGTGGCGGCCCGGAACACATTCTCGAGCTCAATGCCCCGATCGACACCCGAGCGTAGCGCTGCGGGCGAAAGTGACTGGTGCAGCAACTGCCCGTAGTGAGTGCTGGCGCGGAAGATCAGACGCGTCGGGCTGTCGAACATGCCGTTGAGGTGCGCTGCGACTGTGTCTCTTTGAGCGATGATGAACGAACAAGCATCGGTGAATCCGGAGACCAGCGCATCCAGATGGTCATTAGCAGGGCGGGGGATGCCATCGACGATCGGCAGGTTCGATTCAGGAGCGGCGATGGGATTGCGATCGGTGAATGAGAGGTCATCGCCGTTAGGATTGTGCCACGTACGCTTCGTCTGGGCCGAGGCATAGCCGCCAGTGCCGCTGTAGCCGCTGGTGTCAAAGTAGACACCCAGCTGGTTCGTTTGCCACTGCGGCAGCAGTCCCGTGCTCAGCACTGAGTTGCGCACACGCTGGGCAGCGATCGAAAATGTACCGCTGCTCGATTTCTGTGCGATGCGTGGCTGCAGCAGGGATTCGACGTCGATCAGGACGGGGCTGTTCCTAGTGGCGATGACATTTTCCATATGGCAGTCATTTCCATCCAGCAGGTAGACGAGGGCGAGTAGCGTGCCCGCGCTGCGATAGTAACCGTCCAGCTCGGATTCGACAGTCAATTCCTCCTGGCGAATGTTCTCAACCCAGCCATACCCGTCACGGCAAAGCACGGCTGGTGTGCGTGGTGCGTGCTGGAGGCCGGCATCGCGTAGCTTGTCCACGAATGCGCCGAAGGCATCTTCGTGCGAGATGTCTTTTGGCTTGTAGATCACGGAGGCACCGCTACTGAACTCCAGCCGGTAGACCCGCCGACCGCCGCAGTGCCGGTCGGACAATGGTTTTGAAAGCATCGTGAGCTGGCCTAGGGGATCTCCTGCGAAAAGTTCGTTTGCGATCGACTCGCGGTCATCGTGCAAGCGTGCAGCAATCTCGCTGACAACCGTAACCATCGATGTCGCGCTGTAACTCATCAACCGGGCCAGCGTCGAGTATTCGGTGAAGAATTCCGCAGTGCCGCCACGATTCAGCAGGTGATCAAGAAAGGCGAAGTAACACGCGCTCCCGCCAGCGACCGGAGCAGCTTCACTTTCCCGGCGGAATTTCTCGTAGGTCTCAAAAAGCGATGCGGTGGCCAGCTGTGACAACTCAGCCAGCAGGGTGCTCTCCAATGCCTGGTTAAATGCGGGCTCGATGGTCGCAGGCAGAGCCGATTGGGCGGCTTTTAAGAATGGAAGATAAAATGGAATGAATGGCCGCTGACCGGCGAGTTGCTGATGGTCAGCAATTGCCCCGGCGATCTCCGCTTCCGACCAGGTGCCGCCTTCAAGCGACCGCAGGAAATCGAGATAGGGCAGGTGAGCAAGCTCGCGCTCTACGTCATCACTGAGAACAGAAGCCGCAAGTTCAGGCGACCATTGATCCCACTCCAGCCGTCTGGCAAAGGCACGTTCATCTCCCTTCGCGGCTGCGGCCTTCCACGCGCTCAATCGGTTTTCGATCGCGGCACCGCCACTGCACGCAGTGGATGGCGATTCAAGACGTTCTTCCAACGTGGAAGCACGGTTGGCGATGATTTGGAGGCTGTGTACGTCGATCAGTTTAGAAGGATCCATAGGGGAACTGTCAGGGGATTGGCGTGGGTTCTCGATAAGCACGAGATTATCCTACGCATTTCCTGGGCCAAATTGACAGAAGAAGTGGTAAGTCATTTGTCTTCAATTGCTGACAAGTGTCTGGCGATCCCGGTGATGCCGATCTGATCGGGGAGCGGCTCTACTGAGTGGAGGTAGAGTTCCAGTGTTCCTACATGCAGAACCGGTGCCGGCTGCGAAGTGGCTAAACGTTCCCCGTGTTCCCTGTGGCGAGCCAGTTGAGGTAATCCTCCAGATTGGTGAAGCCGTCTCCGTCAGGATCCTGGGCACCGTCAGCGGCGTCATTTGGGCTCAATCCTTTTTCGTTCTCCCATTTGTCTGGCATCCCATCGGCGTCCGTGTCCCAGTCTGCGGGGCGGTGGATTTCCGGGTAGTCTTCCCAGCCGCCGACATCGTCCTGCGAATCAGGTAGTCCGGGAATGCCTGACTTGCTGCCTTTGTATTTCGCGGTTCCGGTTCGTGTCTCATGGATCACGCGCTTGTCGTGGTCGTCGAGCATGGGGACATTGCAGCCGACGTCTGCAAGCACGTTTTCGTATGCCTCTCTGGCAGTGTGAGTCCTGACATAGTGCTCAAAGAAGGGTTTTGGAACGGTCGCTGGGGCGGATTGCTTACCTTTGATTTTCATTCCCTTGAATGGTCCCGTCGGTCCTTCAGGTTCGGTCACTCCTTCCATGATGTTCCCTTTCACGTAATACTGCTGCGGGCCGAAGGAGGGGTTCTCGTATTGCGGATTGAGGTAAGTCAACAACTGCGTGGCCGGGCCTGGTTTGTAGTAGTTGTTCACGAAGTTCACCTCCCGGGCCCCGCCGTCGGTGGTGCGATCTTTCCAATTGTAGACGACCATGTTGCGAATATCGAGTCGTCCAGCGTGGCGGTTTGCTTGATCGATGGCGCCCGCGAGCGACCAGTTGCGCCCGGCATTGTGCGCCAGCAGGCTGTGGTGAAAGCTGCCGATATTGCCGCTGATGGATCCGGCGAATCCGTGAGCCGATCCCTCGCTGTATTTCTTGTGATCGGCGATGTTGAGTGCTTCGGAAATCAGGTTGCGCTGGAAGGTGATGTTCTTTCCTCCTCGCGAACTGAACGCCTCATCGATCGTCCAGGAAATGGAACAGTGATCCACAATGCAATGGTCGCTGCCCGCTAGTCCCATGCCGTCCATGGTAATCCCTGACAGGTTCCCCAACCGCAGTCTGACAAAACGGATGATCGTATCCTGCGCGCCCATTCCGCCAAAGGTGTAGTTACGAAGGCAAATGCCCTTTCCCGGTGCCGTCTGCCCGGCGATGGTGAGGAATTCGTTGTCGCCGCCGAAGACGAGCTTGGACTCAAGGCTGATGAGTCCAGACACATCAAAGACGACCGTGCGGGGCCCGATGGCTTCAACTGCTTCGCGCAGAGAACCGGGGCCCGAGTCATTGAGGGTGGTGACGTGCATGACGCGTCCGCCGCGACCGCCGATGGCAAAGCGCCCGTATCCCTCGGCTGTGGGGAAGGCGAGATGCCGCACACGAAAGTGCCACGCATCCCCGCGTGTGACATTGCCCTTTGCATCGATTGAATCCACCCGCCACGCGTAGTGAAGCAGCGAGTTGTTGGCCACGACAGGGGCAGTGAAAGAGTTTGCCGCTACGGTAGTGACATATCCTTCAGAGTCTTTCGACGCATGGGCGAGTTTCCGATCGGCGTCGTCGAAGTTGGTGTCAGAGACGATATAGAGGTCATGGCAGACCGCAGTGTCAGATGATTTCCAGGTCAGCTTTACTTTGCCATCTTCGGCTGCGGTGTGGCGATCCAGATCTGCCGGCGCGGGCTGAAGCGCTTTCTTAGCAGGGTCAGAGACATCGAGAGCGAAGCCGTTCAACACGATGCTGCCACTGCGGTCGGTTGAAAGCCGGATCACTGAAGGTTCGCCGGATGTTGCCTCAAATTTGATGAACGATGTCGCCAGTTCATCGTTGTGGTGGGCATCCATTGAGGGCTTGATTCCCTCAAATTTGTGGCCACCTGCCGAAATCGTGTAGGTGCTGAGAGTACCGCCAGCGGTGTGGTGATACCCAACGAAAGTATGCGTGCCGACGGGAAGTCCACTGATTGCGACTTCCAATGGGCCGGTTGCAACTGCTCCGTCAGCACCGACGGTGAGGCCATCCACGAGGAGGGCTTTGTTCCCAAAGAGCTTGATGAAGTCGCCAACATCTCCAGCTCGTAACGTGACGGTAGTGTCGCCGAACGTCTGGCTCATTGCGTCTTCCGAGGGAACCCAATTCTCCCAACCGATGGTGCGCATGTCAGAGCGTGCTCCAGAGTTGATGTCTACCCGCAGGGGAGCGGCGCCCAAAGCTGCTGAATACAGCATTGCGACCATCGTTAGTGTCAGTGATAGGAGATAGGTTCGGGAAAAGATCATCGGGAGGGGGAATTATTACGTGCCAGTTAGCGTTGTCCCTTGGCCCAGGCTTCGTAACGTTTCCGGTATCCGTATCCGAAATAGTCGATCGAAAACTCATTGCGCACTTTGTGCTTCTTGAAGATTTTAATGATCCGCTTGTCAGTCCACGCGGCCAGTGATTCTTCGCGAGCTTGCGCCATGCGTTCCCAGAGGATGGCTTTTTCTTCATCCTTCATCTCTGGCACCATGCCCAGATAGGCATTGTAGGTGCGTTCGGCTCCCGGTGATCGGGTGATGCGATCAAGCAGTTCGGTGGTCTTTTCCTCTCCGATCTCTCTGTGCAACGCCGCTAGCAGTCCCTGGATCTGAGGTGTGAACTCCGCGTAGATCGGATCGATCCGCTCGGTCATGATTGCCAGTGCCTTCAGTTCGTCTTTCTCCTTGCCATCGTCACCTGGGCTGCGTGCCGCATCCCAGTCGGCCCAGGCCGTGTCGAGTCTTTCGTCCACCAGTTGATGCCACTCCCATACTCTGGCGAAGTGTTGGGAGATCAACGCAGCGGCTTTGTCCGTCTTTGCTTCATCGCCCAGTTCCAATTGGCCAGCGAGTCGCCTGCCCTTACTCTCCACGTCACGCTGGACCTCCGCAGGCAGATTTGGCGTCCACCACTTCGGCGTGTTGCCGTTGTCGATCGCTGCCTGCGTTCGCACGGCGACCTCTGCGGCAGAATCCGCATACACAGCGTGGGAGATAGCGACTGTTGCAAGCGTGGGAATGCTGAGATGAAGGAGTTTGGAAATGCGGTAATTCATAGTTGGTTACTTTGGCTCAAAGATGATCCTGCGATATGCAGAAAGGTTGTGAACACCGTCATCTGTCACTTCGCAAATCACATGGAAACTTTTGCCTGCTGAATCTGAAGGGATCGCAACAGTGGCACGACTTGAATTACTGTCTGTGATCTCCACGTTCCCAGTATAGGTGCCTGCTTCAGATAGAATCCACCACTTAAATGTCATTTTGTCGCCATCTGGATCGAGCGAATGGGTGGCGTCGAGGGTTACGGTGGTCCCCTGGGATGGAGTCTTTTTCAAGATCCCGATTCCCTCACTGTCGTCGATGGCGACAGTTGGATTACGGTTTCCTATGCCGTCTTTAGCCCAATCCATCCGAGCTGCGAAGTTGTTGAAGGTGGCCGCGTAGAAATAATTCTGATATTTTGAGGAAACAGAGTTTGTCGCTCCTTCATGGTTGGCAAAACAGAGAGTTTCGTTGTCAGGGCCTTTGCCTCTTTGGAAATAGCCACCCCAGCTGACGTGGTTGGGAACATTCGGATCGTTTAGTCCATTGGGCATAACATGAAGAAACGCAGGCGTATCTCCTTCAACACCGTATTTGTATTTGGGATACCTGCCGCCCAGATTGCCGTGCCCCTGAACGTGCGTTGCATACTCACTCCAATTCCTCCTGCCAGTGCCATTCTGGTACTTCCAGGCGCATTCATCCCAGATGAACAGTAAATCTTTTTCAAATTCACGCCGCATCCATTGGTGAGAGCTTTCACTCCATTCGATGACATTGCCGGGTTTCTGAGCACCGTCCTGGTCGGTGATGGTGTAGACGCGGAGTTTGTGAAGAAATGCCTGCAGCTCCTCTTCACTGCGAGTCTTTTGCACCTGCCAGATAGCCTGTGCGAGTGTGTTGCCACCGCCCCAAACGGTTATCCATAGGGGGCGGTCGTCATCTTCATCGGCCAGCTTAATGATCAGATCGCTGCCAGGGGAAGTGTTGGTTTCGCCGATGAACCGGCGTCCCCGGTTTTTGCTGCCAAACATCGTCCGGTCTCTCAAATACTCTGGACTGGGCCAGTAACCGATTTCCTGGGCGTCGTCGTCGTGTGCATGTCCAGTCTGATTGGAGCGCTTAAGCAAGTTCGACAGGTCCTTTTCATACAAATCGATCGCTTCATGAATCAATTGCAGATAGTCTTCCTGGGCAGTACTGGCGCTCCACCCGGTTGAATGGATCAGTCCTTCAATCTCGAACATATCCGCGTGGACAAAGAGGCGAATGATGGACTCCATATCGTCAGGTTCCACGTTGTTGGGAGCGATGTCCGTAAGTATCACCAGCCGGGGTTTCTCCTGCGTAAGCTCCGAACCCGCGAGAGCAGGAATCATAGCGAAGATCGAGACGGCTCCTAGAAGGATGCAAAGGGAACGACGAAATGATATTGATAAATTAGGGCTGCTCATCCGGTGTCTGGGAAAAGTTCATAGTCTTTCAAGGGTTGCCTTTAAGCTGGGGTTAGTGCTCCACAAATCCTGGTAAGTGCGAGGCGCGGGCCATTGGTGTTTGGGAGCGGAGGGTTCATGATATTGCCGACCGGGTTGCCTCCTCTGGAATCATTGCGATTGCCAACCCAGGTAGCACCTCGTCTGAAGCGCATATGGCGAATGATGCCATCGTGAGTGTCGATCTCGACAGTATCTCCCGCGATGCAGACTCCATCGCCGGGAGCAGTGCTGCCCGCGATGGTGATGTAGGGTGCCCGAATTCGAATGCGCTCGTTGAGCCGGATGATGCCAGCGACATTGAAAACTACGATACGTGGCCCGCCAGCTTCAAGTGCTTCACGGAAACTGCCTGGACCCCGGTCGTTGAGATTGCTCACGACGTAAACTTTTCCGCCCCTGCCGCCAAAGCTATACATGCCGCCGCCCTGAGCGCCGGGAAATGCGGGGACGTCAGCTTCAGGCAGGTCAGTGGGCTTGCTGGCCCAGGGAATGAATGGCTTTCCCTTTGCTTCTGAATTCTTGATTGCGGGCAATGCCAATTCCCATGCCTCGTCGGAATTCTGCTGCATTTGCTCTTCGTGACGAGCAGATTCGGCAGCGACTTCGGGCGAGATTTTGGGATACTGGGCGTGGCCTGGGTCGGTGGATACGACGATTCCTACTGCAAGAATTGCCGTTAAAAGTGGGCGGTATTTTGAATTGGTGTTCATGTCAGCGCGATGAGTTTCAAGCGGGAGAGGGTAGAGCACCTGTTGCGAAGCTTCGAAACCAACCCTGTCTGGTGCGAACAAAGACGTACATTCCTTACCGGATGGCACCATTGATGTAAAGTTCTAGCATCGTGTAACCATCATCCCCAATCTTGTTCCCATCACTGGCATCATTCGGGTTGAGTCCCTTCTCCGTTTCCCAATCGTCTGGCATGCCATCTTGATCTGTATCTGCAGGTGCCGGGATACTTTTCAGTTCCGGCCAGCCACCGACTTCGCTCTGCGAATCGATGATGCCAGTGATGACGGACATATCGGTAACCTTCTTCTTCTCCTTGTAAGCCGCACCTTCATAGGTCGCGACGCCATCTCTTACCTCCTGAATAATGCGCGCATCCACGGAATCGCGTTTCGGTAAGGTCGCTCCGACATTCTTCAGAACTGCTTCATAGGCTTCCTCGGCGGTTTGCTGATTGATCGCCATGGCAGGCCACGGCTCGTCGAGTTTCAGCGCTGCGATGGCTTCGCTTCCTCCCCTGGCACTTACACCACCATCCCAATTGTCGGCAGTTACCTGATCATTGCCTTCGACGACATTATTGGTAATGAACCATTTTCCAAGATCAGCGAGTCCGTCGCGCGCGGAGGGACTGGCAATGGTGTGCCTCAAGTTTCCGGGCGTGGTCGCGGGGCCTGGTTTGTAATAGTTCGCGACCATGTTGATATTGGTGAAATTGAACTGGTCGTTTCCTTTCTGCTGCTTCTCGCCACCATAACAGCCCGAGTATCCCCAGTTGTAAATCACGTTATTGCGGTAGTCCGTATTTCCGCAACCGGAAGCAAAGCGCGGATTGCGACCCGAGTGATGCGCCAGCAAATTGTGATGGTAAGAGCTGTTATTCGATCCCCAGATACCACCGAACCCGTGGTTGCCTCCATGGTGAGACTCGAAAAGACTTTCCGATACCAGGCACCATTGGACAGTGATATTCTCGCAATGGTAGATCGACATCGTTTCGTCGACGCTCCAGCTTGCCGAGACATGGTCGAGAATGATGTTCTTCGTATATCGGCTTGAGACGGCGTCGGCTTCTTGACCCGATTCATCGCCTAATCGAACCCTGATATAGCGGATGATCACTTCATCGGCGCCAATCGTGAGCGGGTATCGCTTGATACAGATACCATCGCCAGGTGCGGTCTGTCCAGCAATGGTGATATTGGGATTCTTAATTCCCAATCGGCTCTTCAAATCGATCGTGCCGGAAACCCGGAACACCACTGTTCTAGGCCCCTTGGCCTCAACCGCCTCACGCAGGCTTCCCTCGCCAGAATCATTGAGATTGGCGACTGCGTAAACTTTGCCGCCGCGTCCACCAACCGTGTGCTTGCCGTAGCCTTCCGCAGTTGGGAAGGCGAGTTGATTCTGATTCTCTGCGCTACTCGAGGCGGCACCGAACAATGATAGAATTGCCAGCAATCGGCCAATGGTGTTTTTCATAAAATGGTCATCTTTAAGGATGTGTTATTGGATCGTAGTCACCACGCGTTGGTACCTGGTGAGCGAGGGGGAGCCGTCATCGGTGACTTCGCAGATGACATGAATGGTTTGGCCTTTACTAGCATCCTCAGGCACAGTGAATGAGGCTTTTTGTTGATCGCTAGCCTGGATCTCTACTTTCCCATCGTAGGAATCGGCCTCTTCGTATTGCCACCAGTGATAGGTCAGCTCGTCTCCATCTGGATCAGTCGTTCCCTGTGCGCTGAGTTTCACCATTTCTCCTGCCGTGATTTCCAGGTCGGCCGCATGCGCTAAGCGCACTTTGGGGGGTGGTTGGCATTCTCATAGGCCGCCATGCACCAATCGGCGCGCGACGCAAAGTCATTCTGCAGAGCCTCCGTCCAACGCCAGATCGGTTTGAGATAATCAACTAGCATCGTGTCATTGGGGATCTCCTGCCGAAGACGCTGGCGTCCCCAGGCGGATCTTGTGTACCAACGCCCCTCGGGATATTCATAGCCCGGTTCAGCAACGGGATCGAGCCAGGTATTGTCACGAACTCTCACATAGCGCCCAGCCCATCCTCCCCAATCCGGCGACTCCATGCTACGCAGTCCGTTCTGGATGTTGTATAGAAAGGCTGGCGTGTCGCCTTCGGAGCGGAAATCCCCGACATCGTATTCCTTCTTATCGCCATTGTGTGCCGCGTAAAGCGAACATAGTGGGCCATGATTTTTGAGGATATTGGCATTCATCCACTCCGCTTCGTAGAACTTCTTTTCCCGGGGAGGCATGGTCCGGTCCCAGGTGTAGAAGAAGGCGACAAACTGATCTGAGATGATCGTTGGTATATGGAATTCCCCCCAATGCGGCTTGATGTAATTCTGGTAGGTATTGTCTTGTTCCCAGATGAAGAAGAAACGGCACTTGGCCGCGACATCGGTCATCTTCTCTGGATGGTCTTCTTCAATCGTCTTCAAGGCTCGGGCAATGGTATTCGTGCCGCCCCAGGCTTGAAGCCAAACGGGACCTTCCTTCGTTTCGTCCAACAACGCCTTCACGATGAGCTGCGAACCCGCAGTGATTTCCTCCATCTCCCCTTCAGCCTTGACGTTGCCTAACAGCGTCCTCTCTCTCAGGTAATCCGGCGTCGGGTAGCCCGAGTCATGTTTCAGCAGATTGGCATAAACTTGCTCATAGGCATTCAGATCGGGCTCGATCCAATCATCGCCCGCCCATTTGTGACCCTGCCAATGATACTGTGAACTCGAAGTGATAATCCCCTCAATATCCCATTCATTGGCATACAGAAGAAAGCGGACCATCGAACATTGATCATCAATCTCGCCATCGCTAGTCACGATAATGCTCGGCTTCGGAGGGCTTACTTCAGAAGTCGCGGGCGGATCGTCGATCTCAACAACCACACGTTGATACCTCGTCAGCGGTGGCGAACCCGCATCCGTGACTTCGCAGATGACGTGGATCGTTTTCCCATGCGCAGCATCGTCAGGAACGGTGAAGGTGGTCTCTTCTTTCTCAGCATCCTTGAGTGTGATGGTGCCAGGGTAAGTATCCGCTTCCTCATATTGCCACCAGCGAAAACTGAGCTTGTCTCCATCTGGATCGTTTGTGCCTTTGGCGCTTAGTTTCACGGTTCCACCCGGCTTCGCCTTGAGATCGAGTTCATGACCAAGTTTCACAATCGGCGGGTGATTCGAGTCTTGATAGGGTTTCACGCACCAGTCTGCGCGTGCCGCAAAGTCGTTCTGCATCGCAGCTGTCCAACGCCAGATTGGCTTAAAGTATTCACGGTACTCAGGGTGAGTGGACGACGTCTTCCCTTCCCGGGTGCCCTGCCTGCCCCAAGCGTTTCCTGTATACCAGCGGCCTTCTGGATGCACGTAGCCTTCCACAGGCACTGGATCTAACCAGGTGTTCTCACGCACCCGCACGTAGCGGCCACCCCAACCACCCCAATCCGGCGACTCCAAGTTTCGTAGTCCGGTCACAATGGTATGCAGAAACGCAGGCGAGTCTCCCTCCGAGCGGAAGTCTCCTGCGAAATACTCGTAGTTGTTTCTCTCCGAAGTCTTCTCGTGTGCCGCGTAGATCGAGCACAACGGCCCATGATTCTCCAAGATGTTCTCCTTCATCCAGGCTGCTTCGAAATAAGGCTGCATTTCTTTGGGTTGAATCTGCGTCCAGCGATAGGCAATGGCCTCGAACTGATCTGATATGATGGTCGGAATCTCGTACTTTCCCCACACCGGCCGAATGTATTCTTGATAGGTCTTGTCTTGTTCCCAAATCGCGTAGAATCGACACTTCGCCGCCACTTCGGCCATGCGCTCGGGGTGATTTTCTTCGATCGTCTTCAGGGCACGCGCAATGGTGTTCATCCCACCCCATGCTTGTAGCCACACAGAGCGGTCGTCTGAATTGTCTAACAACACCTTCACGATCAGATTCGAACCAGCCGTGGCCTCCTCCATGTCTCCTTCCGACTTTACGTTTCCCAGAACCGTGTGCTCTCGCAGATACTCAGGCGTGGGATACGCTGGGTCATGTTTCACTAAGTTTGGGTAGACCTGCGCGTAGGCGTCTAGATCGGGGTCAATCCAATCGTCGCCCGCCCATTTGTGTCCTTGCCAGTGATACTGCGAACTCGAAGTGACGATGCCTTCCACGTCACACTCATTGGTGTAGAGCATGAAGCGAATCATCGAACATTGGTCATCGATCTCCCCATCGCTGGTTACAATGATGCGCGGTTTAAGGCTTTCATTGCCGCCTGGTGCAGCGTGGACGGTGTGAGCGGCCAGCGTGATAACGGCGCACATGCTAGTCTTTGCTAGACGATCAATGAGGGGGAATCTTTTCAATTGGGCTAGTTTTTTAGCGTGAGGAGAATTTGCGTTGAGCTTAATCAACGTGCTGTTGGGAGGCCTTGTTCGTGCCTTTCCATTCGTTCTACCTTGGCTCTTGGAATACACGAAGTCTCCTTCGTTATGAAAGATTCCCTATCGTATCCCGAGGTGCTAGCCTTCCCGCCAAGAGCCAAACGATGTCCCTATATCTACCGCTGCCCAGCTGGCGAACGACGCGCCGCGCCGCGCATCGTGCCAGGGTATGGTCAACCCTCCTGCGACGTGGAGTGCTGCACAATCCAGCACTGCTATCATCTCGGTTTGGGACCCTCTCTAATCGCAAAACAATGGCCCTGAGCGCCGCCGCTTGAGCCAGAATCCCTCCGTCAGATGTCCGAACCGTAGAAACCGTAGACTGAGGTGGGACGCCTCAGCCACTTTCTAGTGTTGGGCGAGCCATTGCTGGTAGATAGCGGGTTTCGACGAGTTCGCGGAAGGGCGCAAGCGGGGGGGGCTCGGGATCGGAGGTGTGGCGGACGAGGGGGATGAGATTGGTGAGGATCTTGACGGGTTTCGGGTGCGCGTGCGTTTCTCCAGATGCTCGTAGGCGGACCAGACTTCGGTGGGGGCGATCTGGTATGATCTCGTCCTGGTTGTCTTTGAGGAAATTGCGGCGACACCGGAGAGTGTTGGGCCTACTTTTTAGCTTCGATGAGCCCGAGAGCCTTGCGATCGACGAAGAGAATCTAATCTAGTCATGGGGCCGCCTTGTGAGCGGACTTCACGTACATCGACGCCTCGGGCGGCGGAGAGGTCAATCTCAGCTGGATCCTGAACTGACCACCTCGCTGATAGCAGCAGGCGATCGGAGGTCTCTCGCTCGTTCCTCCGGTTCGGGTTTTGCCATGCTCAGCGGATCTTCCTACCGGAATTGCTACCAAGCGGCAACGCAATAATGAACATTCGGAGCGCCTTCGATCAAGGGTCTTTGGCCATATTGGTCGAACATTACAAAAAAAAACGCCAAATGCGCCTCAATGCGCCTGACAATGCAGAAAGGTATTCATGACCGTACGCGCATGGCGGGAATGAGACATTTGAAAAAAGCTATTCTCAAATGATTACGTAATAATCCAGCCGCCATCAGCAATTCCCTTGCAAATGCACGCAGTCGCTCGGTATGGATGGTGGTTCCTTCCTTTCCGGCCCTGAAACATGAAATCTTCCATTCCTGCTTCTCTGGTCGCGGCACTTGTCGCGATTCCGTTGTTCCTGTTGTCCCCGCTTCTGGCTGCGGACGGTATTGATGTGCAATCAGCGCGCGGGGCGCTCCAAACGCTGTCCCAAACCAAAGGGGCGGACTATCTGGGCCGTGTCATGATGGTGGAAGGCCGCTACGGGAATCATCAGCCGAAAGCCTGGCGGATTCTTGCTCTCGATCCTCAAAAGCCGGGACAATTGCGCGAATTCATGGTCAATGGCGACCGCATTGATTCCGAGCGAACGCTGCTGGCGTGGAAGCAGGGGCGACGGGTGCCATTGCGCGAAGTCATGGTGGATTCTGTGGATGCCTTTTTGCACGCTGATCTGGCCGCGAAGGACGCAAAGGTGGGCTTCGACCGCCTCGACTACCAGCTGGTAATGCCGACAGATGCCACCGAGCCGCTCTGGCTGGTTACTCTCGTGAACAAGGCGGGTGACGCGGTTGGGGAAGTCCACGTGGGAGCCCGGACTGGAATCGTGACACGAAAAGCGTGGCCAAAACCAGGTGCGCCAGCCCTATCCTTGGAACCATCAGAGGCTGTGCAGAAGGCGTCTGCACCAGTGAAGCAAGTCAATATTGAGAAGAAGGTGAAAAGTACTCCCGCGCCGACAGTGGCAAATTCATCGCCAGGACCGGACGCGGCATCGCTCAAAGAGACGTCAGGTCAAATTCTGGAAGGTGCGCGGCAGGGAATCATTCGCACAAGTGGAAGCGTTCGCGATTTTTTAAAGAAGGGATTACAGGAAAAGTAGGAAATTGACTGCTTGGGAATATCTTGCGCTTCCGGGGGGCAGCGCTCAGAATTGAGACTGCGGGATGTTGGGAGAGCGGGTTCACTGTCGAGAAAGTTATTTGGCGCGGGATAGGAGGATGGCTTGTTGTTACAACATGACCAAAAGTAGAGTCTTCGCCGAGGTGGCTGAGGCGTAGACAGCATTTATCGAAATCACATTGCGTCCGGCCTGACTCTGGGGCTTGACCTCCTTCAATCTGTGTCGAATGGTCTGCACGATTTTGCATGAGTGTGAGTAGTGAAGTAAAAGAGAAGACAGGGGTTATGAGCGAACGGAAATTGCCGACTTGGAGTGGTTATCTGGACCCGATTGGGATGGTGGCCACATTGCCGCTGGCTCTATTTTCTGAGCGGTTTCCGGTAGTTGTGAGCGGTATCGTCATCGCCATTCTTGGTATGTTGTGGCTGTTACGGGTGTGCCGTAGAAATGGGCGGATCGTCAGTGATTACCTGACATTGCCTATGTTCGCAATCGTGCTGCTGTTCGTGCCGCTCTCTCTATGGGTGTCACCTTTGCCGCAGGTTACATTGGCTAGAACGACACTGTTGCTGTGGGGGCTTGGGTTGTTTTCCTGGATTGCGAACGATACAGGTGAAGACCGGTGGAAGTTAGTGACCTGGGTCAGGTTGTTTATTGTGCTTGGCGCGGTTACCGCTGTGATCGGATTATTGGGGATGCGTAGCGATACTCTGATACCCGGGTTCCTGCACTGGCTACCGGAGGCGCTGACTTATCGCGGAGGTGTTCCTTCCAATGAGCTTGGTGGGGCACTGCTGGTGTTTTTCGCTCCGATTCTTGGGTTGATCTTTGTGCCGAAGAAATTGCAGCCTGTCCCGCACTGGTCACTGGTCATGGTATTCGTTCTGGTAGCGGTGGCGCTGGTTGCGACGAAATCCCGGGGCGGCATGCTGGGTGGTGCGCTATCGGTGTTTGTGCTGGCCGGATTGCTCGGGACCCAGCGGGTATTGATCGCAGTGTTGATAGCGGGCGTGGCCTCCGTGTGCGGAGTGCTGGCCCTTTGGAGTGATCCGGCGATCCGTATTTTTTTGCTCGGAGGCACGCTGCAGGGGGCATCGCTCGATACATTTTTCTCAGGAAGGTTTTCCATTTGGGAAGAAGCGGCCCTGGTCATCGGTGATACACCACTCACAGGCATAGGTTTGGGAACATTTGGTGCGATCATGGACGCGTCTTTTCCGGTGGCGGCGGGTCCGCGTCAGCTGGAGGATGCGCATCAGCAGTTTCTGCAAGCGGGAACCGATTTTGGAGCTGCTGGAGCGGTCTGCTGGGGCGGGCTCTGGGCTGGTATCCTTGTCATGCTGGTGAAGCTGCGGCTGCGGCTGCGCGGTGGAAGATTGCCCCGCTATGTGGCCGGGGGACTCCTGGCCGCACTGAGCGGATTTCTGTTGTTCAATCTGGTCGATTCAGTGTCGCCGGGCTGGGCTGGGCAGATCGGTTTCTGGTTTCTCGCTGGTTTGACGGTGCGCATGCGGCGTCAGGTGATGGGCAAGACTGCATCCCGCGGATGGATGGCAAAAGGCCTGGTGCCAGTGATTGCCGGCGCATTGCTGGCAGTGGTTCTGGTATTCGCCGGCGGTGGCGGGATGAGTGGAAACAAATTGGGCGTGCAGCTGCACAGGCAGCTCCTTGATCCAGGATTTGCCGCTCCGGATGTCCCTGACAATGCGCGGGCGAATTTTCTATGGCTGTCTGGTCTGGCAAAATATCGCGCGGGCGACGAGGCAGCGGGGGACCGCCTGTGGTTGCAGCTCGCTTCAAAATCTCCCCGGCACTGGCGATTCATGCAATCGATCCGGCCTCGCGATGTGAAGCTGGCGGGGGCGGCGTTGTCTGCGGGCGCGGAGAATGCTGAAGCGCATTTCTGGCTTGCTGCCTCTCTTGAAGAAAGTGATCCAGAGCGGTCAATTGCATTGCTCCGTTCCGGCCTTGTTCTGGACCCGGCAGCCGGAGCTGAGTGGCTCCGGCTGGGCGATGCGATGACTAAACACAACGGCGAGGCGTCGTTGGAAGAGGCCATGGGGGCCTATGGAAATGCCTGCAGTAACGGTGACCCAGGGGCGAATGGTTGTGTGCGTGCCGGCCGGATTGCCGAGCAACTCGGACGGGCAACGGAAGCCCTGCACTACTATCAACAGTCCAACTGGGAGGTCGGGCGCAAGCGTGCGCTGGAACTCGATCCTGCAAGCGCTGAGCGACCCGCGATGGCATATGTCTGGGGGGTGCTGGCGCTGCTTCTGGCGGGACTCGCTGGTTGGCTCGTCAGGGTGGGCGGGTAGTCCGGTTGAACGCGGCGAGGGGCTTGCGACCAGTTCGCTGCCAGTTGAAATTTAGGCGGCTGTTCGCGCTTTACTTTTGCACCGGGGCCGGAAAGCTTGCGGGAACATGCGATACGATCCCATTGATTCCGCCCTGTTTGTTGAAAACCGTAAGCGACTGGTTGCGATGCTTAAACCGCGCTCGATTGCGATTGTTCATTCGAACGACGTGCTGCCGACAAGTGCTGACGGGACGCTGCCGTTTGGGCAGAACAGGGACTTGTTTCATTTGTCAGGAATTGATCAGGAGGAATCGATCCTTGTTCTATTCCCGGACGCTGCTGATGAAAAGCACCGGGAGCTCCTTTTTGTTCGCGAAACCTCAGAGCTGATCGCTATCTGGGAGGGGGCGAAATTGACCAAGGAACTGGCCCAGGAGCGCTCGGGTATCACTGAAGTCCACTGGCTGGAGGATTTTGAGAAAATGTTCCGCGGGCTGATTCTTCAGGCCGAGCACGTGTATCTGAATATCAACGAGCATCCGCGGGCAGCCGCCATCGTTGAGACGCGCGACGATCGTTTCCGCAAGGACTGCATGGCACGTTTTCCTCTGCACAAATATGAGCGTCTGGCCCCCCACATGCATGAGCTTCGGTGCAGGAAAAACGCCATTGAAGTCGCGCTGGTCAAACACGCCTGTGATATCACGGAGGCCGGGTTTCGTCGAGTGTTAGGGTTCCTGAAACCCGGGTTGACAGAATACGAGGTAGAGGCGGAATTTGCGCACGAGTTTCTGCGTCGTCGTTCAAAGGGGTTTGCCTATCCTCCGATCATTGCCAGCGGTATCAATGCCTGTGTGCTGCATTACCTTGAAAATGATCAGCCCTGCAAGGACGGTGATCTGCTGCTGCTGGATGTAGCGGCGGAGTATGCAAATTACAACGCTGACATGACGCGTACGATCCCTGTGAACGGACGCTTCACCGCTCGCCAGAAAGCGGTCTACAATGCTGTGCTGAGGGTGTTCAGAGGGGCGTCGGCAATCCTGCAGCCGGGGATCATGCTCAAGGACTACCAGAAAGAGGTAGGGAAAATGGTGGAGGAGGAGTTGATCGGGCTAGGGCTTCTTGAGGCAGACAAGGTGAAGGATCAGGACGAAAACGAGCCGCTCTACAGGAAATACTTTATGCACGGCACGTCCCACCATCTCGGGCTGGATGTGCATGATGTCGGCAATACCAACAAGCCGGTTGAAGAGGGGATGTTGTTCACGATTGAGCCTGGCATCTACATCCGCGACGAAGGGTTCGGTGTGCGTCTGGAAAATGACTTTGTGATCCGGGACGGCGGCAACATTGACCTCATGGCCACGATTCCTATCGAAGCGGAAGAGATCGAAGATCTCATGAATGCCTGACGGCAGCGCCTGGGAACCTCAAACGTAAGGATTGCCCTCGAAGCGTGTTTCCGCTCGGAGAGCGCGACCGAGTAACAGCATGTACTCCTTCTTAGAGATGTCCTCCGCCCCCAGTGTTTTGAGATGGGCAGTGGTCCATTGCGTGTCGAGCAGGAGAAACCGCCGCTCGCGAAGTCTGGCGACGAGGTGAACCAGGGCCACCTTTGAGGCATCGCTGACACGGCTGAACATCGATTCGCCAAAGAATGCGCCGCCGACAGATACGCCGTAGAGCCCGCCCACCAGTTTTTCGTCCCGCCATGCTTCAATCGAGTGGGCGAAGCCCAGATCGTAGAGTCGGGTGTAGCTGTCGATGATACTGGCATCGATCCAGGTTTCCTTTCGCTCGGAGCACGCGGTAATGACGTCGCGGAAGGCGGTGTTGATGCGGACATCGAACGGGCGCTTTTTGAGTGTCCGGTGGAGTCCATGTGGAATGTGGAATCGATCGAGCGGTATGATTCCGCGGGGGTCGGGAGAGAACCAGCCGATCTCGCCATTGCCCATGCCCATGGGAAACACGCCTGAGCAATAGGCGTTCAGCAGCAGTTGTGGGTCGAGTTTGGCCAAGTAGCGCTCCTTTTCGGTCAATACCGGCACTAAAGAACGCAAAACCGCAGCTGACAACCAGTGCTTTTCGTGTCATTCGTCATGCCATGCAAGCGACCATACCAGTTGAGCACACAGATCCGATTAACTCCCGCATCCTTGAGGTGTCGGAAGACATGATTAGCGGTTTTTGCCGTGAACCTTTTCAGGATATCGCCAGGAAGTCAGGAGTCGAGCTGGAGGTCGTGTTGGAGCGGATCCGGGCAATGCTGGATGCAGGCGTGATTCGCCGTGTGCGCCAGACATTGCTCGCTACCAAGCTGGCGCATGGAGCGCTCACTGCCTGGAAAGTGCCGGCGGACAAGCTGGAGGCGGCATTTGATTTTATGTTTCAGCAGGATCCTTTCAGCGGCCACGTGGTCACCCGATCAACCGACCGCGAAGTTTCAGGTTCCGCCTACAGATTGTGGACTACGCTGAAGGTACCCCAGGGCGAGTCACTGGAAGAGCATGCCGATGTGCTCCTGCGCCTCACGGGGGCCGAGGAATACAAGCTGATGCCCGCCAACGGAATTTTCAGCCTGGGCGTCGGGCATGTCCGTCGGAAATCGATGGAACCCGGAGCGAAAGCAGATGCTCCAGCGACGATGACGACCACTGCTACAGTGGAACTCGAGCCGGAGGAATGGAATGTATTGCTGGCACTCAAAGAGGAGCTGTCCGCTGATGAAATCTGTGAGAATCCTTGGGACAAGCGCGCGGAAATCGCGGGTGTTTCGCTCGATGAGTTTTTCCGGATCGCGGAGATTCTCGATGGCAAGAAAGTGATCGGCCGGTTCTCAACATTTCTAGAGCACGCGAAGCCTTCCTCGACCGGCGTGCGGGTGACGCGCTTCAACGGATTGTTCCACTGGGCAGTTCCCGACGGCATGCAGCAGGTAGCGGGTTCAGAGATTGGACGGCATGACATTCTCACGCATTGCTACTGGCGTGAGGGTGGGCCGGAGTTTGGAAACGTCAATATCATGGCTGTCCTGCACGGCACAGAGAAAGACCGCGTGCTGGAGCACAAGGCTGCGATCGACAAGCACCTCGTAGATGTGGGTATTCCCGTAAACTATACAAACGTCTTCTGGGGCGGGCGCTCGGAGATCAAACCATCGGAAATCTCGCCAATCGTTTACCGCGAATGGCACGACAAGCACCGGGCCTGATACTCTTTTTCTAAAGCAGAAAGTCCCATGGCGATGTTGATGTCGCCATGGGACTTTTGTTAAATGAATTCTCGTTCAGTCGGATCAGCTGAACCGGGATCAGGGAGTTTCGATGACCCGGTAGTATTTGAACGTTGTTCCAGCAGGCAGGCCAGCGTCAGTGAACGATGTCGTTGCACCCTGCGATGGTTCGTCGTCTGTGACTTCTTCCCAGCCTGCTTCCAGTAAGGTATCTGAACGCTGGACACCATATTTGCCTCCTTCTCGGGATGTCCAGGTGAGCGTCACTGCTCCGGTATCCGAAAGCTGGAAATCAATGATCTGAAACTGATTACCCGCAGAGACACCGGGAGCGTTGTCTGGGCCGAGAACCGTATTCACGGCAACCGCGACAGGCGAGAGCGCCCCTTCGTAGATCCGGAGTTCGTTCCAGGATGCGTTCGCGGTGTTGTCAGCCCATTGCGATCTTCCCAGCCATAGCACGGTATCGTTCACAGTGTCGAGCCCGACGCCAGCACTGTCCAGAGAGGCAGCAAGCTCACCATCACGGTACCACCGGTACTGGCCGTCGCCAGTTTCACCGCCTTCACCATCCCAAACTGCTACGATGTGGTATTCGCGATTTAGTTCGACGGGCAAGTTAGAGTCTGCCGGTCCGGGGCCCTGCTTTTCCAAGCGCTGCGTGTTTTGGTCCCCGCCCCTCGACCATGCCAGGTGAAAGGCATCGGTTGTATCACCATCGCCGGCGCCAAAGCTGAACACTCGTGACCAGTTTTGTACCGAGTGCTCGGTCGCCCAGGTTTCGATTGTAACGCTGGTGAGTCCCTCAAGGAGGTCGGAGGGGAATTCCACGTAATCACTGTCGTCTTTTATCCCGCCAGCCAGAGTTACCTGTCCGCCGCCCACTGCTCCGTCGCTGACGCCGCCATCGATGATCGTTCCATGCGCTGTCCCGATGGAGTCGGTAAGCTCAGTGCCTTCGCCTCCTGTTTCTTCAAAACTCCACCTGTGGATCAAATTGGGGTAAGTGGCGCTTGGGATGCTTGCCGGATCGTTAGGGTTCGATCCGAATTCGATTTCGAGCCCGTCAGAAATGTGGTCTGCGTCTGAATCCGCCAACACCGGGCTGGTGCCATACTGGTTGACCTCGTCTCCGTCCGTCAAGCCATCGCCGTCGGTGTCCGCGTTTGCCGGGTTGGATCCTATTGCAACAGCGACTTCCTCGCCGTCCTTCAGGCCGTCTCCATCCGTGTCGGGTTTCTCAAGATCGGTGCCGAGCTCAAATTCAGCGAGGTTGCTGAGACCATCGTTGTCCTGGTCGAGCGCAGCATCTGCCGCGTTGTTTGGATCCAGGAATGCAAACGCCTCTTCAAACGAATTCGGCAATCCATCGCCATCGCTGTCGTTGTCCGGTCCCTTCAGGAAGTTTGCGGCCACATCAGCGCTGGAGAGCACGCCGCTGTAGATTCGGAATTCGTTCCATGATGCATTTGCAGCGTTGTCACCCCATTGCGAGCGCCCGAGCCAGGCATTGGTGTCGACCAGCATCGATGTGTCACTGAAGGTTTCGCCCTGTGCGACCTCTTCGCCGTTCCGATAGATGGTAACAAGCGTGTCCCCGTTTTCTCCGCCTTCGTCATCAAAGGTGATCACCCAGTGGACTTCTTCATCGATTGGGTTCGGTGGAGGGCCGCCAAAGTCCTGCAGGGTAAGATCGTCGCCTCCGACACCGGCTAGATTCCAGCGGAATTCGTTTTGGTCGCCAGCCGTGCCCCGGGTCCACGCCATGTGAAAGACGTCGTCCGTTGCTGAGCCGAAACTCATGACGCGGGACCAGTTCTGGATGCTGTGTTGCGTGGCCCAGGTTTCGATCGATAGACTGGGATTGCCAGAGATGAGGCCTGCTGGAAGTTCAACGTAATCGGAACTGTCTCGACCACCACCTGCCAGAGTCACGCGGCCTCCACCCACCACGCCGTCGTTGTTACCATTTTCGACAATCGTGCCGTGCATGCCACCGATCGAGTCAATCAATTCTGTGCCGCTGCCTCCCGTCTCATTGAAGCTCCAGCGGTTGATCAACACGGGGAACTCAGCGTCCGGACCATCGGCATTGTTCTTGGCAACTTGAGAGGCCGTCATCGCGCCATCCCAAATCCGGAACTCGTTGTAAGAAGCATTTGGCGCGGCGTCTCCCCACTGAGACCGGCCCAGCCAGATATTGGTATCGACCAGCATCGATGTATCATTGGTCGTTTCACCTTGCCCGACTTGTTCGCCATCTTTGTAGATGGTCACCAGGGTGTCGCCGTTCGCTCCCCCTGCATCGTCAATCGTCACCACCCAGTGGACTTCCTCGTCGATCGGATTCGTAGGAGTCCCGCCGAAGTCCTGAATGGTCAAATTTCCGGGGACTGCTGCAGTTTCTAGATTCCACCGGTATTCGTTCGTATTTCCATCGGTGCCCCGGGTCCACGACATGTGCATTACATTCGTCGTAGCGGAGCCAATACTAAATACGCGGGACCAGTTCTGGATGCTGTGTTGAGTGGCCCAGGTTTCGATTGAAAGACTTGATTTCGCGGAGATGAGACCCGCAGGTAACTCGACGTAATCAGACGCCGTACGGTCACCTCCTGTCATCGTCACCGCGCCATCGTCCACCGTTGCGTCATTGGCTCCTCCATCGATGATCACTCCATTTTTTCCTCCCACTGCATCGATCAGTTCCGTTCCTGCTCCACCTGCCTCGCTGAAGCTCCAGCGATGGGCCAGTGTCGCAAGACTTACCTGTGAGACGGTGACCTCGGCAGTATTCGTGCTGTCACCGGATTTCGCGGTGAGCGTGTAGGTAGTGGTTGAGGTCGGCGTTACCTCTACGCTCGTCATTCCACTCACGTCGCCGATGTCGTTGTCGATTGTGACGGAGTCTGCTCCAAGAGTTTGCCAGGTAAGGGTGACCGTGTCGCCGGCGGCAAAGTTTACTGGCGTGGCGGAAAACTGCCCGATAATGGGGAAGGCGAAACCAAAATCGGGTGCTTCAGCAATGAAGTCGCTTTCGATCTGCTCTGGTGCCAGAACGCCTGCGTAGGTGCGGATGCGGGCAATCGCCATCGTTGCAGAGAGGGCATCGGTGTGGGTGCCGTCCGCTTCATTCTGATTCCCGACAACGAAGGGCAATGGAGTATCGAGATTGTCGACTGCGTGAGTGTTGAGAGCAATGTTCTCCTCCCGGTTTGCGAACAGGCCATCGGTATAGACATTGGTGGTTTGGGTATCGGCGTCCCAAGTGTAAGCGATCATCGTCCATTCGCCTGCTACCTGAGTTCCATTCCAACCAATGTCAGATCCTCCCCAGTGACCGAGGGCGCCAAAGGTCGCGTTGGCTCCGTGGTTGAAGGAGGTATTGGTAGCGTCTGGGCCACCGCGGCGCCCCCAGGCAAAGACGGTCTCCTCATCTGCGATCTCTTCATTGTTCACCCAGGCAACGACCGTGCGACTGGACGCGCCAGTGACGGACGCTGGAGTCTCAGGGCCAACATACCAGTCGCCAGAACCATCGAATACCACAGCCTTTACGCCATCCACTGTAGCTACTTCGGGGGTGTCGAATTCAATATCGAAATCGCCGGGCAACGAGCCATTATTCGTCCAAGTTTCGAGTGGGCCTTCGTCCAGAGCCGTCGCATCAAGCGATACCAGCAAATCTGGTACCAGCACCTGACCTCGAATTTCTCCGCCCCCTTGAACGGATGTGTGAATGTTGATGTAAATAAGTCCATTGAGCAGGTCGGCAGCCTGGGCTTCGGTCAGTGTAGCAGTTCCTATCGAAGGTGTCTCCTGATCTGCAATTGCCACTGCTACGCCACCATTCACACCTGGGGCGGCTGGGCCATGAAAGTGCATGTTCGTCACGGTTCCCTGCAGGCCTTCCCAGTTGATCTCCCAAGTGAGAACACGTGAGACATCATCAAAGGTGATTCTGCCATAGCCCGTGCCGGGAGAGCCGGTTCCGGCACCAGCGTTTGCTTGAGCTCCATCGAGTCTGGAATTCAAGCTGATCACACCCGCACAGGCGGGCGTTGAGATCCCAAAAAGGGGGATAACTGAGAGAATGGCTAAGTGCCACTTCAAATCCGAGAGGTTGGTCATGACAATGGGGATTATTGTTCGATTTCTACGACAGGACGTGATCCTAGCAGCAGCGGTTTCTCGAGATCAATACTATTTGTGTCCATTTTGTTCCTCAGGTACCGGGCCCGCAACATTCAGGCCTGCCACTGATGCAACTGGCTTGGATTTCTACGAATTCGGCTGCGTTTTTTGTAAATTTCTGGTTACAAATTTCAGCACACTACGGACAGGGCAGGTTTCTATAGGGGTTATTTAATTTGATGGAAATTTCATTTTTTGATGGAATAATTCCAGTTCCTTTATATTTAAGAAGTGTGAACAATCATGAATTGCCAAGTATCGGGGTACAACTCAGTGTGCCTTCAGTGGTGAAATCGCTGTTGGGCGTAGGACTGCTCGCGGCGAACTCGTGCAGTTTGCCTCCTCGAGAATCTTGGAATCAAGTGCAGGACAGAGGCTTGCTGCCAGTGATGTTCGCAGGTCATGGCGCTGGCGGTGATGCGAAGGAGGACGTTGCTGCAGACACGATCGAGGAGACGCCGTCGTCGAGGCGAAAGGTGAATGGGGAACAGGAAGTGGCGGTGGATTCACATGAGATTGAGAAGTCGCACAGCGAGCCGAGGAGTTCATTCGGCGGTGGCGGCTTTGCTCTGACTGGAAACTATCCCACCGCCCGACCGATTCCAGGAGCGGTAGGTTATGTCTACAGTCCCTTTGAAGACGGGGACAAAGCCGTCGATGTGAGTAGCCTTGGTAAAGGGGTGAAAGCCCGCTGCCCATATTCGGGAAAAATTTTCATCGTGCCGGATTTTGCCGCGCCAGTCGAGGGCAGGAAGTCGCTCGTTGCATCTTCGTCATCAACGAGCGGTTCTGATATCAAGATCGACGAAGAGGAAAAAAAAGAGCTTCGTCACTTGGCAAGTTCGATCACGAAATCGGCTGCGTCCAGGAACACCCCTGAGGAAGAGGAGCCAGAATCTGAGCCCCGGCTGGTACTTCCTGAGCCAGTCCTGCCTCCATCGCCGCAGGAAAGCTCCGGTTCACTCGCAGAGGAGTCAGGGAGCAGCAGTGAGAAAATTCTCGAAGGCACCCGTGTGGCAGGTCGGCCAGGCTACGTAAGGAGCCCATATGCTGGCTCGAATCAATTGGTGGATGTCACCGGCCTCTCTCCCGGCCAGGAAGTGCGTTGCCCTTACTCGGGCAAATTGTTCAAAGTGCCTGCGATGGGTGAAATGAGCGATGTTGGCCCAGTTGAGCCCAAGCTGCCCGAGCCTGAGCAGCCGACGAAACCTGATGTCCCAACCACCGAGGATGAGGGAGATGAAACTCCTGTCGCTGCAAACCGTCAGCCTGCGTCTGAGCCCGAGGTTGTCAAAGAAGACGAAAAAGAATCTGTAGGTGAGGACGAGAAGCCACCATCGATCGCGAAGAATGGCAGTCCAATCGACTTGTCAGCAGATACTGGCGGCCTTGCACGGCCAGTGCCCGTGGCAACTGCTCCCGAGTCGTCACCATCGCTGCCCGTGGCAAAGCGGATCGCGGGGAAGAAAGGGCTCGTCCGTAGTCCGTTCGGCAGCGAAGGGCAATTGGTTGACGTCACTGGAAAGAGCCCAGGCTCTCAGGTGCTGTGCCCTTTTACTGGCAAGCCGTTCATTGTCCCAAAATAACTCCAACGGGATCTCAAGTCCCCCTCGAAGTGGGCGGGTGTGCTGCCTGTCAAAAAGAATTTGCCATTCTGGATGGTGCCTAGGAATGTCGCCGTTTTGAATCCAGATTCTTAACAGTTACTCCACACATGGCCGAAGAATTCTTTGTTGTCCCTCACGACCAGCATCACGCGCTGGTCAAAGCTGCCTACTTTAAGCGGGGATTCTCCGAGCTTGAATCAGACGACGCCGCAAAGTTCTGTGACTTGGCGTCTACTCACGGCATTCGTACCCACAATGCGCTCAAGGCGCTGCATCTGGATTCGCATCTGGGTAGCATGGCTGGGGGGTGCGTGCCGGGGGCGAAAATTGAAAAAATCGAGTCCCGGTTCGAAGCATCGCAGATCTGGAATGCCAACCGTAAGCTCGGGCAATCGGTTGCGTTTCAGGCCATGGAAGAGGCCATCGCACTAGCGGATCGCTACGGTATCGGGCAGGTGAGCGTGGACAACGCTTTTCACTACCTGTGGGGCGGCGGCTATGTGATGGACGCCGCGAAGAGGGGATACATCGCCTACACCAACTGCACCGCAGCGCTGGCAGAGGTGGTTCCGTTCATGGGGAAATTTCCGACATTGGGAACCAATCCGCACAGCTGGGGATTTCCTACCACCGATGCCGTCGGCTACCCGGTGGTAATCGACTGGGCTACATCCGTAGTGGCCATGGGGCGCGTGCAACAGTTCCGACGTGAAGGCGCACCGCTGCCCCCAAACGCAGCTGTCGATGCCGATGGGAAACCAACGACTGACGCCAATGCCGCAGTCGCCCTGCTGCCATTTGGTGCCCACAAGGGATACGGTCTGTCGCTGATCAATGAAATCGTAGCGGGTTTGATTGGAGGCTCCCTGCCGACACTGCGCAGTCGGCCCGTTCCAGAAGGTGAGAAGCGCACGTGTTGTTTCTATTTTCAGGTCGTCCACCCGGATGCCGTCAGCGGCGGCGCATTTGCTGCTGGTCGTGATCAGGCCGCCAATGTGAAAGCGGTGATCGACGACGTTTTAGGCCATGGAAACGAAAGTTGCATGTTGCCCGGACAACTGGAAGCGAACGCTGCGGCACGGACAGCAAAAGCCGGCGGACTCCTGTTCAGTCGCGCTGAAATTGAAGGCTTCAATGAACTTGCGGCTGAATGTTCATTGCCGGAATGGGATATAGCATCCCTCGCCCAAGCTTAATCTAACATCCCCACGTATAACTCATGTCGCTCACTATCCGTTCCGCCGAATCCTGCAAATACGATCTCGTTTCCCTCGGGGAAGTCATGCTGCGCCTTGATCCAGGTGAAGGACGAGTGCGCACAGCCAGGCAGTTTACGGTTTGGGAAGGCGGTGGCGAATACAATGTCGCCAGGGGATTGCGCAAGTGCTTCGGGATGCGCACGGCGGTCGTGACTGCTTTCCCAGAGAATCACGTCGGCCGCCTGGTGGAAGATTTTATCATGCAGGGCGGTGTCGATACTTCATTGATTCAGTGGACGCCCTACGATGGGATTGGCCGTGATGTCAGGGTTGGTTTGAATTTTACAGAGCGTGGCTACGGTGTGCGTGGAGCCGTTGGCGTTCCTGACAGGGGGCATACTGCTGCGTCCCAGATGAAGCCCGGCGACGTCGACTGGGATGACCTGTTTGGAAAGCAGGGCGTGCGCTGGTTTCACACTGGTGGCATTTTCGCCGCACTTTCCTCGACCACTCCCGACGTTGTGATTGAGGCCGTGGAGAGCGCTCACAGGCACGGCACCATTGTGTCGTACGATCTCAACTATCGCCCGTCACTGTGGAAGTCGATCGGCGGTATCGCCAAGGCGCAGGAGGTCAATCGGCACATCGCCAGGCACGTCGATGTCATGATCGGAAACGAGGAAGACTTCACCGCTTGCCTCGGCTTTGAAGTGGAAGGCGTCGATGACAATGTCAAAGGCATCGAGGTTGAGAACTTCAAGAAAATGATCGTCCGCGCGACCAGTGATTTTCCAAATTTCAAAGCAACCGCAACGACTCTGCGTGAAGTGCACAGCGCCACGCTCAACGACTGGGGGGCCATCTGCTGGCACGACGGCGAATTCTACGAAGCCATCCACCGCCCGAATCTTGAGATCCTTGATCGCGTTGGTGGCGGCGACAGTTTTGCTTCGGGCCTCATCTACGGATTCATGACCGCCAACTGCCCTGACAAAGCAGTCAACTACGGCGCTGCCCACGGTGCCCTGGCCATGACCACACCCGGCGACACCACGATGGCGACTCTGTCGGAAGTCGAGAAGCTCATGGGCGGCGGAAGCGCACGCGTTGATCGTTGAGCGATCGAGTGGCAGATTGGCAAGTTCAATG